>DATGLT010000181.1:0-23510 GCA_035294005.1 Verrucomicrobiia bacterium
GGCCGTAAGTCATCGCGATGAGCCCCAGGTCCTTTTTGCCAATGGGCTTGCCGCCGGCAGCGAATTTTGCAACCGCGCCCCGCGGTGTCGACTTGGAACATTGCCCGCCCGTGTTTGAGTAAACTTCGGTATCCAGGACCAATACATTCACGTCCCTGCCGCTGGCCAGAACGTGGTCGAGTCCGCCGTAACCAATGTCGTAGGCCCATCCGTCTCCTCCAACGATCCAGACGCTCTTGCGAACAAGTTGATCCGCGAGACTGACCAAAAGCTTCGACTCCGGCGAATGGATCGAGGCTAACTTGTCTTTAAGAGCGGCAACCCTTTCTCTTTGATCGTGGATTCCGGCTTCGGTGGTTTGATCCGCCGTTAGGATTGCGGACACCAGGTCCTGTCCTACTTTGCCGGCAAGTTTCTGGAGCAGTTCACCTGCGAATTCCCGTTGTTTATCAATCGAGACCCGGAATCCAAGGCCAAACTCCGCGTTATCTTCGAACAATGAATTGCACCAGGCAGGGCCCCTGCCCTGCTCGTTGACTGCGTAGGGAGTCGTCGGCAGGTTTCCACCGTAAATGGAGGAACACCCGGTGGCGTTTGCAATGATCATCCGATCGCCGAACAGTTGAGTCACCATTTTCAGATACGGCGTTTCTCCGCATCCGGCGCATGCCCCGGAGAATTCGAACAGGGGCCGCATCACCTGCTGCTGGCGCAGCGTCGTGAGTTTGAGCTTGCGCCGATCCGCCTCGGGCAGGCGCAGGAAAAAGTCCCAATTGTCCCGTTCCTGCAACCTGAGGGGAGCTTGCGGCCTGAGATTGATCGCCTTGAGTTTCGTTTCGGTTTTATTGCGGGCGGGGCAAACGTCCACGCACAAAGCGCAGCCTGTGCAATCTTCGGCCGCCACCTGGAGAGTCCATTTCATCCCTTTCCATTCTGGCGCCCTGGCTTCGGTCGATTTAAACATACCGGGTGCGCCGACGAGGTCTTTGGGTTCGTACACCTTTGCGCGGATCGTGGCATGCGGACAAATGGCCACGCACTTCATGCATTGAATGCATACCGCCTCGTCCCAAACCGCGATCTCAAGCGCCAGGTTGCGCTTTTCATACTGGGCGGTTGCCGTGGGGAAAGAACCGTCATTGGGGAACGCGCTGACCGGCAGGTCATCGCCGAGTCCGGCCGCGAGGGAACCCAACACTTTTTGGACGTAGATCGGGGCGTTGCCGGTCATGGGCGGGAGAAAATCGCCAGTCCCATTCACCTTGTTGGTCAGAGCGACTTCGAATAGGTGCGCGAGGGTGTTGTCAACGGCCTTAAGGTTCATTTGAACGATTTCTTCACCCTTTTTGCCGTAGGTCTTGCGGATGGAATCCTTGATCGCTTGAATCGCTTCTTCTTTGGGCAAGACCCCAGACAATGCAAAGAAGCAGACCTGCATGATGGTGTTGATGCGACCGCCCATGCCGCTTTCGCGCGCCACTTTGGTGGCGTCAATCACATAAAACCGGATTCGTTTTGCAAGAAGGGCCTCCTGGACAGGTGTTGGCATTTGCGCCCAAATTTGTTCCTTCGTGAATGGCGTGTTGAGCAGGAACGTGCCCCCCGGGACGAGGTATTTGACCATGTCATAGCGTTCCAGAAACATGGGTTGGTGGCAGGCCACGAAGTTCGCGTGGCTAATAAGATAACTCGATCGAATTGATTGCGGTCCAAACCTCAAATGCGACACCGTCATCGAACCCGATTTCTTGGAGTCATAAACGAAATAACCCTGGGCAAAATTTGCCGTCTCCTCGCCAATGATTTTGATCGAATTCTTGTTGGCTCCGACGGTACCGTCCGCGCCCAGGCCGTAGAACATGGCCCGGATAACACTGTCCGGCTCCGTCGAAAAAGCAGGATCAAAGTCCAGGCTCAAATGCGAAACATCGTCCTTGATGCCAACCGTGAAGTGGTTCTTTGGTTCCTTGCTCTTGAGATTGTCGAAAACGGCTTTGACCATGGCCGGGGTAAACTCTTTTGAAGACAACCCGTAACGTCCCCCCACGACCTTTGGCAGCGTCTTGAGAGATCCCCATTGATTAGCATGGCCCTCCCACAGGGCCGAGATTACATCCTGGTATAACGGTTCGCCGCCGGCACCAGGCTCTTTGGTCCGATCCAGCACCGCAATCGACTGAACCGTGGCAGGGAGAGCTTCGATAAAGCGCCTGGTGTCGAATGGCCGGTAAAGCCTGACTTTGATGATGCCTACCTTCTCTGCCCTGGCGGTGAGGTATTCGACGGTTTCATGGGCTGCCTCGCAACCTGAACCCATCAAAACGACAACCCGCTGAGCATCGGGCGCGCCTTCGTAATCAAATAAACGGTATTTGCGGCCAACCCGCTCCCCGAACTGGTCCATCACTTTCTGGGTAATATCCGCGCAAGCGGCATAAAACGGGTTGCACGCCTCTCGCGCCTGAAAGAACGCGTCCGGGTTTTGCGCAGTTCCACGCAGCACCGGCCGGTCGGGGGTAAGGGAGCGAGCGCGGTGTGCGGCAATCAACGCATCGTCCACCATGGCCGCGATATCGCCGTTGGAAAGCATCGCGATCTTGCAAACCTCGTGCGAGGTTCGGAACCCGTCGAAGAAGTGGATGAATGGAATGCGCGAACGCAACGTCGCAGCTTGCGAGATTAGGGCGAAGTCCATTGTTTCCTGCACGGACGCCGCCGAGAGCATTCCCCATCCGGTCGAACGGCAGGCCATCACGTCGCTGTGATCGCCGAAAATCGACAACGCATGGGTGGCAACAGACCTCGCCGTGACATGAAAAACCGTCGGCAGCAACTCGCCGGCAATCTTGAACATGTTCGGGATCATCAGCAGCAATCCCTGGGAAGCGGTGAAGGTGGTACTGAGGGTGCCGGTTTGCAACGCGCCATGCACCGCCCCGACTGCGCCGCCTTCGCTTTGCATCTCGATGATCGAGGGGATCGTATCCCAAAGATTGCGCTGGCCCTCGGATGCCCATTGGTCGCACCACTCGGCAATGGGGGAGGATGGCGTGATTGGATAAATCGCCATCACCTCATTGAGCCGGTAGGCCACATACGCTGCAGCCTCGTTGCCGTCGAGTGTCTTGAAATGAGCGTGGTTCGGTTCCGCGAAATTCGAGTTGTTCGATGTCATATCGGCGTGTTTTTCAAACGCTGATAATCTGTAACCAACGCGGGCAGAGGACTTCACTGGGGTTGCCAAAAGTTAACCTTTTTTTGCGGCATGGACTCGCAAAAAGTGGAGGACTCCCCCAACCTCCTCGAAGAAACGGCCTGAAAATGACCCGGGAACGACGTTTTTAACTGCGATTTGCGATTACCAGCGTCTTTTCGGCAATCGCGGTTGCGGGGGCGGGATCAATGCCCGGCACATGTTCGTCCCACCATATTGCCGCTGTTTTCGAAGTCCACTCCAGGGCAGAGGGACAACCCCCTAAAGCTTCGTCGAGCACCTCGGCGCTGGAGGGCCGACCGGCGGCCTGTTTTGCCAGGCAGCTCATAATCAGTTTTTCCAATTCAGGATCAACCGGCCGACCCAGGCGCTGTGACGGTGGCACTGGCATGTTTTTGAGGTGGCCGTCCAAAAGAATCGGAACCTCGGTCGACTCGAACAGGGTGTGTCCGGTCAGGAGCCAATAGCCAACGGCGCCCAGCGAATACAAGTCGCTGCGCGCATCGATGGCGTCGGGGGTTTCAATTGCTTCAGGGGCGATAAAATGCGGCGTGCCGACCACCGCGTTGGCTGATGCGCTGTCGGGCGCTCGCAAGTGCCTGGCTTTGACCAGCCCAAAATCGAGCACTTTGACGACGTCACACAGGCCGGCGCGGCGTGTGAGTAAAATATTGGCGGGCTTAACATCCCTGTGGATGAGTTGGGTGCGGTGCGCTTCTGCCAGCGAGCCGCAAACCTGGCGCAGAATGTAAATCACCCTTCCCTCGGGCTGCGGGCCGAATTTGCGGACAAGCTGGTCGAGATCAATGCCGCTAAGAAATTCCATGGCATAGTAAAAAAGGCCCTCTGGCGTCCGGCCGTAATCATAAACGGCGACGGTATTGGGGTGGGTCAACTGGCTGGTCATTTGGACCTCGTGCTCGAAGCGGGCCGCAGTGTCTTCATTGGTCTGGTCCGGGCTGAGCAGCTTAATCGCAACCGGCCGGCGGAGCAGAGCATGGCGCGCGCGATAAACCATTCCGTTGGCGCCTCTGCCGATTTCCTGCAACAACACGTATTGGCCGAGGCGGCGTAATGCAAGGGCGTCTTTTCGAAGCGACGCCTGCAAGGTTTCAACCCACAAAGTGAATGCGAAGATTCCTACGCCGCTCAGGGCCAGCAGCAGAAACAGGATGATGAACCCTTGCCTGACCAGGTTCAGCGTCCGGAAGGCTTCGTGGGCGGAGACCTCGGTGGCCACGCCCATGCCGTATTCCGGGAGCCAACTCCACGCTCCGACCACTTGGACTCCGCGATAGTTGCGGTAACCCTGAACGTCATAGCCTTCCTCGCCCATAAGTGCAGAGGCCGCCATTCGGGTCAGACGCGTATCGTGCGAAGAGGTGTTGCGGACCAGTCGCCCATCCGGCCCGACGATAGGTTCTATCAAGCGCATGTTCAGAATCGCGGTGGTCTCGGGTGAGTCGGGAATCAACCCGCGCTTTTTTAACTCGTCGTCGAACCGGGACGCCGTCAGCATCACCGCGCGATGGTCAAAAGCATAGGCCTCCCCGGTCTCGCCCATGCGGGCGACCGAAAATATCCGGCTGAATTCCATCTCCGGGCGCATGCGCACCGCCAAAACGGCAATGATGCTTCCTCCCGGCGATTTGACCGGTGCTGAAACAAACATCAAAGGACCTTCAGCCCGTTGGCTTAAGGTGGCCTCGCGAGCGAACGGCCGGGAGACCGCCAACTCCCCCCTCAACGATCTCCACATGAACATATCGTAGCTTCTCGGGGCCGGATGACCGACCAAGCGGCGGTAGGGCGAAGCCAAAATGCGCCTGTCAGGGCTCAATACGATGTAGTCGAGGTATTCGTGGGCATCCAGCAAAGGCTTTAAGTACAGCTGAAGGGTCCGGGCGGGTTCTGAATTGGCAAGGGACTCCTCGGTCACGTCATTGCTCCGGGCGAGGTCGACCAACTTGCCGATGGATTCCTCAATCCGCACGTCGGCTGCAAAAGAGCGCGCGTCGGCCTGTCTTTCTGAAAACCACAACCGCAGCGCCGCAATATCCGCATTGAGCAATGTTTGGAGTCGGGAAGCCAACTCCGCTCGTGTGGCCCCCTCGACCCTGTCGCGGACCCATAACCCAACCGCGCCCAGTATTAAGGCACCTAAAAGCGGCCAGATCCAGAGGTGCTTGGACAGGAGTACCGGCGCGTGCGTGATGAATCGCCCAAAGCGGATATGAAATGGCGGGTGGGCGTCGGTTGTCACCGCCTTAGCCTCTGTGCCTGAGGCCCGATTGTCAACCCAAGGCGCGGTCGGCTGCCACGGCCGGATCGGGGTGAATTCGACGATTCGGCGGGACCGGTGAGGACTCCGCGACAAGTTCGCGGGCTTACAAATACATTACATAATTGTAACGCGCTTTTTCGCAACAAAACACCCTCAGCGGTGTCTGTGTAGGTGATATGCAAACTGAAGCAACGGAACGCGGCCGGAGCTTGCAACCGGGACAACTCTGGAAGATCGAGACCGGTTACGTGCACATCGTCGAGGTAGGCAAACGGCTAGTCCATTACAAGGCCCTGCGGCAGCCCGGTCAGCGGGTAGCGGCCATTCGCATGATTGGCATCGAGTCTTTGCTGAAATACCTCACATTTTGCGAAGGCCAATTGGTCGAGAGAGCGGCAGTGATCTGATTTTTCATCAGGGGTACACGCACGGCCATCATCCTCGTTTGGGGCGAGGGTGATGGCCTTTTCGTTCGGTGGCCCATTTCTGTGGGCTTGAACTACCCAATCCAATCTGCTTTTCTGGCCCCGCAACGGTACCTGAACTTATGAAAACCACCCTTCCGCTTCTGCTGGCTCTTTTGTCTATCGCCCAAGTTTCAGACGCGCAGAGCCCTGTGATCGCTCAAGGCGCCGCCCTCCAGAAGTTAGCCGGCGATTTTTCTTTTACCGAGGGTCCCGCGTGCGACGCTCACGGCAACGTTTTCTTCACCGACCAACCGAACGACCGCATCCTGGAGTGGAGCACCGAGGGAAAGTTATCCACATTCAAACAGCCTTGCGGAAGGTCCAACGGCCTGTGTTTCGATTCCAAGGGAAACCTTTGGGCCTGCGCCGACGAGAAAAACGAGATGTGGAAAATCGATCCCTCAGGAAAGGTCTCGGTTGTCATTAAGGATTACCAGGGCAAACTTCTGAATGGGCCAAACGACATATGGCTCGAACCCGGCGGCGGGCTTTATTTCACCGACCCTTATTACCAGCGGGATTATTGGAAACGCGGCCCCAAGGAATCACCCGAGTGTGTGTACCACCTCGCACCCAATGAAAAGACGATGACCCGGGTCATTGACGACCTCAAGCAACCGAACGGCATCATCGGGACACCGGACGGCAAGACGCTCTTTGTGGCTGATATTGGCGGACACAAGACATACCGCTATTCCATCCAACCGGACGGCTCGCTCCGAGACAAAGCATTGTTTTGCGAGTTGGGTTCCGACGGGATGACCATCGACAAAGAGGGAAATGTTTATCTTACCGGCAACGGCGTGACCGTATTCGATCGGACTGGTAAACAGATTGAGCACATTGCCGTGGCCGAACCCTGGACAGCGAACGTCTGTTTTGGGGGGCGGGATCGCAAGACGCTGTTCATAACCGCGAGCAAAGGCTTATACGCCATGCGGATGAAGGTCGAAGGGGCGGGAAGCCAATAAGGAGTATGCATGAAGCGATTGCTCCTTGTTGTTTGGCCGGCCCTGGGTGCGTGGCTTATTTGCATCCAGTCCGTAATTGGCCAGGAGACCGCCGGCTCGGCCCCTCGTGAGTTGTGGGACGTCGCGAGGGATAACGCGTCAACGCACCGTTTTTCGACGTTGTTCACAGCGCAGGATGTTCGGCAATACCTTTCCACCGAGGATGGGATCGCGGCTGCGATCGCCTGGTGCAAACAGACGGCCCTAACAAAGGTCTATATCGAGGAGTTTCGCGATGGTTACACGGCTGAGCGCGCAACCCTGATTTCGTCCAGGGACAAATTGCGCGCCGCGGGATTCGAAGTGTCGGGTTGCGTGACCACCACAAGGGTTGGCAAACCTTCGACCGGGTGGAAAGAAGTCGGCTGCTGTTACACGGACGGGGCTACGCAGCAGAAGCTGCAGTCGATCTTCGAATATGCAGCGGGGTTATTTGATGAGATCATGATCGATGATTTTTGGTTCACCGATTGCGCGTGCGACCAATGCGATGCGGCCCGGCGCGCAGGTGCCGTCCGGATTGACGATCGAACGTACCCCGTCAGTGGGACGAACTGGGAAAACTACCGATGTGAACTGATGGTCCGCTTATCGGAAGATAAAGTGCTTGGCCCGGCCAGGCGCGTGAACCCGAAGGTGAAAGTGATAATCAAGTACCCGCAATGGTACGACAACTTCCACGTGCGCGGTTACGAGGTGCTGCGGGAGACCGCGGATTTTGACCGGATCTGGGTCGGGACCGAGACGCGTGATTACAATGACAAGCAGTGGGGCGGGACACCGCAATACGAAGGCTACTTTATCATGCGTTGGCTGGGAGGCATTGGCGGGCCCAAATGCGGTGGCGGTTGGTATGACCCGTACGGGACTACGGAACAAACGTACTTGGAACAGGCCCGGCAGACTATATTAGGCGGCGCCGCTGAATCGATGCTCTTCGAGTACAGCTCGCTCCTTCGCGATACCGGGCCGAAGAACGTTCAGGCGCTCCGAGCGGCCATCCCTGAATTGTTCAAAGTAGCAACCCAGGTCCGCGCCCGAGACATTCATGGCATCGCCGCCTACAAGCCGGCCAACAGCCACCCCGGATCGGAATCCAGGGTGTTTGATTTCATAGGCATGCTCGGTTTCCCTCTCGTGCCGTGTCACCAGTTTCCAACCAACGCGTCCGCTGCTTTCTTTTCCATTCACGCCCTGAAAGATCCGGCCTTTAACGCTGAGTTCGCGCGCCTGGTCGAGTCCGGAAGGCCCGTTCTCATCACGGACGGCCTGGCAAATGCCATTCACGACAAGTCCTCACTCGGCCGGTCCAACGTGCACGTCCTGGCTGTGAGGGGCGACCCTAAGTCACTCCTGCTGCTCGGAGAAACCGACCTAAACCCGTTACGCGAAAAGCTCCTGGCACCGTTCAAAGTTTCTTTGGTCGCACCCGCAAAAGTCGCATGGTACCTATTCACCGATGGCAGTTGGGTCGTCGAGAATTTCAACGATGGACCCGTTTCGGTGCGGGTGGGCAATAAGCCTGTCCAACTGGAGGCAAGAACCTGGAAATACCAATGGAACTGATTCTGCCACGGCGTTACCCAAAGGGGCCGGCCGACTTGGCTCGCTTAGGTCGCGCGTCCGTTTGGTTTTCCAGAGCCCTTATTGGGATCGTCATTCTGAACAGCTTTATGGCTTGCGCAAAGGATGAATTCAGATTGTCTTCGGCCGACAAAGTCCCCTGCCCTATCGTCATTTCTGCCCAGACGATTCTATCGGAACAGTACGCAGCCCAGGAACTGCAGCATTACCTCAAGGCAATGACGGGGGTCGATTGTCCTGTGGTGCAGGACACCGCCCCATTCAAACGCAGGCAAAGAGAGATCCTGCTGGGGGACAACGCGCATTCAAGGCAGCTTGGACTGAACATCGATCTCGCCAGACTCGGGTCGGAAGGTTTTGAGCTTCGCACCTGGGGTAACAAGCTGATCATTGTCGGTGGCCAGCCACGGGGGACACTCTACGGGGTTTATTCTCTCCTTGAAGACAAGCTCGGCGTGCGGTGGTTCACCCCGGAACTGGAATATGTGCCGCGAACAAACCAGGTCATCCTCGCAGGCCTAAAACAAACCTTCGTGCCGGCATTTGAATATCGCGAGGTGTTTTGGACCGAAATGATGCGCAACTCGGATTTCGCGGCTCGTCATCGCCTGAACGGTGAGCATTACGGCCTTTCGGCAAAACACGGCGGCCGCGCCGTGGTGTATTTCCCCTTTGTGCACAGCATGGATGAACTGGTTCCCCGCCAACTCTACAAAGAACATCCCGAGTATTTTCCGCTGATTGACGGAAAACGGGTCGACGGTTACGTGCAACGATGCCTTTCCAACCCGGATGTTTTGAAGCTGGCCATCACAAATGTCCGCAAATGGATTGTTGAGCACCCGGAAGCCACCATCATCAGCGTTTCACAGAATGACACTCGCAATTGGTGCCGATGCGAGCAATGCAAGGCGTTCGACGACCAGGAAGGCAGCCCTGCGGCGTCTTTGATCCGGTTTGTCAACGCCATCGCCCAGGACATCAAACCGGACTATCCCCGAGTCCGCATCGACACGCTCGCATATCAATATACTCGCAAACCGCCGAAGACCGTTCGACCCCGCGAAAACGTCATCATCCGTTTGTGCTCAATCGAATGTTGTTTTGCTCATCCGCTCGCGACGTGTGATTCGCCGGAAAATCAGCGGTTCCGTGAGGATATTGTCGCCTGGCAACCGGTCGCTCCTAAACTTTACATCTGGGACTACACACCGAACTTCGGTCATTACCAGCAGCCCTTTCCAAACTTTGACGCATTGCAACCAAACGTTCAGTTCTATGTCGAGCACGGCGTTAAAGGGCTCTTCGAGCAAGGCAATTACTCGCCGGGCGGGATGGGAGAAATGGGGCCGTTGCGGGCTTACCTGCTGGCGAGGCTGCTCTGGAATCCCAATTCGGACCTGAAACAAGACACGGCCGAGTTCCTGCGGGCCTACTACGGCAAGGCCGCCCCACAGGTCCAGTCGTATTTGGACCTCCTGGAAAATCAGGTCCGTGGCGGCAAAGCGCATGCCCACATCTTCGACTCGCCAAAGCCGAGCTACCTGGGTGACGCGTTCCTTGACGGAGCTCTTAGCTGTTTTGATGAAGCTGCCCGGGCCGCTGAAAACGATGAGATCCGGTTTCGAGTAGAGGTAGCCCGCCTGCCAATTGAATACGTGATGTTGGCCCGGAAACGTGTTCAAGGCGAGGACCGGACGGCTTTGCTTAAACGTTTCCTGGAAACGGCCCGCAAAGCCGGGATTTCAAATACCAGCGAAACCGAATCTCTCGAAAACTGGGCTAAAAAAATGGAAGCAGCCAATTGAAGACAAACGCGGTTCGTGGTTTCAACTGGCTTTCCAAACAGACTTTGCAACTTGCCATCCATTCACGAATCAAGCGACTGAACCTGGCGCGTGGCTTCGCCGACGCGGATTCATTGGCGAGGGTTTCGACGCGGTCCTGGGGCGGCCTGTGGGCCTGCGGGATCCTGTGCCTGAGCGCTCTCGTTGTGCTGGCGGCGGATAGCCGCATTTCGACTGGCTGCATCGATAATCCGTTTCTGAAAGTGACAATGTCCGCGGCGACAGGCCGTTGCGAAATCCTGGACAAGTCGAGTGGAGCTACTTGGGACGGCTCTGGTTTTGGCGCCGTTACCTTAAGAATCGCTGGAAAACCCTCCCGGGTCGTGCTCAAGAGCTGCGAATTGCTCCGCCCACCACAGAACTCAGGTTTTTTCGCCGTGTTTCACCCCATAACGAACAATCCGGCAGCGTTGCGGGTACAGTTCGATTATTTGCCGGAGGCGCGCGCGTTACAAATCAGCTATGACACGGATCCGGGTCTGGACATTGAAAGCTTTTCGCCGCTGCCCCAACTCCTTGAGGCCACGCGATCGGGGCACGGTTACGTCGTTGTGCCCGCGCGGGAGGGGCTCTTGATCCTTGCCGATAGCGGCATCGCGTTCACACATCGTTTCGACACCTACGCCTACGAGGGGTGCCATATGGAAATGCTGGGCGTCGTCCAGAACCGCTCGGCAGTACTGGCAACATGGGACGACCCGTATGTGGCGGTCGACGTGAGAAGCACAGTGCGGAAGGGCGATTGGGAGAGCGAGGCCCAAACCGTCGCCGCCGCACTGGTGCTCACAAAAACGGCGAAATCATTCCAACTACATTTCCTCGGCAAAGAGGATTACGTCGGAATTGCCAAAGCTTATCGGGAGGTCGCAAAGCGCAGAGGATTCTTCGTCAATTGGGATGAAAAGCTCAAAACGAATCCCGAACGCTCCAAGCTGTTCGGCGCGGCGAACATCAAGCTTTGGAGCGCGCTCGACAGGCGGATGAACGAGGAGAGCACAAAAGAGGAATCCGTCCGCACCAACTGGACCTTCAAGGATGTGGCCGAACTGGCCGAACACCTCAAAAGAGACCTGCAACTCGATCGGGTCTTGTTCGCTCTTGGCGGATGGATTCACCGCGGTTACGACAACCAGCACCCGGATGTTCTTCCGACCGCCCCGGAATGCGGCGGCGATGGCGCCTTCTCCGATTGCGCGCGCCGGGTTATGCAACAGGGGTACCTGTTTTGCCTGCATGACAATTACCAGGACATTTACCGGGATTCTCCATCCTGGAATGAGCGGTTCGTTATGAAGACCCCCGATGGCAAACTCGCCCGAGGAGGTCATTGGGCGGGTGGACTGGCTTTTTTGACCTGTTCCAGGATGGCTGTTGAATTGGCGCAGCGCCCGCAAAATTTGCCGGCGGTGAAGGAACTCTCCAGGGCCAATGCTTACTTTATTGACACCACGTACGCCGCCGGGTTGCAGGAGTGTTTTGATCCTGAACACCCACTCACCCGCGCCGATGACATGAGATGGAAACAGGCCCTGTCAGATTATGCCCGAGGGGTCTTCGGCGTGTTTGGAAGCGAGTGCGGTCGCGAATGGGCGATACCTCATGCCGATTTCTTTGAAGGCCTGACCGGGGTGAGCGGCCGTTCGTATCACGATGCCACGTTGCCCGACAAGCTTGGCGCTGTCGTCGTTCCCTTGTTCGACCTCGTATACCGCGAGTGCATCGCCATGTATGGCAAATACGGTTACGATCCCAAGCAAGCCGGCCAATATGTGCTGCAGCATATCAGCCTCGCGCGTCCATTGAACTATCATTCGATCCCGCCGCACCTGTACTGGAAATCGGCCCAGTCCGAGGAATTCACGCTCGACATCTCACCCCTCGAACCTGAGATCGTCCCGCTCCGCACACGCCAGCTTCAAGTCACTTACCGCTGGAGAGTGCAGGAACCGCTGGCGAGCAATTGGCAGGCGTTCGTTCATTTCACGGACTCCGCAGGCACTATCAAATTTCAAAACAACTATCGCCCCAACCCGCCGACTTCGGAATGGAAGCCGGGCAATGTCAGCCAGGGGCCTTTTACTGTAGACATTCCACAAAATATCGTTGGGCCGGTCGAAGTTAGGACCGGATTATACGATCCCGCGACAGGAACTCGCGCCCGGTTGAAGGAACGCCGTGGCCAAAATCGGGACTACCTCATTGGTAAGCTGATCGTCCTTACGAACGGAATTGAATTCCAGCCAGCGAATACCCTCCCCGCGCCAGGCCCCAGTCTCGACGTGTTCACCCATGCGGAAAACGGCTGGGCCGCCGGAATGAACGAGACCGATCGATTCATCAAAAACACCTACGAAGTGCTTTCGCCTCTGAACGAGCTGACAGCCAAATTGCCAATGACCAGCCACCAATTCATAACGCCTGACAGAAAAATCCAACGCACCACCTTCGGCGAAGGAACGGCGCAGGTTAATGTGACGGTAAACCTCAGTGACGCCGAATGTCTTTGTCCTTGCAGATTTGGCGGTCAATTACGTCTCCCGCCGTTGGGCTTTTTGGCCGAAGGCCCAGCGTTCGTCGCTTTCTATTCCCTTAATTGGGGTGGACGTGAGTTCGATGAACCCGCCTTGTTTACGATGCGAAGCACGGACGGAAAGAGTCTGTCCGCATCGCGGAAGATCAGGGTGTTCCACGCCTTTGGTGACGACAAACTACGATTGGGGTCCAACGTTGTTTCGGTTCAACGCGAAGGGCTCGTGGATCCCAAATCGCGATGAAAAACCTCTCTTCCGATCTGCGCGGTTGCCGGTGTCAATCCGAGTTCGTCGATCGTTACAAACGAATCTTCGTTTCACCGCACCAAGGAATTCCGACGGCTGCCAAGCCAAGAAGCACGTTTGCGAGTTTCTTGTCTCGGGTTCTTTACGCTGCGCTTGTTGCGATAGCCTCAGCCTTGGGCCAAGCGAACACGTCTCTCGGGGCTGCTTTCGACGCCGCGCCGTTCGCCCAAATTTTACCCGAAGGTAACGGACTGATTTGGGAGGATCCCCGTGAAATCCATTCCGTGATTGTGACCTTTTCGGGCCCGGTGGAAGCGGGCAAAGTTCACCTTGAATATTGGGGCAGCCGTTGGCCCGAGCAGCATCTGCCCAAGGACCGGGCGCCGGGAGGAGGAGATGTTGGCTGGATGGAACTTGGCAATTGGTTCCAAGGCGGGTGGCGCGTAGCCGATGCCGAAGCGACGGTGAATGGTTCCACCGTGGCGTTCAGGTTTCATCCGGTGAACGCAAGGGAGTTCCCAAACCTCAAGGATTACCCTGCGGCTTTTCGATATAGCCTGAAGCTGCGGGTGGCTCCTGCGGATGCATCCCAAAAAATCGAAAGATTTGTCGTCGAAACTGATTCTACCGTCGAGTCGCGCGACCTGGTGCTTTCCTGGAAAGATCCGGCGATCTCCAACGTGCGCGTAACGGCATTCAACGGCCAAATCGAGCAAACCGAGACAACCCCAGGCCGAACGCGCACTCGTTGTATCTGCACGGTTAACCCTGATCCGAACACGTTTGACCGCACGCTGGTTAGCGTTCAAGTCGGGACAAACACGTTTACGTTTGCGCCGGATAATATCAAGCAGGGACCCTTGTTTCTTCCCGAGTTCGGGGTCGCAGTCTCGGTGGGCGACGAGGCGCGAGATTACGCAGCGGTTGAAGCCGACCGGCGATCCCTCAAAGGACAAAGCTTGTACGACCGGGTCCGCGAGCTGCCTGAGCAAACCTGGACCAAAGCCTGGTCAGGTATGCCCCCAAAGAAATCGCGCATTTACTTCCCTTTGGGACTGGATGGAGGCCGGGAACGTTTTCTTCTGCAGGCCGACGGGACGATCCGGTTCCGACTCAATGACAACTTCCTGGAGGCGCGCCCCGGCGCGGACACTCCGCGGCTTAAACTCGAAAAAGGGCCTGTCCGGGTTTCGTTCGGTTCGTTTGGCCAACCGACCGCCCGTGAACTCCAGGACAGCACGCTGCCTGTCTGCCTAACCACCTGGACAAACGATGGCTTGCTAGTGACTCAAACGGCGTTCGTCACCAGTCTGCACGGAACAAAACCGGCCGGGCCGGTGCCCGCGGCGGACTCGTTCGTCGTATGTATGATGAGATTCGTCATCACGAACACGTCCAGGAGTTCCAGGACCGCGCGGTTGCCCATGACCTATAGTTGGGGCGAGACCAATCAGCCGCTTCGGATGGATAGCAAAGGCTTCCTTTGGTCCGGCGAATACCTGTGCGGGCAGGTCATTGCCGCTCCGTTACCACAGAGCAACTCCATGGATCCAATATGGACGGGAGACCTGAGCCCGGGCGAATCCAAAACGGTGCTCGTGAAGATTCCCTACGTCGTCCTTCAGGGCCAAACCGAGCGAGAAGCTCTCAGCCAACTCGATTTCGATCGCGAACGGAAAGCGGTGGCCGGTTATTGGCAACGCCGTATGGACGAGGGGACTCAGCTGATTTCTCCGGAGCCGGTTCTCAACGATTTTTTTCGAGCGGATGCCAGCCACCTGCTGATTAATTGTGAACTTGAGCCCAATACGGCCAGGCGTTTCGCGAGAGTGGGATCGTTCAGCTACGGCGCGTACGGAAACGAGTCGTGCATGATGGTGGTGGACCTGGATCGGCGTGGCTACCACCGGGAAGCCCGGGAATGTCTCGATGCATGGCTTCATTACCAGGGCACCATGGGGCTGCCGGGTGATTTTTCATCCCATAACGGTGTGCTGTACGGCGCCGGAGGTTACGAATCCGGCGGTTACAATCAACACCATGGATGGATTCTGTGGATGCTGGCCGAACATTATCGGTTCACCCGGGACGACGTGTGGCTGAGACAGGCCGCCCCCGGGATTGTGTTGGCGTCAGATTGGATCGTTCAACAAACCGGACGCACAGCCAATCGGAACGAACTCGAGCGAGGACTCCTTCCCCCCGGAACCCTGGAGGATATTGGCGACTGGTGGACATGGCTTTCGACCAGCTGTTACACTTGGCGCGGGCTCGATTCGGCCGCCTGGGCTCTGGAACAAATAAAGCATCCGGAGGCGCGGCGGATTCGGGCAGCGGCCGACGAGTATCGCGCGAACCTTCTGCGGAATTTTCGCAAAGCTGCCGAACGGTCTCCGGTAGTCGCATTGCGCGACGGAACCGCTGTTCCACACATTCCCTCGTATGTGCAACGCCGCGGCCGCAGTTTCGGCTGGATTTGCGAGACTCTCGAGGGCGCCATCCACTTGCTCATCACCGGAGCTCTCGACCCGCATTCCCTCGAGGCGGAGTGGATTCTCAAGGATTACGAGGATAACTTGTTTCTCTCCAATCAATACGGCTACACGCTCAACGAATTTGACAAATACTGGTTCGACCGCGGGGGAATGTCGATGCAAGCCTGCCTGTTGCTGGATGTCGAACCGTACCTGAAGCGTGATGACGTAAAAAACGCGTTGCGCGCGATGTTTAACGCCATTGCCGTAAGCCATTTTTCCGACGTTCATATGAACACGGAACATGCGCTTCCTGAGATGGGAGATTGGCGCGGCGATCACTTCAAAACCTCGGATGAATCGAACGCCTGCGGTTGGCTGCGCGAGATCTTCGTACGCGAAGAGAATGACCGGCTGCTCCTTGGCCAAGCAGTGCCGCGTGAATGGTTGAGGCCGGGGCAAAAATGCGGGCTGCGCAATGCGCATACATATTTCGGGCCCATGAGTTTGCTGTATACGGGAGGCAATCGAGTCGTCACCTGCGAGCTTCAACCGCCGCGGCGCAACTCACCCAAGGGGATTCGCCTCCGTTTCCGCACGCCGGATGGACAACCGATTCGCACTGTGACGATCAACGGCAAACCGTCCCGAGATTTTCATGACGACTGGGTAGAGCTGCCCCCAAGTACGACCCAAATGACTGTCACGATAACTTATTGAAAATTCCAGCGACACCGATCCTCTGGATTCCATCTACCCTTGCCTTGTGCTACCCTGATCCGAAGTCATGGAATTGCGAGAGTTTGCAGAGCGCATCCTGTTCTCCTCAAGTTTAGACGAAAAACTCGATTGCCCGTCCGAGTTGACAGATGACCGTCCAGGCCCAGCCCTGGAAACACCCGTGTCACCTGGCCGACCCCGCGAACTGCGCTTCAAGACAAGCCGTTCCGGAAAGAATCAAGCTCCCAGCCTTCAGGAGTTGGAAGACGCCGACAAACGCGGGAGGTTGCTGCATTTCTTTGCCAACCATGAGTTGCTCGCGACTGAGTTAATGGCTTTGGTCTTGTTGCGATTTCCTGAAGCGCCCGCTGATTTTCGCCAGGGCGTTCTGCGCACTCTGAAGCAGGAGCAACAACACACCGCCTGGTACCTAAACCGGATGAAGCAGTGCGGCGTCACTTTTGGGGAATTGCCCGTCAGCGGCTATTTTTGGCGCGCGGTTGCGCCCATGCGCAGTCCGCTCGATTACCTCGCCGGCTTGAGCCTTACATTCGAGCAAGCGAACCTTGATTTTACCCGCTACTTTGCCAAGGGCTTTTCGGATGTCGGTGACATCGAGACCTCGCGTTTGCTTGAGCGCATTTACCGGGACGAAATTGGCCACGTCGCCTACGGCTTGAAATGGTTCCGGAAATGGAAGGACCCGGCCCGCAGTGACTGGGAAGCCTTTTGCCAGGCGTTGCGCTTCCCGATGTCCGCGCAACGCGCAAAAGGTCCCGTATTCAACCTGGAAGGCCGAATCGAAGCCGGGCTGGATCGGCAGTTCATTGACGAACTGAATGTCTATGCTCAATCCAAAGGCAGAACTCCCGGCGTTTTCCTTTTCAATCCTTTTGCGGAGGGCCGCATCGCCTTGGGCAAGGCGTTTACTCCAAACGCATACCAACAACAGCTCCAAAACGATCTCGAAAATTTGCCTCAGTTCCTCTGCCGCCAGGATGACATCGTCCTGGTGACCAGGCGACCGTCCGTTTCATTTCTCAGCGGACTTAAGCTGCAAGGCTGGATAGTGCCTGAATTCGTCGAACTCAAACCAGGCCCCGTCGTTCCCGAAGCCCTGCTCTTGCGCAAACTCGGCGGGTTGCGTCCCTGGGCCTGGAGCCCCGACAGCCTGGAGGTCCTCTCGCCGCTGATTTCCAATGTCTCCGAAGGAAGTTCGCGCCCCGCTAATTATTTTAACGGCGCCGTCGCCATGCTTTATTCCAAAAAATGGGCTGCCGAGTTCTTGACCAGGTTTCTAGATGAGTGCGGCCACGGACGTTTCGCGCAGGAGAAGCTGCCGCCGCTGTGCACCAACGACGAAGGGGGCGTGGCAGCATCGAGCGTAAGCGAGACCCAGCTGCTAATCAGACGAATTCGCGAGACCGGGCATCGTTCTATCGTCATCAAAGAAGCGATCGGTTTGGCAGGCCATAACGCAATCCGCTTTCTTGAACCCGAGCTCTCGGATCGCCAGGCGCGCTGGATCGCTTCGGCGATCGATAAAGGCGGCGAGCTCATTGTGGAACCCTGGCTTCAACGCGTGTTGGATTTCTCGGTCCAACTGGAAATGGATGCCGAAGGATTGAAGCTCGTCGGCTACACCGGCTTGTTCAATGATTGGAAGGGACAGTTTCGAGGAAACTCAGCAGAACCCGGCTGGAGAAATCGCGTTTCCGTTGGATTGCAGCGGTTTTTTCCGGATTCGCCCGGGATCGCGCTCAAAGTTCACCAACTCTATTCAAAGATCCGTTTGTTATTGGAACCGGAACTGGAGAAGGCCGGCTACCGCGGGCCGATCGGGATCGATGCTTTTGTTTATCGCACCGCAAAAGGACAAAATCGGCTCAAACCGATTGTGGAAATCAACCCGAGGTACACCATGGGACGCCTCACTTTGGAACTGATGAGAAATGTGGCTCCCGGCCGCACGGGCACGTTCAGACTGGTTAATCGGAGGCAGATTCAAAACGCGGGGTTTAAAGATTTTCCCACATGGGCGCGAGCCGAACAGAACCGGTGCCCTGCCCAGCTCCGGGGCGAACCGGTGCCTAAACTCACGGAAGGATTTGTTTGTCTAACCGACCCCGGTCAGGCAAAGGTGTGCCTGGCGGTGTTAAATGTCGCAACAACATCCCTTTTTTCTTGAGCCGGACACGCCGCGCCTCACGCATGGTTTTTCTGAAGGCACAGTCACCCCGCCACCGATCAGGACGTGAGCCTAAAAAGTGGGGAGGATCAAAGAGCGCAACCGCTACGCTTTAATCTTCGGCGTAACGCGCTTTGAGCATCGCCGAAAAACGCGCTGCTTTTTCCTTGCGCCGTTTTTTGGCGCTGGGTTTCTCGAAACGCCGGCGCAACCTGAATTGCTGCAGCGTTTGCTCGCGATCCAGTTTCTTTTTCAGCCGGCGAATCGCCTTCTCGACGGGTTCGCCCTTTTTTAGTTTAACTTCAGACATTCCAGAATCCGGCAGAGCATAAGGGTTGGTCGGAGGAACACAAGTCCAACTTGGCTCACGAAACGGCTTTGTTCAGGTGCCAGCCAAGGTAATACTGAATCCGCCATGGCCGTTGAGAATCGGATTGTCAAAGTGCAGAAACGGAACCGGGCCCTACTCCGGTTCGACACCGCCCGGATTGTCAGAGCCGTTTTGCGCGCGGCGCAATCCGTCGGGGGTTTTCGCCAGGATTTTCTTCCGGGCATTAACAGTGCGCTCTTTGATGCCTGGCCTGCAGACGAACAAATGGCGGAATTTGTGGGCGACACGGTCGTGGTTTTGCTCAACGCAAATCCGCGCCACCTGATTGCCAATTTCCCGCCGACGATTGAACAGATCCAGGAGGCGGTCCTGCACGCGCTGCGCAGCCACGGTTTTCAACACACGGCGGACGCCTATGCCTGCTACCGTTGGGGACGTCACTGGCTCCGCGAGGGCGCCCTGTCGAGCGAGCAATTCATCGGCAACGGCGTTCCCGCAACCGAAGTTGAGCGGCAGGTTATTTGGAATTCGAAGCGCGGTTGCGAGAACATCGAGGGGATGAATCAATTAGTCAGGGCCGGCCGGCTCGGTCCGGTAATTGCCGAGGCACTCGAGCTCTATGAACGTTCGATTGACGATGCGGCGACAAAGCTGTTCAAACGACTGGAATCCAACAACCCCTTAAAAATGATTTGGATTACGGGCCCGACCTGCTCCGGAAAGACGACCACGACCGTCAAACTCACCGAGCGATTGCAGAAACACGGGTTGCGCTTCGTGATGCTTAACCTCGACGATTATTTTTGGTCGCTCGTCGAGCACCCGACAGACTGGATCAATGACCGCAATTACGAAACGCCCGAAGCGCTGGACATTCAATTGCTCAACCAGCATCTGCGTGATTTGCTGGCGGGCCGCACCATTACCAAGCCTGTTTTCGACTTCAAAGAAGGCCGCCGGGTCGAGGGAGCTGAATTGAAACTTGAGCCCGGCGAAATTCTCTTGCTGGATTGTTTGCATGGACTGTATCCCCCGATGACAGAATCGATCGAGCCCTCGGCCCAGTTCCGGTTGTATATCGACGCTCAACCCGGCATGTACTACGGCAAACCCGGCTCATCCAGGCTGGTCTGCTCATCGGACATGCGCTTGATGCGCCGCATGCTGCGCGACGCCCGCCACCGCAATCACAGCCCGCTCCGGACTATTCTTCATTGGCATTACGTCCGCTCCGGTGAACTGTACAGCATCCTGCCGTTGCGCGGGCTGGCTGACCACGTGATCAACACTGGCTTTGGGTTTGAACTACCGGTCCTGAAAGCCTGCTTTGCGCTCGAAACCGGATGCCTGCCGCGCCCGCAGGATTTTGCGCCGTATGCAGGTTTCCTGGATGCCAAGGTGCGTTACAGCCGCATCTGTGAACTTCTCGAGGCGGTCGAACCGGTCTCAGCCCAATCGCTTTCCAATTATGACCTGGTCCCAGGCGATGCCGTCGTCCGCGAATTCATAGGAGGCGGCACGGTACGTATCCCGCACAACAACTGAGTTCGGTTGAATTGAAGTGGCGTCCGGGGCGACCGCTGAATAGACTTTCGTCATTCGTTCGGACGTGCGATACCCCACCACGCCCGAACCGATTCAGAAACGAAATGACCTCAACAACTAGGCGGCAGCCGGCGCGCTATCAACCCGCGTTGAAAAGCAACTTCCGGCAAGAGGCGATGCCCGCCCGGTCCAGACCTCAACCGCGCGCCAGGAAATGGAATGGGCGATAACTCCGGCAAGTCCACAGTGCTGGTGATCGACGATGAACTGCAGATTCGACGTCTGCTCCGAGTTTGTCTCGAATCCACGAACTATCGGGTGATTGAAGCTGCCACTGGACAGGAAGGTCTGGCTGCGGCGGCCCAACATCGTCCAGATGTTGTGGTGCTGGACCTGGGGTTGCCGGACATGGACGGGGTGACCGTTCTTACGCGGTTGCGCGAATGGAGCCGTGTGCCGGTTTTGGTCCTTTCTGTTCGAGACCGGGAAGAGGACAAAATAAAAGCCCTGGACCACGGGGCGGACGATTACGTAACCAAGCCGTTCGGGAGTGGTGAATTGCTGGCGCGTTTGCGCGTGGCGATGCGTCACGGGTTGCCTGCGCCCGAAGAAGCCGTGTTCCGAACGGGTGACCTGGAAGTCGACCTTACCGCCAGGTCTGTAAAAAGGGCCGGTAACGAGATAAAACTGACCGGGACTGAATATGCGCTGCTACGGTTGTTTGTTGTGCATGCTGGGAAAGTGCTGACGCATCAACAGATCCTGCGCGAGGTCTGGGGGCCGAATTATCTCGATCAAACCCACTATCTCCGCGTTTATATCGCGCACCTCCGAGAGAAACTGGAAGCCAATCCCACCAAGCCCGCCTTGTTCATAACCGAGCCGGGTATCGGGTACCGTTTGACGCTCAAATCTGAACGAGATGGCGGCTGAAGCGGCCGAAGTCTCAATCCCCGGCAACCATGGTCCACATCCCGCGCGGGGCATTCGTTGTCCCCGATCCAATGGTATCGACGTACTTAAGTGTCGACACGTGCCCGTCGTGGAAAAGGTAGTTGAAACGGAAAGCATGAAGCCCGTACTCCGCCGCGCCGTAGTTATACGTCGAGGATCCGATTTGAAAACAGTCGGGCGTCAGGCCTGAAAAATTGCCCGACGAGTTCACCGGCCCGGCACAGAAGGACGGCCAATCGTTGCCCGCCATATTTTCTCCGTTTGGAACCTCGGCCAGCAGAATTGTGCCCGAGGAATCCTTTACCACGCTGGATTTATAGCCGGGAGGTTCCCACGAAGGATGCGACCCGTCGTTATTGGCGATGTACACCCCCACGCCGAATTTGGGGTCCGGTAAGACCGGGTGTGGCCCGGTGGCTGACCCGGCGAAATTCATCGAATAAGATCTCCTGGCTGCAAATTGGCCCCAGCCGATTGAAACCTGGATTTGATCGGCCGGACATTTGAGTATCCTGGGGACCTTGTTTGGATTTGTAATTCCCAGTTCCAGGTCTTCATCCGAATCGGTTCCGCCAATGCTGCGGTGGATGTAATCGTCCCAGGTCAATTGATACATGTAGTCGCCGGTTCGATTGGCGGCCGGAGGATACTTGTCCTCATGGTCGAGGACGAAAATTTGGAAGGCGGCCCCCAATTGCTTAAGCTGCGAGGCGCATTGGAGGCGTTGGGCGCGAGCTTTGGCTTTTGAAAGCGCTGGTAACAACAACGCCGCAAGGATCGCGATAATGGCAATGACCACAAGCAATTCGATCAGGGTGAATGCGCGGGTTGCCCGGTCCTGGCGAAGCTGTGGCTGCGCTGTTCTCATAACCAGGTACGCAGTATCGCAAATTCCGGCCGACAATGCATCAGGAGTTTTTGTAGTCAAAATTTGCTCCATTAACAACTTGCAACCGATTGAAGGATCGGGTCCGGAGCGCGAGCGGCGGCCCCCTCCCAACCGCTCGGCTCCGGCCCGGCAAATTCGACCACCGCAGCGACCTACCGCCAGCCTTCACTTCATTAAACGGAAGAGCAGGTGCCGACCTTACAAAAAATTTCGAAAATCCGCCTGACCTCGCGCCCGGGGACAGCCGCTCAAAACATGTCAATTGAAGCTTTCGACCGGGTTTTGATAGAGTCCGTGCGATGCCACGCTTCAAGGAACTCAGGCCATTGGTTGTTCGGACGGCGCTCCCAAAGACGGCGTCGTTTGGCAACCAATCCGGAAAGGGTGGCCCTGCGAGCCGGGGTTCCGCCCCAGCGAGTTGCGGGGGTGGAGAGCGCGTGTTTCTCGAATCGTGAAACGCAAGCGGCGCAATGCCTGGGCCCTTTGGCTGGCGATCGCGTCGGCGCTTTGCGGACTGCTGTGGCTGTGGCGGGCAGGCAACCCTTTGCTCCACCGCCCCGTGGCCTCGGGCCTTCCGACACCGGCAGCACCCCCTACGCCCGGGCAAGCTGAGTCAAATGCTCCACCATCGCCCGCACCACAAACCAGACCACCCGCCTCCGTGCCGTCTATTGCAAATCAATCAGA
Source organism: Verrucomicrobiia bacterium (assembly GCA_035294005.1). Lineage (GTDB taxonomy): Bacteria > Verrucomicrobiota > Verrucomicrobiia > Limisphaerales > UBA8199 > JANXQE01. The sequence goes on from DATGLT010000181.1 coordinate 22,972, forward strand.
TCGTGCAGTCGCGGACTCTTCCATCCAAAACCTGCCGGCAGTTTACCCCCGGCCGCTGCGCAACGCCTTCGAGCTGCAACTGGCCCTCGCCAGGCAAGCGCTCTCACCGGGCTCACTGGACGGCGTCCCCGGACCGCAGACGCGTTCGGCCATCGCTGCTTTTCAAACGAAACGGCATTTGCCTATTACCGGAGAACTCGACGAGGCCACTCGACAAGACCTCCTTTTGACTGCCGCTCCGATGACCACCTATGTCATCAGCTCCAATGATCTCGCGCGTCTCCAACCGGTTGGAGAGACGTGGCTGGCCAAATCTCAGCAGTCCGCGCTCGATTATGAGTCAATCCTCGAACTCGTCTCCGAAAAGGCGCAATCGAGCCCCAACCTGATCCGCCGGCTGAACCCCGCCTTGAATTGGCAGTCCATCAGCACGGGCACGTGCGTTCAGGTGCCTGACATTGGCATGCCCACGCTGAGCGGACGCAGCGCATTCGTTACCATTCGTCTCAGTGAAAAGGTCCTCGAGGCGTGGGACGAGA
>DATGLT010000182.1:0-2416 GCA_035294005.1 Verrucomicrobiia bacterium
CAGCTGGGTTACCAGGGCCGAATGGGTATTTACGAGCTTCTGATCCTCAATGAAGGGCTTCGGCCGCTAATCCTCAACCGTTCTGCGGCGTCGACCATCGCCCAGCGTGCCATGGAATTCGGAATGCGAACCCTGCGCACCGATGGCTGGAACAAGGTCAAAGCCGGGTCGACCACCATCGAAGAAGTCCTCCGCGTCACTCAAATCGAAGAACACCTGGATTCCCTGGTGGAAGACACCAAGGCCGGGGTGTGGGTGAAGAGCTGAACGGAAGATGATTTCCCGCCGATTACCTGCGTTGCTGGCGTTTCTCGGGCTTTGGCTCGCGCTGCTGGCGCCCCCGCTGGAAGCCGCCCCCAACCCACTTCCCGGCGCGCCTGTGACCGGGTCCAGGACGAATCTGCCGCTTCGCCCAGGCGCAAGAACCAACGCGCTTTCGCAAGCAGCGGGCGCGCGGCGCGGCACCAATGCCCCCGCTGCAAGCGCCCCTTCCGGCAGCCGCAGTGCCAATCTCCTGAACACATTGAATCGGTGGCGCAGTTCCCCCGTGTTTTACCAGGTCATCGTGGGTGCGGCCATTTGCGTCGCTCTCATTTTCCTGGTCCGCGCCAAAGTCGCAAAATCGCGCGCACCGCAAGCGACTCTTCCAGTGACCTCGTCCAAGCTTGGCGCCAAAGCCCGTGGGCTCAGCGGCGGGACGATCAGTTCCTGTAACGTTCTCGAATTCGGACCCCAAGCGCGTCAGCTTTGGCAATTCGATGCGAGAGGTTCGGGGTTCATTTTGAACCGCGAGCAGACCTGCCTGGACGGACAGCCATTGCCTTCACACATGGTCGCCAAGGACTGGCGATCGTTTTTCAATCGCAAGCTGAACATTGCCTGGCTGCCGCCGGAGAGCGTGTTTTTGCGGGTCATTCAATTGCCGCGCAGCGACCTCAACGAGACGCTTGCGATGGTGGAGCTTCAATTGGAGAAGATCTCGCCAATGCCGGTGGCGCAGATTGCCTGGAGCATTCATGTCTTGCCGCACATCGAAGGCAATCTTCAGACAGTCGTGGTGACCATGGTCGAGAGGACCCGGGTTGAAGAATATTTAGGGCTGCTGGAAGGGCAGGGGTATCTTGCCGATCGGCTCGAAGTTCCGTTGCTGGATCAATTGCAGACCACCGCCATTACCGAAGACGGCGCCTGGATCTATCCGGATTCTGCGGCCGGCAAAAACACCGCGATTGTGGCCTGGTGGTACAAAGGGGTGTTGCAAAGCCTGGATTTGCTGACCATGCCCGCGGCCAATCGGCCCGAGTCATTGAAAGAGCAGCTGCTGCAGATGGCGTGGGCCGGTGAAATGGACGGCTGGCTGGCTTCGCCTCCGGAATGGCATTTGGTGGCGGATGTCGGCGCGGCAGACTGGGAACCCGCGCTTAGAGCGGGGTTGGATCAACCGATAGAGGTTCTGCCGCCGCGCCCCCCGCGGGAACTGGCGGCATTGACAGCGAAGCGCTCCGCGCAAACGGAACCGCGCGCCAACCTGATGCCTCCGGAGTTCGCCGAGCGTTATCAGCAACAGTTTGTCGATCGACTCTGGATGCGCGGGCTGCTGGCCCTGGGCGCTCTGTACCTGCTCGGCGTTGCCATCTACATGGGCACTTTGGGCTACGCCACGTTTCGCACCGACGCTGTCGAAAAGCAGGTGGCGCAGCTTGGACCCACTTACACCAACGCCATCCAATTGCGCGACCGCTATAAAGTCCTCAAAGAACGCAAGGAGCTTAAGTTTGCCGGGTTGGATTGCTGGAGCACCACCGCTCGGTTGTTGCCGGAGAATATGACGCTCGAAAGCCTCAACTTCAGCGACGGACGCCGTTTGAACCTCGCTGGCACGGCCCCGGGCGACGCCACAAAAGAGCTTTATGCCTTCGAGGGCGAGATGCGAAAAGCCACGACGGCTTCCGGAGAGCCCCTATTTGACCCGAACAAAGGGGAGAGCATTCAATTCCGTGTCCAGGGTGCTACGGCCAGTTGGTCACTGAGCCTGGAGCTCAAACGTTCGGAGGTCCAATGAGCAGCAGTTACTGGAGCGGTCTCAGGCCTTTCGAAAAGCGGGTTGTGGTGGGGTTCGGGTTCCTGTTTTTCATCGTCTTGAATTTTCTTTTCGTGATTCCTCACTTTTCGGACCTGTCCGCGGTTCATCAACGAATGGCCGATGCCCAGCGAAAGCTGGCCCGGTACGAGGCGGAGATAGCTCAAACCAACGTGTATACCTCGGGCTTGCGGGAATTCGAGCGCGAAAACTCGGATGTTCCCGCTGAAGAGCAGTCGCTGCAATTTGCCAACACGGTTAACGGCCAGGCCGGCCAAAGCGGGGTGCACATCGTTTCCAATTCGCATATCAACACCCAAACGAACCAGTTTTTTC
>DATGLT010000183.1:0-15683 GCA_035294005.1 Verrucomicrobiia bacterium
TTTTAAACCAAACCGTCTAGCAAGTGCGCTAATGCCCAACATGGTTGTCCTTTGAGCGCGTGGCCTCTTGATCTTCAGTTAAAGATTTACCTGAGCCGGAAAATCAGGGCAGGTTTGCGATCTATGGAGGGTTTGCGCTTCACCTCGGCGCAAAAAAATCATCTTACCAGTATCTGTGCAATGCCACACCTCCATCGCTCCTGCGTCAAAATAAAGCGCCGTCTTTTCTCTTATTTCGGCCTCGGTATTTCCTGGGGAAAGAATTTCGACGCAGATCTCCGGCGCGTGCGGGAAACAAGAATCGGCGCCCAACTCGCGCATACGCTCGGGCGAGGCCCAGGCAACATCGGTTGCCTTGACTCCATCCGCGGTCGAGATGGGGCATTCGGTGATAACCCTTCCGCCGCGCAGGTATCGGTCGAGCAGAACGCCGATCCTAAATTGATAACTGCCATGACGCGCTGAGGGAGGCGTGCCCACAACGATGTGTCCGAACCGGTTGGTCTCAATGCGTTCCTGGAGCCGCGCCAGTCTTGGGTCAGAAAGAAGATCATTCCAACGACGAAGATTCTGCTCAGTTAGACTTTGCTGCGACGGCAATTCCACGGTTAATGGCACCATGCATAGACCATAACGCTGGGAGTCGTGTGGCGTCAACAGGTCTGGGACCCATTAAGGATTAGCGCTGCATCTCGGGCCTCAGCGGGAGGGATACCTGGATTTGGTGTACTATCAAATGAACGCTAACTATGGCCCAAAGCTTTCGGCCGACTGCTCCTCCGGAGGCGTCGAACTTGTCGAATTTGTCGAATTTGCCGAAAGCCACAGCCCGCGTGTGGGATCAGATCTGCGGGTAATCAAACTGGTTTTCCTCAGCACCAGTTGCCACTTCTGACCCCGATGTCAGCTCTGCGGTTTCCGCTGAGTGTCCACTCAAGCCCGAGCGCTTCGCACGCTTGGCTTGGAGGCGCTGCAGGCGCCGGACCACTAGGTCAAAGCTTCGATCAGCGGCCGCGTCCATCTGCAAAAGCCGCGAGAAAGCCTGGGTCTCAACTCCGTCTTTATTGATCGCCGTCGCCACGCCGCCTTGTCCGCCTGGGCAATCCCGGTGCATCGCGAAAAGGCCAGCTTCTGCCCGGTAATACCTGCGGCTCCTCCACGTGATGGCCACGAGCCGCTCGACACACAGGCGTTCGGTAACACCGACCGGCCGCCACTCTCGGTAAAACTCAAGACGCAACCGCCCAAACTCTTTGGGGTCGTCGTCGACTAGCAACATGAGTTTAGCGTATGCGCCGGTCTTCAGCGCGTTGCGCGAGCTGTGCGCCCTTCCCGCGATAGACCGTGGGCCGGTGCTGTGCGTAGCGTTCTTTTTATTTGCAATGATCTGTTTCAAAGATGCCATATGTATTACTTACCCGAGTACCGCTCAAAGTTTGATCGGTGTGATCTAGGTTCCGCATCTTCCCGCCCCAGAGCGTGTATCTAATGGCATGAGAAAGCACGTTCGTTCACAGCAATCCAGACCGGCCGATTCCGTTACCTCCTGCAAGCGGGCCAGAACGCAGGCGCCGGACAACTCGACAAAAGTTTACCTGCGGGACCCGGATTTTGTCCCCAGTCAGGAGGCTCAAAACTTACCCGGATGGGAGTGCGCCGAGCTAAGGGAGCGCATCTTGGCGATTCCTCCGCACGAACGGGAAATCTTGCGCAAAATGGGGTTCAAGATCGAGCGGGGCATGGCTCAGTATTTTTGGGCCAAATCCTTAAAGCCATTGCGACAATTGGTGCCCGACTGGCGACAGTTGTTCGAGCAATTCCTCTATCGGCCGGCGGACTGGGTGCAAACTGGCCGCATATCAGCGCAGCTCTTGGTGCAAGGGGGCAAAGCCCAGGCTTTCTTTAAACATCTCGGATGTGTCCAAGACGCAACAGGCGAAAAGGTCCCTGGATTTCGGCCGACCGCGGAACTTGCCTTGTGGAGAGCCCTGGGGGCGCTCGTCCGGAAGGCGACACTGTAAACATTTCTGAGACGGCGCCCCACCTTCGGGCGCGTCAAAAGAAGCCCAGCGCAACTTCCAACCATACCAGCGTATATAGGTCATGACAAAATCAACATTCGAATTGAATAAACTGTTCCTCGCAGCCGAATCGGCCGCGGGGCTGCTCAATGCCCGGGATTACTCGCGGGCGGACATCACAAAAGGCGCCAATCTGCTCGTGAAGATAATGATCGAGGCGGACCCTATTCGGGAGATCTTCCTGGGCGAAGCGAGCGTCCACCGGAGCCACCGCAGCAAAATATTTACGGCCGCGTTTACCGGTCCCTTTGGTGGCACGATATGGCGCACGACCGGCACCCCCGACCGACTGACAGCGATGCGAAAGGCCCGCTATTGGGAAAAACAGGCGCGGATTCAACGGGCCAAGCTTGGCAGCGACGCCAAAAAACTGCCCTTGCGGGCCGATCTCATCAAAGGGGAAGGGCTCACCCAGGAGCAAGTTGCCAGGGTGTTGCGAATGTCGATCCGAGGCGTTCGTCAGGTCGAGAGACGCGCGCTTTTGAAATTGAAGAACCACCCCGCGATACGACAACTATGGCGCGAATACTCGACTGGCAGCCTGGACGAGGGCAGTTGGAATCTTTCCAACGAAGAGATAAAAGCGCTCTTCGATCTTTGCATTAACGCCGAAGAACTTTATCTCGTGCAACAGATCGTGCATGTGGTCCAAGCCTGGCGGCCTTCGACTCATTGCGTGTTCTAAGCTGGTACCGAGGAAAAATCCATGAAAATGAACAGTCAGACTCTCGCACTGGCCCGGTACCAGCGCGTGCTTAAGATCTTGAACCAGGATCGGGCTCTGCAGCCTCTACTCCGCGCGGACCCAGTTGCCGATCCGATTGGTGCCGGTCACTCGTTCGTTGCACGCGTGATCAAGTCCCTGGCGTCCCAGGGATATGATGCTCTGCGGGTCGAGGACCACCTGATTCAGATAGCCGCCATTCGGCTGTTTCCGGCGGGTCCGGAGGCAAATGCCAAGGGGCATCTGCGATCTTCGAGGGTCAGCATTTCGGTTGAGCCCGCCGTTGCCTCGTGTCGAAGAACCCGCAAAGTGCAAAAACAGAGCCCGCCGCAGACAAAAGCAGCGGCCGGGAAATCGCCGTACCATCATGAGGTGGTTCAGTCCACGAGTTCGACAAATTCGACAAATTCGACTGGGCAGCCCACGCTCGAAGAGGCGATCGTTCCCCCGGAATCGTTATTGAGCGAATACCTTGATTACGCCCGTCAGCAGGTCGAGAGCGCAGACAGTTTTTTGGTCGGTTCGGTTTTGCCCGTAGTTGCTGCGTGTTTGGCTCGAGGGATTTATTTCCCGTGGGGCCAAGAGCGAATTTACCCAAACCTCTTCTCAATGCTGGGCGGGAAATCCGGGGACCGTAAATCAAGCGCGATCAATCTGGCCGAGCAACTGGCCCGGAGAATAATCCCAGAAAAGCAATTCCTGCCCCATGCTTGCAGCTCAGAGTCGTTGTTTAATGAGTTCGACCAAAATGGCATCGGATGCCCCGACAAGTTATTAATCGCCGCAGAAGCCAACCCTATTTTGGGGACTTGGACAACGAGCGGCTACGGCGAGCGAGTTGGCCAAGTTTTCCTAAACTTGTACGACTGTAAGCCGTTATCAGAGTCTTTTGAGAAGAATCGTAGTAATCATCAACATTCGGGAGGCAAGCGGGTGGTTGACGAGACCAGCACGAGTGTCCTTTTGGGTGCGACCTTCGACCTCTGCCGGCTGCGCGGCCGAGGCATATCTTCGGGATTGCAACGGCGTTTCCTTTTCTATGTCGCGCGGCAGCACGGGCGATTTATCTCCCTGGCGCCTCACCCGCAGGAGGCGCACTTCGACCAGCTCGCAAATAAACTAAAGAACATAGCTCTGCTCCGTGGGCCTTGCGCCTTCAGCGGCGAGGCCAGTGCCCTCTGGGACTCATACCAGCGCCGTAACCGCCACTTGCTCGAGAGCGAAAACGATGAGGCGCGCGCGGCACGTCTTAACGGCGCTCCGCGCCAGGTCCAGAAGGTGGCTATGATTTTTTCGGCCTGCGTCTGGGCTAACCAGGATCGGCAGTCTTGGGATGGGACCATCAGTGCGTCAGTCCTCGAGTTTGCCATCGCGCACGTAGACCATTGCCTGTGCACCGCCGACTGGCTGGATGCAAGCGCCCACAAGACGCTGACCCAAAATGCCGCCGATACTCTGCTGACGCGGATTCGGTGCGATTTTGCGTCCCCCGAATTTCGACACGATGGTTGGATCACGCTCTCAAAGAGTCAGCTCACGGGCCGATATGCATCCCAACCTGGTCGGCCAAATTCTTGGAAACCCAATGACCTCTACGCGAACTTGATTCCTGATCTGATCAACCGCGGGCTCGCTTGCCAGGCCAGCAAACACGGCAAAAAGCAGTCCTTTTCCTTTTTGGCGCAGGACCCGCGGTAAACTTGCGCTTCTTTATGGTCCCTCAAAGTTCATCTATCCATCGCTGCGGCCAATCGGGCTGGCCCTTGACCAGAAGAAACATGTATAAACAAACCCAATCGAAGCCAATTTTCGCGGCAGCGAACCCGGTCCATGCGCGCACAGACAACTCACGAAAACCAAGGTTTTCCTATGGTTTCGCACAAACTTTGCTCCTCTCATCGACTGTTTTCACACCAAATGCGTGTTTTTCGGAACGAACCCATTTTAGGATCAGGCGAATTATCAAGAGCTGAACATTTTTTATGCCTCCAACCCCGCGCCCGCTCCGCTACTTGATTTCCAATTCGAGCCAATGGACTGCGTATCGGATAAGGGCGTTTTCACTGCGCAGCCGCAGAGTTTTGCGGATGGCTTCGCATTCACTCACTATCGCCAAAGCGCTTTGGCCAAGCCTTGCGGCCATCTCAGCGTACGTCGTTCCCTGGCCCAATAATTCCACAATTTCCAGCTGCGAATCTGTCAGGGCATCCAGCGGTCGGATTTCTCTGGACCTTGGGATTTTGGATTTCTTTCGAGCCAGCATGGCGGGGCTTAGGTACGTCTCCCCACCCAGCACCCGTCGGATGGCCGACAGCACTTCGGCCGGTTCTTCGCGTTTCATGATGTACCCGTTCCCGCCAAGGCGCAGGACACGGGGTGCGTAAACTGTTTCGTCGTGCATCGAGACGGCCAGGATCTTCATCTCAGAATGTTTTCCGCGAATCTTTTTGATCGCCTCAAGCCCGCTGCGGTCGGGCAATGAAACATCCAATAAAACCAGGTCCGGCCTCAGCCGCGATGCCCCGTCCACACCTTGTGCGGCTGTGGCAGCCACACCGCAGACGGAAACATCGTGGTGGGGCGAGAGGATTTGAACCAGCCCCTGCCTGAAGATTGGATAACCGTCCACGATGAGGATTTTGCTGACCTTGCCATTCCCGGTTTGCATTTGCGGTTGTATGAAAAAGAGCTGGGCAACTTGACGGTTCACTGATGATCGAGCTGATCCGGCCCGCGCACAAGGTTGTCAGAAATCGTCTTTCCCGCCGGGCCGATTACTTTGGGCTGCCGAAAATCCAACTCCAGGAAAGTCGCGCAGCTGTGCAGTTACATTGCCACGAGCTCGGCAACGGCTGAACGAGGAAATTCCTTGGGACGATTTGGGCAAGTTCGGACGCCGGTGACGGAAGCCGCAACTGAATTGGAATATTTCCGCAGCGAGAAGGGCTTGCCCGAATGCAAGGGGGTGTCGGATCAACAAGTCACGATCGACTTCGAAGCTCCTCCAGGCAGGCTTGAGCGTCCGTGCGTTCCTCAGCCAGTGCGTCCGCAAAAAAATCCACGATTTGGTCGTCCGACACAGGGATAGGGATCTCGCGGCGAATGGCTTCGATCATCGCTTGTTCGTCCCCAATGCCGAAATCGCCCGCCAGCCATGCTTGCGCGGCTTCAATGGGACTGAGCGTTCTTAAGTGTTCAAATCGGCTACTTACCATGTGATTTGAGCAGACCTGCAAAATTGAATGACCTCGAACGGAATGCAGGTTTTAATTACCTCCGCTTCTTTGGCAAGATCATGAGCGCTGAAATGAAATGAAGGTGTGTTTTTGAGGGATGAACCGTCCAAATCCAGGGACGGCCATCATACGCCCCACGAATGATTGTGCCTATTCCCGAAAGCACGGGGCCAATCCGATTTCGGCCTTTGCTTTGTTTTGCGTTCACACAGGTTTTGTTCATCATTATCCCATGAATTGCCCAAGTCCTGAGGTGATCGATTTGCGCAGTGATACGGTGACCAAACCAACGCCGGCGATGCGGGAAGCCATGGCGCGGGCCGAAGTGGGCGACGACGTTTTCGGAGATGACCCGACGGTAAAGGAACTCGAATCCGAGACCGCTTCGCTCCTGGGCAAGGAGGCGGCGCTCTTTACCGCCTCTGGAACCATGGCCAATCAGCTGGCGATTCGCGCTCAAACAGAGCCCGGCGACGAGATCCTGGTCGAGGCTAACGCTCACATTTACTATTATGAGGCTGGCGGACCGGCGGCTTTAAGCGGTGTGATGTGCCGATGTCTCAACGGGGAGCGGGGTATCTTTTCACCAGAAGCAATTGAAGCGGTGATCCGCCCTGTGGACCCGCACTTTCCTCGGACCCGGATGGTGTGCCTTGAGAACACGCACAACCGAGGAGGGGGCAAGATTTGGTCGGTTGACCAGGTTAAAGAGGTTGCTGTCGCAGCGCGAAAACATGAGCTGCTAGTGCACCTGGACGGAGCCCGCTTATGGAACGCCTGCGTGGCGGCCGGAGTTGGCGAAAGAGACTACGCCGCTCCGTGTGACACAATCAGCGTTTGTTTTTCGAAAGGTTTGGGAGCGCCGGTGGGCTCGGCCCTGGTCGGTTCAGCCGTGGTCATCGAGCGGGCCAGGCGTTTTCGAAAAATGTTAGGAGGCGGCATGCGCCAGGCAGGCATCATTGCGGCCGGGGCGCTCTACGCATTGCGGCATCATCGCGCGCGGTTGGCTGAAGATCATTCCAACGCCCGACTGCTGGCGACGGGCCTCGCTGAGATAAACGGCCTCGAACTGGACCCGCGAGACGTCGAATCCAATATGGTGCGGTTCCGGGTCAGAACCATTTCCGCCCAACTCCTGGTTAATCGACTGAAAGAACATGGTGTGCTCGTCTTGCCGGTTTCAGCAGATACCATTCGAGCGGTTACCAACTTGATGGTCACATCGGACGATATGCGAAGGGCAGTGAAGATTGTCGCTTCGGTCCTGAATTAAACCGTTCAACCGCTACGCCTCGCTTCGTTGCGCTTGTTCCTTTGCCGGGATGTGCCTGTACGCGGCCGCCTGAATCCTGTAGAGTTCTGAATAGGTGCCGCCGAGCGCCATCAGTTCGTTATGGCTGCCGACTTCCACAACCTCCGCCCCGTTCATCACAACAATCAGGTCTGCCATGCGCACCGTGCTGAACCGATGAGATACCAACAATGTGATTCGACCGTTCCCGTCCTGTTGGGTCTTCCCGTCTCGCGCCGCCGCCGCGAACCTCTCGAAGAGCGCATGCTCCGTTTCCGCATCCAGGGCAGCGGTGGGTTCGTCCAGGACCAGCAGCAGCGGATGTTCCCGCATAAAACCTCGGGCTAAAGCGAGCTTTTGCCATTGGCCGAAACTTAACTCCACGCCCGCCGGCCAGGTCTTGCCCAGCTGCGTTTCCAGGCCTGAACCAAGGTTCTGTATCACCTCGTCGGCGCCACCCCGTTCGATCGCGGCAGAAACCGCTTTCAGATCTCCCAGCCGGGTCACGTCACCCAGGCCCACCGTATCCCGAGCGCGAAATTCGAACCGGAAAAAGTCTTGAAACGCTCCCGCAAGCCGGGAACGCCATTCCGTCGCCGGCATCCTCCCGAGGTCTCTTCCGTCAACAAGGATTCGGCCCGAATCCGGCGTGTACATCCTGCAGAGCAGCTTCACCAGGGTGCTTTTGCCTGCTCCGTTCTCTCCAACTACGGCCACCACGCTGCCTGCCGGCAATTTTACGCTCACGTTTTTCAACGCGGCGCGTTCGCTGCCCGGGTGGCTGAAGCTGAGATGCTCGATCACGATTCCATCCGATAAGCTTTTTGGAACTTCCACGTCGGCGTGATCGGCCAGGGCAGCCGTGTAATCCTCCAGCCATGCAAGGCGTCGCGAGCCTTCCAGCCAAAAACCCCGGAGGAAACCTATCTCCCCGACCGTTGCGCCGATATACGCCGAAAGGCGCGACCCCGCAGCCAGGACCAGCAGCACCTGGGCTGAAGACCCTTTCATGATGGCAGCCACGAAAACGACGGCGCCGAGATAGCCGGTGCCGAAAACAGTCCATGCCATCATGTGGAACACAGCGCTCATCCATCGAGCTCTCGAGACGCTCCGATACCAAATGTCCCACGTGCTCCTGCGCAGGTTCGTCAGTTTTTCGCCGATCCCGGTCACGCGCACTTCCTTGCCGGGAGCTGTTGTGGTCGCTACTTCAAACAGGTGCCTGGCCAGCCGCCGCGCCGGGGCCCCGGCCTCCTCGGCCTTGCGTTCCGCGCCCGGCCGCCAGCTCGAGGTGAGCACGGTGGGAATTGCAAACAACGCCAGCAACCCGAGAGCCGGGTGAATCGAGCACAGGAGCGCAATCGTGACTCCCAGCCGCAAAATCCACCCGAACGTCGAGAACAGCGACATGTACATGTGGTCCAGCACGAACACTTGGTCGCGCAACATCGCAAGGCGATCCAGGTACTCGGGCCGTTCCTGGTGGGCGATAGTCACTGCCGAGGCCTGGAGATCCGCCACCTGCGACTCCAGAGCGATAGTCAACCGGTCTCTGAACCGCCGCTGGACGCGATCACTAATCACCCTGAGGAACCAGGTGCCCGCGGTTGAAATCCCCAGGCCTACTGCGGCTCCCAGCAGCAACCGGCGGTTTTTTGCAAGAACGCCGTCTGCCAGCAGCTTGAGCCATAACGCCATCAACGCGTCCGGCAACGCCGCGAGCAGCGAAAACCCAAGCGCTAATGGCAGCATCAGCGGCTCGGCCCGGTATCCGCGCTTGAGCGCGCGCCACATCGACGGCAGTGCCGGCGGCATTTCTTCAACCGGTTGCATTGAGCTCCATTCCATCCTCCTCACCCTCGCCGAAACGGGAGGCTTGCAGTTGAAACATCGTGTGGTAACGCCCTCCACGCGCCATTAACTCGTCGTGAGTGCCGTGCTCGACCACCCGGCCATTCTCCAAAACACAAATCCGGTCCGCGTGGCGGACGGTTGAGAAACGGTGAGAAATGAGGATCGTCGTGGCCTTCCTTGTCGCCTTGAGCAATCGATCAAAAATTTCCGCCTCGCCGCGCACGTCCAGTTGAGCGGTGGGCTCATCCAGAAGCACCAGCCCGGCGCCGAGTTTCACCGCGCAGAGGGCTCGGGCAAGCGCGATTCGCTGCCATTGGCCGCCCGACAGGTCGGTGCCGCCGGCATATCCCTTCGATAGCGGAGTATCCAGGTTGGCCAGGCCCGCGGCACCGGCTGCTACGAGGGCTTCCTGGATCACATCGTCGGGCGCTCCACCGGGCGCAACGTTTTCCCTGAGCGATAGTTCAAACCGGATGAAATCCTGGAACACAGCGGTGATCCGATGGCGCCAGGATTCCACATCGAGATCCCTCAAATCGACCCCGTCTATCTGAATGGCTCCCGCCTGGGGGTCGTACAATCGGCAGAGTAGTTTTGCCAACGTCGTTTTTCCCGCGCCGTTCTGCCCCACAACGGCAAGGGAGGTGCCTGCTGGGATCACCAGGCTGAACCCATCAAGCACGCATGCGTCGGTGTTGGGATACGAAAACTTAAGGTCTTTGAAACAGATCTCCCGCGCCGGCATGCCAACGGCCGGCTCGTTCCGGAGCGGCAAGGCCCCCGCTGTTTCCATCGGCTTCTTTAATCGCGCCACGGCTCCAACCGGCGCCGACGCGCTGTCCAGCGCCCAGGATAAACCGCCGAAGCCAATCATGCTTGTGGCCGCCGCCGCGCTCGCAAACGTGACGAGTTGAGACAACGAAAGCGCTCCTTTGGCCGCGTCCAGGGCCAGGGCCGAAAAGACGGCGACATTCGCCGCAACCACGATCAACACACTCCAGGCCACCGGACGTTCACGCAACCGCGTGGCACGCCATTGCAGCTCAAACAGCTGACGCCGCCGCGATTTGAACCGGTCCACGGTCCATGAACTCAGCCCGAAGAGCCGCAACTCCTTTGCCGCGGGGGGATCCACAGCCAGCCGATAAGCGTAGTCGGCGTGACGCTGGGCTTCGCGCACTTCTTCCGTGTTGCGATCGCGCCACACCGCGCTTTCACGCAGCAACCAATGCGTTGCAAACCATGCTCCCGCCAAAACCAGCGGCGCCCACCAGGAATAGCCCGCCAGCAGGATCGACGCAGCCAGTCCGCCTGCCATCTCAACCAGGCCTGAAGCGATGAACCCCATGGAGATATTTAAAGGCGGCCCTGTGATCCCCAAATCAAAGTCCCGTGCCATCGTCAGATCCGTTGTCAGACTCGGTTCCTCCAAATGTCCTATTCCCGGGGGGCGCACGCAGGCAATCGTCAGCTGATCGTACAGCCACGCCGCGGTTTGGCTCCCAAGGTTGCTGGCGATCGCGTTGTGAAGCGGAGAAAGCACCTGCAAAAGCACGAACACCACACCGACCAGCGCCAGGGGCATCCACAGGCTTGTTCCGGTTTGCAGCGCGCCGATGAGCACGCCCATCGTCACTGCAAAAGCCGCCGGCATCAGGCCGCGCAGGATCAGCACTGCCCACCACGCGCAGGCCAGCGGCTTGTTCGCTTGCTGCAGCGCGCAGAAGAACTTCCAGTTATTGCTGGTACGCAATCTTTTGAGCATGGTATGTCAGGCTTGAACCCGAACTGCCGCGCCGCTTTGGCAGGATAGGGGATCCTCGAAATTCATGAGAACTTAGTAACTCCAACCCGGGCCCGAGGAAAGTGCAAAGCTAATGAGCCTCATCAGGCCATGTCACTGAACACAGGAACTCGAGGAGGCGATGATTTGTTCAAGAAAAGTTTTAATCTTTGGGAATAAATCGGCCTCTCCTCCGGTTTGTAGTGGTGAACGGACGGCACGTTGCCGCTCCTGCAAAGTCGGGAAAGCAAGATCACGCGAATTATGTCTGAGTTCATCCAACAAAACCACGATCACGACGGCGTTGACCGCAGGGGTTTCCTCAAATGCATGGCCTGGGCCGGCACGGGCGTCCTTTGGACTCTGTCCGGCGGGGTTCTTCGGTCACAGACCCTCAGCCGGGCTGCCGATGCGGCAGACTTGTCTGCCAGGGGCGATTTCAGCTTCGTTCAAATCAGCGATAGCCACATCGGGTTCAACAAAGAAGCGAACAAAGACGTGACCGCTACTTTGAAGGAAGCCGTTTCCAGGATCAATGCGCTGCCCAACACTCCCTCGTTCATGTTGCACACCGGCGACTTAACGCACCTGGCCGAACCTGAAGAATTCGACACCTTGAATCAGGTGCTCAAAGACTGCAAAACACGGCAGGTGTTTTGTGTTCCCGGAGAACATGATGTTTTGAATGATAATGGCAAACAGTATCGAGAGAGGTTTGGCACGGAATCCAAAGGCAACGGCTGGTACAGTTTTGATCACCACGGCGCGCATTTTGTCGGTTTGGTCAATGTGATGGATATCAAGGAGGGCGGGCTTGGAGTTCTTGGACAGGAACAACTCGAATGGCTCAAAAGCGATCTCAGCGATCGCTCGGCCAGCACGCCCATCGTGGTGTTCGCTCATGTGCCTCTTTGGGCGGTTTACCCGAAATGGGGCTGGGGAACCGATGACAGCGAACAGGCGCTGAGTTATTTGAAGCGCTTCGGGTCCGTTACCGTGCTCAATGGGCACATCCACCAGATAATCCAAAAGGTGGAGGGCAACATTACGTTCCACACCGCAATGTCCACGGCCTTTCCGCAGCCTCAACCTGGAACAGCACCCAAACCCGGTCCCATGAAAGTCCCGGCCGAAAAATTGCGCAGTGTTCTGGGAGTCACGACGGTCAATTTCGTGCAAGGCCGGAACACGCTGGCGGTTGTTGATTCGCCGTTAGCCGGGTGATGTTTCAGCGGGGCAGGGGAACTATTTGGCGCGCTTTTTTAATGCGCAACTCTGTTTAGAACTAATTCGCATCACGTGAGATCGAAGTTTCAAGCTGCCATTACTGTTCTAGGACTCGCGCTCGGGTTTGTTATTAGTCCGTCATTATCCAGCGCCTCAAAGACCGAGTGTAGAAGCCCCGAGCCCCAGGCCCCTGGCACTGAACAGAAACCCGGGCGCGACCTTTATGAGAAAAATTGTTCGCATTGCCATGGCGAAGACGCCCGCGGCGATGAAGGCCCGAGTCTGCACAATCTCGAACTCAGCGACGGGGGTATCGCCAGGCGGATCCGCGACGGGATCAAGGGAGAAATGCCCAGGTTCGCCAGCAAGCTCAGCGAAGCCGACATTGGAGCAATCATAGGCTACCTGAGAACCCTCCGCGAGTGAACTACTCGTAAAGTCCGGTCGCGCTGGTGCCTCGCGATAAGCTAAACCGTTGCGCGATATAAGCCTCGGTTCCGGGGACATTATCCTCCCTGAGCAATTGAATTTCTTATGCCCCTTTTGTGTCTATCTACTGGAAGGTTATGGACGCAAAGCTTCAAGAGATCATGCAGCGGCTTAATCGCAGACTGGTCGACGCCAGGAGGTTCCAGGTGACCATAGCCAGGCGAATCAGCAAAATGCAGGACGACCTCGATCGGATAAAAGGAAATAAACCGAGTCGAAGGAAAAGGACGCCTGAAGGATAGGTTCAGCCGCTACTCGCTACCCTGAACGGAGCTTTCTTTTTCGCAGGCTCCCCGATCCGCGGGAGGGGTGCGCTTGCCGCCGGGCAACGATTTGCTGAGTCCGGCGGGGCCATTGTCCGGGCCCCGTTGACCTCGTTTGCGGCCGATGGTTGTTCGGGCCGTCTTCTGCGGGCCAGCTTTCATTGCATCGTGTTAACTATCGGTGAGGATTCCGTGCCTGCGCAGTTCCTCACTCGGCCCTCGTTGTAGGTTCATGGCAATGCACCAGAATCCGCGTGCGGTCCAGAGCCTCGATTTCCATTTCGTTCTCGTTAAGGGCCGTAATGCGGTTGGTTGCCGGGATGAGTTTTTGAACGTGGTCTGAAGTCTTGTCGCCCGCGCTGATGGCGGTAACGCGCTGCTGCAAATCAATGCTTACCCCCTCGAATGGAAGCCCGTGCACTTCCAACCGGGAAGTTTGGTTCGGTTCGAAGACTTCTATATCTGAGTTCCACCCATCGTGTTCGGCGCTGAAATCAGCAAGGAAATCCTGCCACTGCTCGCGCGCGATTTCGCGTGGAAAATTGCCATCTGAGGTTGAAAACTTCCGATGCCGCTCCTGTTGCCCTGAGGGCGCGCCTGACGTCGCGGCAGTAGTCTGGTTGCCGACGCGAGTCCGGCCAATAAGCACTCCACGCGTGCCTTTGCCCGTTGCCTTGCTGGTTTCTCGGCTGCTGTCTTTCATTGCTCCTCCAAATTCTGTGTTTCTTGATTCATTCTCGTCCCAATGATGCGCCGCTCAAGTGATGTGGTGACCCTATTTGGAAGCAGGCGGTCAGGCCGATTCCGCTTTTGGATGGGGCCAATACCCGGTTGCGCAGCCGGATTCACAACCCCTTGAGGATTTGCTCAATTTGACGCCGGTGGATGCCCAGGTGTAAAGCGGCCAGCGCGTGCCAGCCCTCGGCATTCAACTCGCCGAACCACGGATGCTCATAGGTGGCCTCGGTTTGCAGGTTCGATGGTTCGGCAACCGCCGCCAGGAGCTGATCGCAGGACGCGTCAAACTCCTTCACGGAGGCAATCGTCGCTCCTGGCCGCGGCTTGACCTTAGCCGTGCTGGCTTTGCCTTGCGGGATGACCCCCTTCAACAACTGGCAAATGACCATTGCTACCTGGCTTTGCACGATTTGAAGGTGGTCAAGCGTCATGAACACTGACCAATACCGGCTGCTGTCTTCGACGCCGCGGATCCGCTTGATCAGAACGCGCTTCGCTCCCGAGTTCTCATCCAGCCCACCGGCCAATTCCAGCACGTTCCGGCGCTCGCGCCGGAATACCTCGTTGAATGCCGCGCGAGTGCCGGTTCTCAATCGCCATCCGAAAATCACTCTCGCCGCCATGAGCTCCAGTTTTGGCAGCCCGCTGCCGGGAGGCGCAAGGTTCGGTTCCGAAGATTCCTTCATGCCGGCAATGACACTACACTTGCACAATGGAGGTAAAGTCGTTTTGAATCGGAACAACATCTCCCGTCCTTTGTTCATGGGAGTAGAAGAGATTTCCCAGCGAAAACGCGTCCGCGCGCCTCGCCGGCGTTCCCCGTGCCCGCTCGCCTGCTCACTCAACTTCGGGTTAACAGCTAAGCGGAGCCTGCCTGTTTGATTTTGGAAAAAGCTTCGAGAGCGACTTCGCGCGCAATGGCATGGCTCACAATAGGCGGAGGATAATCCCGTCCCAGTACCACGCCCGCCCTGACGAGCACTTCGCCCGGGGCCGTCGATGGATTATGTATATATTTGGCGGGCAATTTGGACAGCTCAGGGCACCAGTGCCTGACATAAGCTCCATCCGGATCAAATTTTTCTCCCTGGCGTATCGGATTAAAAATCCTGAAATACGGCGCCGCATCCGCTCCGCATCCAGCGGTCCACTGCCAGCCCAGTGTGTTTTGAGCGAGGTCGGCATCGACCAGCGTATCCCAGAACCAGCGCGCGCCCTCCTGCCACGGCAAGAGCAGGTCTTTGACCAGAAAGCTGGCGCCGATCATGCGTACTCGATTATGCATCCACCCTGTCGCCCATAACTGCCGCATTCCGGAATCGACGATGGGGTAGCCGGTTTGGCCTCGTTGCCACGCACGCAAAAAACCATCGTCCTTGCGCCAGGGAAACTTCGCAAATTCGGGTCGCAATGGATCCGAGGGCGTCGTTGGAAAGTGGAACAGGAGATGATGGGAAAACTCGCGCCAGCCGAGCTCGGTGACGAATGACGAATTGCGCCACTGCGCACCAGGAACCGCACGTTTTGAAGCCGCTTTGGCCAATCCATGCCAGACCTGTCGCGGGCTGATTTCTCCGAAGTGCAGATGTGGTGAAAGCCTCGATGTCCCCGGCAGGTCAGGTCTGTCCCGTTGTTCGCGATAAGTATCGAAGCTGCTTTTTAGGAATTGGGCGAGGTTGGCTGCTGCGCCTTTTTCGCCCGGTTGCCAGGCCGCCCTCAAGCCTCCAGCCCAATCCGGTTTGGGCAGCAACTCGAGCTCCTCAACCTGGAGCGATTTTGGCCATTCGGACGGGGCGGGCAAATGCTTCTGCACTGGCTGCGGTTCGGCAGGGTCGGGCTGGGCGAGGCACGTTCTCCAAAATGGAGAAAACACTCTGAACGGTTTTGCGCTTTGGTTGCGAATGGTCCATGGCTCGTGCAGCAGGGCCGCATTGAAACTCTCCGCTTGCGCGCCTTGTTGACGCAGCGCGGATTTGATTTCGCCATCGCGTGCG
>DATGLT010000184.1:0-4526 GCA_035294005.1 Verrucomicrobiia bacterium
GTGGGTATTTCCGCCAGCATGAGTGGCACCCCAATCATATCGGCGGTCAACGTCCCGGGCCCCAATGGGAAACCTGTGGCCTCCGCGAGCACTGGAAGCAAAGGCGGCAATCAGTACACGATCCCCGCCAATAATAGCGCCGCAACAGTTGCCCGTCAGACCAGCCAGGTCAAACTCGGGGATGGGAGCGCTACAGTGCGGAAGTTCGATAACCGGGGCAACCAGGTGTCGCTCTCCGTCACAGGTCCTAACGGCGCTACAGCGACTGAAACCCAATCCAACACTGTGGATGGCCTGGTCTGGTATATCCAACATGCCGAGGGTGATACCGAAACGATGACTTACGACAGCAACAACCCGGTTTTCCGCTCCCGAGGGAACCTGCTGGCGCACAAGATAGATCCCGGCCCCCGGGGAGGCCAAATTTACCTGGAAACCAATAGTTACGACGCGCGCTACAATCTGCAATCCGGGGTCCAAATGGATGCGAATGGATTCCCGACCACGATCACGTTGATGCCGGACGGGCGTGACGTGCAGTCCATCGATTATAACGGCGTCGGAACCAAGACGGCCGAGTACAACAGCCTCGGCCAACTGACCCATTCCGTCGATGAAAACGGCGTCGAGCACGTTGTCACGTACGATTCCAGCACCGGTTTTATCACCAGCGACGCCAGCGGGCAGGTGGTTGCTACTTACAATTACGACGGCAGCGTTGCTTCCCAACTGGGATGGCCCGCTTCCATTGCTCCGCAAATCGGCGCCGCGACTACCCTTCTTTACAACAATCATATGCAACCGGTCGAAACTGACCGGGGAAGCCTTATTTCGCAAACCGCCTATGACGAACTGGGCAGGCCTGTTTACCATATTGAGAAGGTGGGCGGAGGTAAACAGTGGAGCGAAACGCGGGCGTACGACGACAAAGGGTTTATCACAAATACGGTCCGTTCGGGCATTGAAGTTAACGGGACCGAGACGTCGCTCAGCACTTTCTATACGTCCGATAACCGGTCCCGCGTAAAGACCATCCTGCATCCAAACGGGACCCTGCAAACCCTTCAATATGACAATCAGGGCAACGTAGTTTCGATGACGATGGGAGACTACACGGAACAGTACGGCCACGACCTCAACAACAATCTAACCACAGTCACGCAAGGAGGTGACCTCGTTCGCGTGCTTCAATATGACGGCCTGGACCAGGTGACCAACGTCCTGCGCAAGACGGGCAACCAGGATTACCAGGAGAGCACCGGTTATTACCCTGGCGGCGAAGTCAAGTCGTTCACGGTTACCGATCCCCAGTACGGCGTTGTCAGGCAGGTGACTTATGACCAAATCGATGCGCTCGGTCGCACCCTGACCGTGACGATGCATGGAAACGTCATTTCGCCCAAGTATACTTATAGCTACAGCGCGCTCTCCAGCGGGATTGACGGCCCGCGCATGTCCTCCACGACCACCTGGGATACTGCCGGCAACCAGACCAGTTACTCCGATCCCAACCTTAAAACGACAGTCAAGCTCGACGCTGATGGGCGTGCTCTGGAAGCTGATAACCAGGAAGACGGCGCCGCCTACTCGGTTTTTTACGGCTACGATGACTTCGACAATCAGGTCT
Source organism: Verrucomicrobiia bacterium (assembly GCA_035294005.1). Lineage (GTDB taxonomy): Bacteria > Verrucomicrobiota > Verrucomicrobiia > Limisphaerales > UBA8199 > JANXQE01. Next base: position 1,628 of record DATGLT010000184.1, read on the forward strand.
CCATTGGAGACCTACTCGGCACCAAGTTCACGTTCCTGCCGCGCGCGGACGGCAACTATCTCCAAATCAGCAACGCCCTGGGCCATGCCACCTCCCTGGAGCACACCGCGATTGGCGAATTGCTGCGCAAACAGCGCGCCGATGGAATGGAGGTCGATTACCGGCACGACACCGAACGGCAAACTGTGTACGAAGGCGATCCCGGCGCCGGCTTCAGTTTCGGGTTCGATAGCAACATGCGAATGACGAACAGCTCGCTGCGAAATGGCGCGCTCTTCAATTACGGTTCTTTTGATCCCCGCAGCATGCCCACGGCCGTTACGATGCCGGGCGGTTCGCAAACACTCCAATACGATCAGCAACGCCAGCTTTTGCAGCGCAAACTCAATTACCAATCGACCCCATATGAGGAAGATTTTAGCTATGATGCGCTGGGTCGAGTGCGGTCTGAGACCTACATTCAGAACGGCAGTTCGGACAATGCGACCTTCACCTTCGACCCTGCCGGCCCGCTCACCCAGGCAAAATTTCACGAAGGCAACAGTGATTTCACCGTAGCCTACGGCTACTACCCCGACGGAGGGCGGCAATCGATTACTTATCCTTCGGGGATCACGGTGACTGAAAATCGCGATCCCACCGGCCGGTTGATTGGTCTTTCAGAGCCCAACGGGAACATCATCAAAGCATTGTCCTGGCATGGGAACAACGAACCTGCCTCCGTGCAGCTGGGCGCTGCGATGACCATTACCAACACGTTCGATAAGCGAGGGCGATTGGTCGGCAGCATTGTCGTGCGGCAAACTGACGGCGCAGTCCTGACTCACATGCGTTATCAGTATGATTTGGCGAACAATCTGCAGATACGTCAGTTCGTTCATCGGGGCGGTCGTGCAGACGTCTTCGATTATGATGCCGGTGAGCGCATCACCCACGCGCAGATAGGAGTCCTGGTGACCAATGCCTCGGGAAGCGGCCCGGACCTATTTACTAGGAACTACAGCTATCACGCCAACGGCCTCGATTATCTGACTGGTAGCTTGCTTAGCGGTCCCCTGGCGAACCCGCCTGTATTTGCAACGAACTGGACCGCTCACGACGGGTTTCTTCTTCCGGGCACGGTGGATGGATTCAGCCGCGGCACGGCCGATGCCCTGGGCAACGTGGTGCAGGCGGAACTATGGGTCCGGTCCAGTAATTCCCCCGCCCCTCAGGCGATCTCGGCGACTTTGGAACACGACGGCAGGAGCCGGCTTTTCAGGGTGACGCGCGCTGACGGACTCACGATCGAGAACATGTATCAGGCTGGGGGGTTGCGTTTCTCGAGAAAGATTTTCCAGGGCGCCCAGCTGATTGCGTACTCCGGCTACGTCTACGACAGTTCGGCTCGTTTGCTTGAGGAATATGATCGCACGGGTGGGCAACCTAAGCTGATCGCCCGTTACTATTACGGCGGGGGTGACGCGCCGGTGGCGGCGGACCTGCTCGATTCAGTTAGCGGGCAACTGCAAAGGTATTACTACCTGAGGGACGCGGCGCAATCGGTTATCGCCGTCGCTGACAAGAACGGGAATGTCGTCGAGCGGGCATGGTACGACACTTTTGGGCAGCCATGGCTCGAACGGCGGGACGCCGCACCACCGGCGGTGCGGCAAATCACGGCCGATTCGGGGGGCGCCTTGCTCATCTCTATGTCCGAACCGGTTCTACCGGCATGGAGCGATCCCGGTCCGGGCGGAGGCGTTGTCGTGGTGTCCAGCAACCTTCAGAACGCCTTTACGTTATCGTCCGGAACGGGAACCGTCTCCATCGTTCCTGCTCCTTCCGGGCAACCCGCATACTCCGTGATCAGGTTCGTGCCTTCACAAGCCGCCACGGGCACCGTCACGATGACCTTGAACGCAGGCCGGTTGTCCGACGAGTGGGCCAACCTCAACTCGGCGAAAACGTTCACTTTGACCAATTTGGGAGCGCCGGTTGGCACGGTTTACTTCACCGGTTCGACTCCGGACACCAGCCCGGTGCGCCTGGCTCGAAGCGATGTCGGTTCGCCAATCCTGTTCCAAGGCCAGTATTTTGACTACGACGCGGGGCTACTTTATCTACGTGCTCGCTTTTACGACCCGTACTCGGGAATGTTCTTCGAGCCGGATCCGCTCGGCTACGAGGATAGTGTCAATCATTACGCAGGCCTGGGGAATAATCCTGCGAGCGCACGCGATCCGTCAGGACTACGAACCAAAGGAGTCACACAGGAACATTATTTTGCTTTTCTAAAAAGCCACGGCTTCAACTCCGGCGAACTAAGATTGCTCAGTAAGGTGCATGGCCAACTAAGCAATTTTGGGATGAGTGATTTGGAAATAGCGGCCCACGTGCGGGTCATGTACGTCGAACTTACCAAAAACAAGGCTAGCTGGGAGATCAGCATTCGAAAATTCGGATCCCCGGACAAGGTTGCTCAGCGCATCGCGCGTATGGATGAATTTCACCAAACCAAGCCCGAATGGGTTCATAATAAATCCGGTTCGGACGCGTTGGTGCATGAGAAGGGAAAGACCTTCACCTCGGATTTGGACGGTCTCTACGCCAAGCGCAACGGGCAAGTCGCGACCCGCAGCGAAATCGAAGGCTTTCAGGCTGCGGTAAACCAGGAAGTTAGCCGTTTGAGTTCGGGGTGGCGCGAGCTGACTGGGGCGCATGGGCAGGAATTTCATGGCCAGCAGATTCAAAAGGCCTACCAGCACGGATTCACGCTGAACATCCCTCAGCAATGGGGCATGAAACATGATCTCAGCCCGGGCGGGAAGTTCGGGCTGTGGGCGTACCGTGAGATCCAAAGCAAAATGAAGAAGGGGACTGGTGAGGCGTTCGCCTTCAAGCTGGACAACCTTGAATC
>DATGLT010000185.1:0-26653 GCA_035294005.1 Verrucomicrobiia bacterium
GGTTTTGAGAAGAAACTTGGCGACTTTGCCCACGGCTAAACATTGGGTCAGGTAATAGAACGGACCGTGTTTGTCGCCTCCATGACGGCAGGAGCAGTTCTTTTTGCCGCAGACGGAGAAGCGCTCCACAAAAGAAGCACGCAGCAGGTCCGGGTCGATTTTGAGTTGGGAGAGCAGCCAGTCCTTACGTTGGCGCAGCGAGAGGGTGGACTTGCGGTCCAGGCTGTATATCCTAGCCATATATATGGATAGGCTATCAAAACTGAACCCTGAGTCAACGAAAAAGAATCTCCTCAGTGGAGTTTGGTTTTGCGAATCTGCCCTAAGGCCCTGCCGCAACCCCACCTACGCTCCGACTTCGAATCAGGGTTGCGGAATCACTGCCGATGCAATCCACGCGGTGCGGAACAACGGGCGTCCGACCCCTCACCCGCCCGAATTCGCGGGAGCATTTAATACAAATCGCGACCTCTGCGGTGTCCTTTCATTAATGAGCTTGTGGCAATCGTCGCTGGCGACGGTAGCATGAGTATGATAACCAGTTCCACTGGTACGAACATACGCCTGTTTAAAGTCCGGAGATCCGCAAACGCGCGGCAGGGAGCCCTGGCCGGCTAGCCAAGACGATGTGATCGCGCCATTGGCAAGATTTTTGGACTGGTCAGCCATTCAGGCTGTGACCCTGATGATGCCTGCGCAGTCAGGCAACCCCAGACTGGAGAAAGCAATCGAATTCCTGAAGAGCCCGGATTTCATTCCCGCGGACAGCCAACCGGCGCAGGTGGAATTCAACGGGCTTCTCGACTTCCACTTCCCCACGCCACGTCCATGCGAGTTCACGGAGAACAATGTCGTTCATGGCCGGCTTTATCGCTGCGGCGAGCGATGGCAGGAACGACCGGTAATTATTCTCTTGCATGGGTCGGGCGACCCGCTCAATTACAAATTCCGTTTTCCGTTGATAGCCCAGCGGTGCAATCGGGCAGGCTTTAATGCGGCTTTATTAGTTGCGCCTTACCACTTTGAGCGCCGTCCCCGCCGAGTTGGTGGTTCGCTTTTCTACTCGGATATGCTGCAGTTCGCGGAGGCGACCGCGCAGGCGATCGCCGAAATTCGCGCGCTGACGGGATGGCTGTTCGCGGAAGGATGCCCGACGGTGGCGCTATGGGGCTATTCGCTGGGGGCCTGGTACGCCGCGATGACCGCGTGTCGCGATTCGCGGCTGTCCGCCGTGGTTTTGGGCTCACCCTGTGCGCGGATGAATCCCTGGGTGGAACAGCGCGCCGTCCGGCCTCGAATTCGCGCACGATTGCAGCGAGTTCGCGAGATCTGTCATGCGTTGAACGGAACAGCCCTGAATTTGACTTCGACCCTGCCGGCGATTCCAAAGGACGCAGTATTACTGGTCGAGGCGGCCCATGATGTTGCCATTTGCCCGAAGAGCGATACCGAAGACCTATGGCGATCCTGGGGACAGCCGGACATCTGGCGCTTGCCGCACGGACATGTAGGTGTTTGTTGTGGGCTCGTGCCGGGTTTGCCGGATCGGGTCCTGCGCTGGTTAGCGCCACGACTTGAGGCCACCACGACTGTTGCAAAAACCACGCGGTGTGGCGTCAGCAAATGAACGCAAACGCAGCTCGGTTTGCCTCGCCATCAGCATGGTTGAAGTGGCGGGACTAATGGGCCTCGAATTCGTTCAGAGACAGCGGTAAGAGAGTACCGGAGTCCTCCAAACAGTTCTCATCCTCGACCCCGAGAATTCTCTCCCGTCGCACCGCGCCCCAGACAATCGCCGGCACCCGCTCTCCTACTTATTGATGCGTCCGGAACTTTTCATCGCGCTTGGCACTCTTTCTGATACATGATTGAAGGGGTCGAGCCTGCGGGTTTGATCTTGGCTGGAGGCGTGCCAGCGGTGGGTTCGCTCGCCCGGCCCTAACAGACTGCATCAATGAGCTTTCTAGCGCACGCGGGACCGTTCTCAAATGACCAGCGGGCGTTCACCTGTGGTCAGCGGTTGGTCACCTCATGACTGCCTCGCGTAGATTTCTGAGATTTGGTCTGGCCGTCGCGATGGCCGCAATCCTGATTGCCTGGGCGGGCCGGACAACCTGGCGGGAGGTTCGTCAATTACGCGCGAGCTTTTCGCTGGTCGAGAGCGACAGCTTCCACGTTTCCGATTACATCGAAGCGCCCATTCGAAACATGAATGAGGCGCTGTTGGAGCACGACTTGCGCAAGGATGAGGTCAGCAAGCGGAGATTCCTGGATGCCGGTGAAAAATTGAAACAATGGATTGGCGGCCACGCCGATAGCTTAGCAACTGCCGACCAGCGCCAAAAACTGGCTCAAGTCCAGGCCGCGCTCGAGGTTTACTTGAGCCAGGGAGCTAAACTGATGGACGACCATGCGACTGCCGACGGCAAACCGGTATTGGAGCAGGTCGAGACCAATGCCGCGCCGCTGCTTGCGTTATGCGAGGGGCTTGCTCGTACGGAACGCGTTGCCCTCGCCGAATTCATGCAGGAATCAGGCCGTTCTCTGATTTGGGTCGAAGGCCTGCTGGCGGTGTTGCTCGTCCTGGTGCTTGGACTCGGAGCCGTCGTCGGTTTGTCCGGTTATCGTGAGCTTCTGGCTCCGTTACGCAGGCAGTTGCGCCAAAGTCGCGCGGTGATCGAGCGCAACGAAAAACTTGCCTCACTGGGCACGCTCGCGGCCGGTGTGGCCCATGAGATTCGCAATCCCCTTACAGCCATCAATGTCCGGATTCACAGCCTCAAGCGCAGCCTCGTCAGCGGTTCTTCCGAGCACGAGGATGCGACCGTGATCGATGAGGAGATCAAGCGCCTGGAAGCAATTGTGCAGGCGTTTCTGCAATTTGCCCGGCCGGCGGAGCCCAAGTTTGTCACGGTTTCAGCCGATAGCCTGCTGGTTAGAGTTCGGGCGCTGCTCGCCGGGCAAATGGAAAAGGTGGCAATTCAACTTCTGCTGGAAGCACCTCCCGACTTGTGGGTGAGGGTTGACCCGCAACAAATCGAACAGGTTCTGATCAACCTGGTCCAGAACGCCGCCGAGAGCATCGGGCGCGATGGCGTGATCCGACTCCGGGCGCGGAAAGGTGTTGAGCGGTTGGGAGGTCGGTCCTCAGCGGTTGTTGTGCTGGAGGTCAGCGACACGGGCAAAGGGATTCCGCCGGAGGTGCAAAAGCGGCTTTTCGATCCATTCTTTACGACAAAGGAGGAGGGAACCGGGTTAGGTCTTTCCATCGCGATGCGCATTATCGAACAGCAAGGTGGCGCATTGCACTACACGACTCAACTCGACCGGGGTACCACTTTCAGTTTGATCTTGCCAGAAGCAGAACACCATTCAGATGAAAGTTCGACCAAAGATACAACTCATTGAAGACGACTCCAGCATTGCAGCCTCTCTAAAGAAGGAATTGCAGACAGAAGGCTATGACGTGGCCATTGCGACGAGGGGCGACGATGGTTTAGCGGCCGCTATCAGGGATTCGTGCGACCTGGTGATCACCGATCTGAAGATGCCTGGCTTGTCCGGTCTTCAGTTGGTGGAAAAACTTCATGCCGCCAAGCCGAAGTTGCCGATCATCATGATCACGGCGTTCGGCACAACCGAGACAGCCATCGAGGCTACCAAACTCGGCGCCTACGATTATTTGCTCAAGCCGTTCGACACCGCAGAGTTGTTGAAGCTCGTTGCCTCCGCTGTAGCTACCAGCCGGATGATGTCCGAGCCGCTGGAACTCGGGACCGCCGAGCCGTCGAAATCGGCCATCATCGGCTCCTGCCGCGCGATGCAGGCCATTTACAAGGAAATCGGGCGCGTGGCGGCTACACCAGTTACCGTGCTGATCCGCGGCGAAACCGGAACGGGAAAGGAATTGGTGGCGCGCGCCATTTATCAACACAGCCAGCGCGCCGCACAGCCGTTCATCGCGGTTAATTGCGCGGCCATCCCGGAAACCCTTCTGGAAAGCGAGTTGTTCGGGCATGAACGCGGTTCCTTCACCGGCGCTCATGCGCGGCGGATCGGCCGCTTCGAGCAAGCCAATCGAGGCACGATTTTCCTGGATGAAATCGGAGATCTCAGCGCGGGCACACAGGTGAAGCTCCTGCGGGTTCTGCAGGAAAAATATTTTCAGCGTGTCGGGGGCAACGACAAGATCCCGGTTGATGTGCGGGTGTTGGCCGCAACGCACCGGGATCTCGAGACCGCAATGAAAGAGCGGCTTTTCCGAGAGGACCTGTTTTACCGGCTGAGCTCGGTCACAATCACTTTGCCTCCGCTCCGCGAGCGCGCTGAAGATATCCCCGAGCTGGTGAAATATTGCCTGCAACGCTCGGCGCTGGAGGTCGGATTCCAATCTCCCTCCATTCAACCTGAGGCGATCAACTTCCTCCAAGCGCAGTCCTGGCCCGGGAACGTGCGCGAACTGGAAAACGTCGTCCGTCATGCGCTGCTTCTCGCTCGAGCCTACCCCCTAAGCCTGGAATATGCGGAGCAGGCCTACGCTCGCGTTCGAAGACCCGTGGCGAATCCAGAACAGACCATTGCGGGCTACTTTACCGATTTGTTAACTCGCGCTCGTCGAGGCGAATTGCCAGACGCGCGCGCTTCAATGATCGAGGAAATGGAGCGCGAATTATTCAGCCGCGCCATTGAGATGGCCCACGGGAACCAGGCGAAGGCGGCGCGGTGGCTGGGTGTCAGCCGTACCACGATGCGGGAAAAGCTGGTGCATTTTGGGCTGCATGCGGGCGGCGAGGCGTTGGAGGACAATCGTTCGGCATGATTGCGCGAAACCCCATTTCCACTCGAATTCCCATCGCCGCAATTACGGCCGGCGCGATGCGTTCCGATTGAAAGCGGTCAGCGTTTTCCGGGCTGACGTGATGCTCGATGCCTCCATCCATTTCCGCCACCCGCTCCAAGACCCCAATGGAGCGCAGAAACGCCACCACCGACCGCGATTTACAAACTGAGGCCAATTTGTGTCCCTTCTCGTAAAAGAGGCTTGGAAAGTCATCGTTGGAGGCTGAAACTCAGGAGAACGTGAAGCATGTATAAGACCATTCTCGTGACCTTGGATGGCACCTCGACCGACCGAGCGATTGTCGAACACGTAAAGCCGCTGGCGAAGTTGGTTGGCGGGCGGGTCGTGTTGTTGCATGTGGCCGATGGCTGGGCGGCGCGGACGTATGGTCGCGATGCAATCAGCCCCGAAATCACCCAGGACACCGCTTATCTCGAAAAGGTGCGCGCGGAATTTGAGGCGGCCGGAATCACCGCCGACACGGAACTGGCTTACGGCGATCCCGTGCGGGAAATCGTCAAATGGGTGAAACAAAAGGGTTGCGATTTGGTGGCGATGAGCACGCACGGCCATCGGTTTCTTGGCGATCTCTTTCTCGGCGTCACTGCCACCCGCGTTCAACACAATATCAACGTGCCCGTGCTCCTGCTCAAAGCCAAATAAACCCTCACGCAATGATTCCACGTCGGAGTAGGCGGGATCAAAGGAATCGGCAAACGCCGCGGTTTAGCACGTCAACGGTGACTTGAATCGATCCGAGTCCGAGGAGGATCCCGATCAAAAAAGGTTATTGTCGAGTCACGGAATTGGCAAATGCGCTTGGCCTTCGTCGGTCCTGGTCCTTTACAAAGCGCCGGGGAAGGACCAGGGTTCAATTGAGGCAAGGAATGGTGAAGACAATGAAGCGGATCAGCCTTTTGATTTGGATCGTCATGGCAATGCAACCTTTGAGTGGCCCCGCACAACCGGGGCCTGGCGCGGAAACCGGCCCGCTGGTTCAGGCCGACTCGGATTTCTCTTTTCGACTCCTCAAAGAACTTTCCAACGAGGCGCCGTCGGCAAACGTGTTCGTCTCTCCATTCAGCATATCGAGTGTGCTGCAGATGATGGCTCTCGGAGCGAGAGGCCAAACCCGCGACGAACTACAGCGTGTGTTGGGCACGACGGGGCTTGCCGAGACGGATTTGAACCGCCAATACCAGCTCCTGGGTCAGGCCATATCCAGCAGCCAATCCAATGAAGTGCTCGTGCTGGCCAACGCCCTTTGGTATCGGGCCGGCGCGCAACTGTTACCGGAATTTGAGCGCGCCAATCGTGATTTCTATCGAGCGACCATTGGCCCTTTGAACTTTTCCGATCCTTCGAGCGCGCGCCTCATGAACCAATGGGCTGCCGACAACACCCATGGCAAAATTCCGGTGATTATTCAGCCCCCGATTCCCGGGGACACGGCCATGATTCTGGCAAACGCTATCTATTATAAAGGCACATGGCAGAATCCATTCGACCCAAAGCAAACAAAGCCGCGCGGCTTTACGATGCGCGTCGGAGGGACAAAGCAGGTTCCGATGATGCAGCAAACCCGGTCTTTTGAATATCAGGAGACGCCTGCTTTCCAGGCGGTGCAATTGTCGTATACAGGCAACCACCTTCAAATGGAAGTGTTGCTGCCTGGCACCAACTCAAGTCTCCAGGAGTTGGTCTTGAGTCTTTCCGCGCAATCCTGGCACAACACGATTCTGCCCGGGTTTAAGTCGAACCGCGGCACGCTCATCATCCCCAGGTTCGGCCTTCGCTACGGAGCCAACTTGAAGCAACCGTTGAATCGATTGGGCTTGAAGGAAGCCCTGACTCCCGAAGCCGATTTTTCCGGAATGTCGTCCAGCCGCCTCTTCATAAGCCAGGTCCGCCATCAAAGCTTTGTTGATGTGAACGAGCAGGGGACCGAAGCCGCGGCGGTGACCACGGGCGTAATGGCGCTGGCATCTTTTCGTAATCAACCTCCTCCTTTTCAGATGATTGTGGACAGGCCTTTCCTCTTTTTGATCTCGGACCGGGCGACCGGTTGCATTCTTTTCGCGGGCCTGGTCCTGGAGCCGGGGTTGGCCGTGGAATGACACTGCGGCTTAGTTCTGCTGAAGGAGTTGTTCAGTCGTGCCTGTTGCTAATAGTTCATTATTAGTAAAACATTGACATCCGGGCATTTTTCTATCCAATACGCGCATGCAATTGGAATCTTTGAAGGTGTTCTGTGATTTGAGCGAAACCAAGAGTTTCACCAAAGCGGCCCAGATCAACAAAGTGACCCAGTCGGCGGTCAGCCAGACCGTCAGTGCGCTGGAGCGTCAGTTCAAGTCGCTCCTGATCGAGCGGAGCAAAAAGAATTTCCGGCTCACGCCCGAAGGGGAAGTGCTGTATGACTACAGCAAGAAAATCCTCCAGAGCTACGGCGGGTTGCAGAGCCGGTTGCAGGAAATCCAGGGTGTTCTGTCCGGTAACATTCACGTGGCAACCGTCTACAGTATTGGCTTGTACGACCTGCCGCCCTGCATCAAGACTTTCCTCCAGGAATGCCCGACCGTTAATGTCCACGTCGAATACCGGCGGGCGAACGAAGTTTACGATGATGTTCTGAGCAACATCGTGGATCTGGGCCTGGTTGCCTATCCTTCTCCGGACTCCAAACTTGAGATCGTGCCCTTGCGCAAAGACGCTCTCTTTCTCACCTGTCACCCGCAGCACCCGCTGGCAAAACTGAAGTCGATCAAGATCAAGGCCATCAACGGGCTGAAGTTCATCAACTTCGAAAAGGATATTCCCACCCGCAAGGCGCTGGACAAGATTTTCAAGGACAACAGTGTGACGGTGAATAATGTGATGGAGTTCGACAACGTCGAAACCGTCAAACGCGCGGTTGAGATTGACTCCGGTGTGGCGATTCTTCCCGAGGAAACGATCCGCGTGGAACTGGCCAACAAAACATTGGCGGCCGTGAAGCTTGAAGGAAAGTTTTTCCGCGAGCTGGCCGTAATTTACAAAAAGGGCAAGGTCCTCTCGCCGGCGATGAAGCAGTTCATTGAACTGCTCAAGAAATCACTTTAGTTGGAACCAGTTGGGTCGCTGTTCGCTGTCAATCAGCCGTCTGCCGCGCGCGACCAACTGAGCGCGCCGGCTTTTCAAGTAACCCCAGAGCACATCCACGCCGCTGGTCTTAATGCGCGCGCCCGTCTCTTTAATATCGGTCAGCATGCGATAGTGGATCCATTTACGGCCGAGCTTGACGATTTGAATGTAAAAATGGTTGAGCTTCCAAAGCTGGCCATCCGCCAGCGCCTCAGGCGTGCCGGCCTCGTGGCTTGTTCTACTCATACGCATATTAGACTCCGTCCGACCGCCCCTGTTCAATAGGGTCCCTTCTCTAGAAGTCGGGCAAAAACCACCGATTGTCGCCGGAAGAAGTTGCCCAATGAGCCTGAAAAGAATATTAGTAAGGTGTGAATTCCGGCAGTTTGTTGGCCTGGAGCTGCAACCTTCTTGCAGCGATGCTGATTGTCAGCCCTTTTTCCTCCCTCGCATCCTCTAAAGTAATCCGTCTCCGAACCCAAACCATCGTGACCCCGGCTCGAACCAATGCTGTGACGCCACAGGTGCGCACCGCGTCCAAGCCGGTTTCGGGGCTTTTCCTGGTGCAGTTTGAACAAGCACCGAATGCCTCCGACCTGGCGCAGTTAAAGGCCGAGGGAGTCTTGCTGCTCAAGTATGTACCTGAGGATGCTTATATTGCGCGGTTTCAGGGGGCCTTTCCTGAACGCGTGCGGGCGCTGAGTTCGGTTCGATGGGTCGGTGACTACCGGCCGGACCACAAGGTGCATCCGCGGCTGGCGGTCGCCGTTACGTCCGCGGGCGCCGCCGGCAGTTTGGTCAGCATTAATTTGATGCTTTCCCGTGACGTAACTCCTGACCAGTTGGGGGTTGCAAGGTCTAAAATCTCCTCCATTGACCATCAGAGCACCCTCAGACAGGGAACAATTCTGAGGGGCAAGATTCAACCCGCCCGGGTGAGCGAGTTGGCCCAGTCCGATGCGGTTTTGTGGATCGAGCAGGCACCCAAGCGCCGGTTAGTAGACGAGTTGGCCTCCAAGCTCGTGGGCGGCGATACTGGAAAAGCGGGCACACCGACGGTTACTCAGGAAATCGGGTATGGGGGCGAGGGAGTCATTGTTTGCGTGGCGGATACCGGCCTGGACACCGGGGATACAAACACCATGCATCCTGATTTGCGCGGCCGGGTTACTGGTTTTCAACCTTACGGCTCGATTGCAGACGGGTCCGACGGCTACGGCCACGGCACTCACGCTGCGGGAATTGTGGCCGGCAACGCAGCTACGGGCGAAACGGATTCCTCCACGGGCGCGTTTTACGGCCTGGGCGTGGCATCCGCCGCGAGCCTTTTCATCGAGAGAATATTCGACGACGGTGCGGCCGAGGCGAATCCCCCGCCGGCGGACTCGGACCTGACGCGAGATGCGGTCCGGCATGGCGCCACCATCGGATCCAACAGCTGGGGAAACGATGTGCAAGGAGAATACGACACCGACGCCGCGCAATTTGACGAACTGGTGCGGGATGCCGATCCTTCGACGCCGGGCGACCAGCCCTACATCCTCGAGTTCTCTGCCGGAAATGCCGGCCCGGCATCGCAGACTCTCGACAGCCCTGCGTCAGGCAAGAACGTTATCGCCACGGGCGCCTCCGAAAATGTCTCCGGGACAATGTCTCAGAACTTCGGGCTGTACGATGATGGGCCGGACACCATGGCTGACTTTTCGAGCCGCGGTCCCTGTGAAGATGGGCGGCTCAAGCCGGACCTGGTGGCGCCAGGCACTTGGATTGCATCGCTGGCTTCTTCTTCCGCGCCGAACGAGGCAGCCGTAGCCTGGTCGACGATCGATCCGTATTACGTGTACATGGGCGGGACCAGTATGTCGGGGCCACACGCGGCAGGGGCGGCCGCGGTTTTTGTGCAATTCTACCGAGCGACTCACACCAACGCGACCCCTTCGCCTGCGCTGGTCAAGGCCGCCCTCATTAACTCCGCCAACGAATTGGACCAATCGAATGGAGGCCCCGGCCCTATTCCCAATAATGACGAAGGTTGGGGACGAATTAACCTGCCCAACATTATCGTTACCAACCAGAATACGGCTCCCAGGTTTTACCAGTATCTCGATCAAACTGTGTTGCTGACCAGTGGCCAGGTTTATGAACAGCACGCTTTTGTCCAAAGCCCGGATCAACCGCTGAAGATAACTTTGGCCTACACGGATGTGCCGGGTTTCCCGGGCGCCATCCCGGCGTTGGTCAACGACCTGGATCTCGAGGTCGTCGCGCCCGACGGCACCGTCTATCGAGGAAATCAATTTGCTGCCGGTGAATCGATTGCCAATGCGCCTGGCGCCGACAACCTTAATAACGTCGAAGCCGTGCACCTCGGCCAGCCTGCGGCCGGAAACTACCTGGTCCGTGTGCGAGCCCGCAATGTGGCGGAAGACGCACGACTGGACACGGCCAGCGTCGACCAGGACTTTGCTCTGGTCATTTCCGGCGATCTGTCCAGGCCTGGTGTTGGGCTGATCCTTATGGATCGCACGAACTACACTGCGCCCGGCGTTATCAACCTCGAAGTCCTGGACCCGGCGCGCTCGGGCAGCGGCTCGGTAAACATCCTGGTCAAGAGCAGCACGGAGACCACTGGTGAGAATATTGTGCTGAGCGCGTCTGGAAATTATGGACTCTTTACGGGCGCGGTCGCAACGGTCACAGGTGCTGCCATTCCCGATGGGAAACTTGAGATTCACAACAGCGACGCGATTGAGGCTGATTACACCGACGCCGCCGGAGCCAGGCGCTCGGCTTTCGCAACCGCCCAACTCGTGCCGCCCTCGGTAAACGGCGTTTCAGTCAGTTCCGATTTGGGAATTATTACGATTACATGGCAGACGAGCGAACCCGCCGACTCCGTGGTGCTTTTAGGAACGAACGGCGTTTTCAATCGCTCGGTTACGAATGCGGACATGGTAGTGGCGCACACCATCCGGTTGCGCGGGCTTGTGGCGGGAAAAACGTATTCGTTTTATGTGGTATCCACGGATGAAGCGGGGAACGCGACGCTCAACAATAATGGCGGAGCCTTCTACAGTTTTATCGCGCTGCCCACGCCTACCATCCTGCTCGTCGATGACTATGATACCCCGGCCGAGTCGGGCTCCGGTTCGAAAGTGATCGACGATGGAGCTTACACGAATGCGATTGCTGCTGCCGGATTGAGCTTCGCTTTTTGGAAAGTCACAACGCGCGGTTCGCCGCAGCTTTCGGACCTCCAACCATTCCCCGTGGTCATTTGGAGAACCACCGACGACATCGTCAATTATGGCGTCACGCCCGACGGGTTGCCCGATCCCTCGGCCACAAACAATACGCTGACCGCGCAGCAACAGTTCATGATCCAGAATTACCTGAACGGCGGCGGATCCTTTTTCATGGCCTCGATGGGCATCCTCAGTCAGTTGGGAGATGTTTCGTTCCGCAAAAACGTGCTCCAGGTCGCGGGGTTCAAGCAAAACCCGGATCCCCCAGCCCCCTGTTCTGACTGTGACGAAGATTTCGGTGTGCCGGCCTTTGTGGGCTCCGCAGCCAGTCCGATCACCCGCGGCATGAGCGTGCCGCTGGATTACAGCAATTATCCGGCGTTCGACGATGGCTTTGGCGACGTTTATGGGCCCGATTTCTCAGACACTTTTACCCCGGGCACAAATGCCACCGCGATTGCCTTCGAATCTGTTTCAGGGAAAGCGTGCGGCATGAGTTTCCCGCGAGTCGGTTTCGACAGCCCGGGGCGTGTCGTATTTCTATCTTTTCCGCTGGATGCCGTTCCGCTCAACGGGACCAGTCCCGACAACGTCGTCGCCCTCATCCGTCAGGTCGTGAATTTTCTCGTTCCCGGAGTCAACGGCGTCGGAACCGTTTATCTGGATAATTCGGCGTATACAATCCCTGACAAGGTTACGGTCGAAGTGGGCGATCTAGACCTTGCGGGTAGCGGGCAGGCACAGGTGACTTTCTCGACCTCCAGCTCCAATCGGCTCACTCTCACGTTGAATGAATCGTCGCATCCGGGGCTTTTCCGCGGCTCGATCGTGCTGGTCGCCACAAATGCCACCGGCAACCAACTGCTCGCGCGCAACGGTGACATCCTCACCGCCTCGTATTTCGACGCCTCCAGCGGCACCAATGTCCTTGCGACCGCCCGGATTGACACGACCCCGCCGGTCATCAGCGCCGTCGCCGCCTCAGCGGACATTGCCCAGGCGCAGGTTTCCTGGATAACGACCAAGCCGTCCGATTCGCTCGTGCAATACGGAGAATCCGTGCTTCTGGATCGCACCGCTTACAACCCGGCCATTGTCACAAATCATAGTGTCAGCATCACGGGGCTCGCCGCCGATCGCACCTACTATTACCAGGTTGTCAGCCGGGACCAGGCCGGTAATACCGCCGAGGACGACAACAAGGGCACGCTTTATACGTTTCAAACGCTTCCGGCCCTGAACCCGCCCTGGTCCGACAATTTGGAAACGGGGGCCAAAGGGTGGACGGTTGTTCCGGACCCGCAAGGCACGGACATGAATTGGGTTTTGGGCACGCCGAACAACGGCCTGGTCAACGCGGCCCATTCCGGCACCAACGCCTGGGGCAGCGACCTTCAGGGCCAGCAGATTAATACGTTCGCGAGCAGTTATCTTTTCAGTCCCATCATCGACCTTTCGCGGGTGAGTCAGGCCACGCTTTCATTCTGGGATTGCTTCGATTTCAGCTCGGGTCTGGAAGAGGGCCAAATCCTGATTAGCACCAACTCGGCTGCATCCCTCACCACCTTGCCGGTGCTTTCGGATTTCAGCGGGCAATCCGCTACATCGTGGCAGCAGGAAACGCTGGACCTGACCCCCTACGCGGGCAAGACGATCCAGGTCGTCTGGGATTACGCCGGGGCGTCCATAGGATCGCCCACCTACGGCTGGTTAATAGACGATATTTCGATTACGGGCACCCAGGCGGGAACCGGAGGCACGGTTGTGATTTCCAACAACCTCAGCCAGGCGAGTTTCACGATCGATGGGCCTCTAACGCAAACCGGCTCGGGCCTGCTCACGACCATTACGAATGCCCCGCCGGGCACCTACTCGATTCAGTTCCGGGACGTTCCGTTTTACGAAACCCCGACGCCCCAGACCAATACCCTCTCGGCGAAAAGTTCCATCACCTTTGGAGGGAAGTACACATTCATTGACGCCAATCACAACGGAATTTCGGATGCGTGGGAGAAATATTACCTTGGCGCGGTGATCACCAACCGAAGCGGGTCCATCGATTCGGACGGCGACGGTATGACGGATTACCAGGAATTCATTGCCGGCACCGACCCGACGAATGCCGCTTCAAAACTGGTCTTCGTAGGCGCCGCTGTCGAGACCAACTCCGCGGTGATCTTCCAATGGTCGGCGGTTCCGGGCCGAAGTTACCAATTGGTCAGTTCCACAGATCTTGCGACCTGGACTCCTGTGACCAGTTGGATGCTCTCAAGCAAGAGCCCCATGACTTTTACCGTGACCAACCTATCCGGCGCAGCCCGTTCCTTCCGGGTCCAGGTCCGGCCCTGAGCACAAAATCCATTCACGATTCGACCTCGTTGACTAAGCTGGACTTTCGGCGCGGCCCTGCCTAAAACTGCTTCCCACGAAACTTGACTACGCTATGAAATTACACACCTCCCTGCTCGCAGGCTCAGCCGTCCTTTCGCTGGCCGCCTCCAGCCTGGCTGCCAATACCGGTTCGGCCTTCTATGGTGATGCGCCCGACGAACATCACCCCTGGGCCGTTCACGATCGGAACCGGCCCCAGCCTAAACTCGTCACCCCTGGAACTTTCAGCACCCAGGAGCAACCCGGCAAACCGCCCTCCGACGCAATCGTTCTTTTCGACGGCACCGATTTATCCCATTGGGAGGCCGATGAGGGCGAAGGAGTGCCAACCAAATGGGTCGTTAAAGATGGCGCCATGGAATGTGTTCCAGGCTCCGGCTACATCCGCACCCGGGACAAATTCGGCGACTGCCAGCTCCATGTGGAATGGGCAGCGCCCACCAAAGTGCAAGGTGAAAGCCAGGGCCGCGGCAACAGCGGCGTCTTTCTAATGGGCCTAGTGGAGATCCAGGTTTTGGACAACTACAACAATCCAACTTACGCCGATGGATTCGCCGCCTCGGTTTACGGCGTCAATCCGCCCCTGGCAAATGCCCTAAGGCCTCCCGGCGAGTTTCAAACATACGACATCGTCTTTCGCCGTCCCATTTACAAGGACGGCAAAGCCGTCGACCCAGGCCACGTCACTGTGTTTGAAAACGGAGTGGTAGTTCAGGACCATACGGCTCTCGAAGGTCCCACCGGTCATATGGCGCGCGCCAAACCAGGTTCATTCCCCGAAGTCGGACCCCTGAAATTGCAGGACCATGGAAATCCCGTACGCTACCGGAACATCTGGTACCGACCCCTGCCGCCAAACTCACTCGAAGGCGGCACCGATGGCTACCTGACCACCGAGGCTACCATGGCCAAACGTGCCGAGATTGCTGCTACGCTCCGCAGCGAGGCCGAGAAACTCAAAGACCCCTCAAACCCGGTGCCCGAAATGCTCAGGCTCGCCGAGTCCCTGGTTTACGAACACGACGATGCCGCCGCCGAACGTGCCCGGGAACTCGCCAACCAATACCTCACCAGCATTCAGCAATTGCCGCCCGATAAGCTCGCCGCCAAAAAGGACGAAATTAAACACCTTCGTGATGTCGCGCGATACCTTGCCAAGTTCGACATCATCCCCGCTGACGCCGAAGGAAAAGTGGCGCTCGAGCAGATTGTCAAAGAGCACAACTGGGATAAGAAATAAACGGCGGGGCCAACCTGCGGTTTTAGCCAGGCGCGGTTCTTATGCCGCGCCTTTTTCACGTCCGGCAGGGGGCGACCAGCCCGCGAAAGCAGCCGTCGGTACCCGCCTTTAGGCCTTTCGGCCCATTTCCGTCGGTATTAAGGTCACTTTTGCCGATTATTAGTTCCGTGAGCATCGACCAAAGGTCCGATTCGTTGGCCTTTGTTTGGGGTGAGTTGCCGGCCTTCATCGCCATCAAATGGATGCGTGCAGGCATGTAACCCTCACCCCAGCTTGTGCGCAAAACGGCCCATCGCCGGCTCGGCTCCGTGAAGGCTGGTTGACGGATCCCAAACACGTTTGCCCTCCATTGAAAGACTGATTAGGATTGAAGCTGGTTCACTGACGTCATGAGCGCCCAATCCCCCGAACCGAATCCCGCCCCGCGCAAAAAGTACGTGCGCGCGGTTGGCCCCCGTCTTCGGATCCTGCTCTATTTCATTTTCGGTTCAGTCGCGATCCTGGCGGCCAACTCGATTTATCTCAGCTCAATTACTTTTCTCGAATGGGTTAAGAACGATCCGAATACGACTTACCAGAACTGGTTTTACATGATCATGTTCGGATCGCATTTGGTCCTGGGATTCATCCTGGTATTGCCGGTCGTCATTTTCGGCCTGGTCCACATCAAGAATGCGCATAACCGGCCGAATCGTCGCGCGGTCAAGGTGGGGTACCTGCTTTTTGCGACGAGCCTGGTGTTAATCGTCACGGGTTTGTTGCTGACGCGGATCGATGTTTTTCAATTCAAGAACCTGGGTCTTAAGGACCCGCGGCTTCGATCGGCGGCCTACTGGGCGCATGTTATCACGCCCCTTCGGCGGTTTGGCTGTACGTGCTGCACCGGCTGGCCGGGCCGCGGATCAAGTGGCAAATGGGACTGCGCTGGGGCGCCGCGGTTGGCGTTGCCGTTCTGGCCATGGTGGGTCTGCACTCCGCGCATCCCCGCAAGAGCCAGATCGGGTCGGTCGAGGGAAAAAAATATTTTCTTCCGTCGATGGCTCGGACCGCCTCCGGCAACTTCATCCCGGCACGGACTCTCATGATGGACAATTACTGTCTGAATTGTCATCAGGACGCCTACAACGGGTGGTTCCACAGCGCGCACCA
Organism: Verrucomicrobiia bacterium; assembly: GCA_035294005.1. Classification (GTDB taxonomy): domain Bacteria; phylum Verrucomicrobiota; class Verrucomicrobiia; order Limisphaerales; family UBA8199; genus JANXQE01. Next base: position 15,989 of record DATGLT010000185.1, read on the forward strand.
TTTCAGCTCGTTCAACAACCAGCCGTATTTGTTCAGCGTGCGCGAAACGCGGCGCGTGGCGTTGAAACGGGACGGTAACCTGAAGGCGGCCCGGTGGTGCGCCGGGTGCCACGACGTTGTGCCCTTCTTCAGTGGCGCATTTGACGACCCCAAGTTTGACGACGTGAATCATCCAACCTCGCAGGTGGGCATCACCTGCACTGCGTGTCACGCGATTACTCACATCAACAGCACCATCGGCAACGCGGATTATACGATCGATGAACCGATTCATTATCCATTCGCTTACAGCACCAACCGCTTTCTCCAGTACATCAATCAGCAACTCGTCAAAGCGAAACCCGAGTTTCACAAGAAGATGTTTCTTAAGCCGTTCATGCGCTCGGCGGAATTCTGCTCGACCTGCCACAAGGTCAGCATTCCGCAGGATCTCAATAAGTACAAGGAATTCCTCCGCGGCCAGAATCACTATGACACCTACCTGTTGAGTGGAGTGTCTGGGCACGGCGCTCGGAGTTTCTACTATCCCGAAAAAGCCGTTCAGAACTGTTCCGGTTGCCACATGCCGCTGCAGGAATCCCGGGATTTTGGCGCCAATTTCTTTAACCCGACCAATGCGTCAGGGCGCTACATCCATGATCATTTGTTCCCCGCGGCCAATACCGGCCTGGCCTACCTTCGCAACGACGTCGAGACGGTCAAACGTGAGGATTCCTATCTGAAGGGCACGATGCGTGTCGATATTTTTGGCATTCGCGAAGGCGGAGAGATTGACGGACAATTGATCGCCCCTTTGAGGCCTGCGGTTCCGGCCCTGAAACCGGGCGGCCGATACCTGGTTGAAGTGGTCGTGCGCACAACCCGACTCGGGCATCCGTTTACACAGGGAACCGTTGATTCAAACGAAGCCTGGGTGGATGCCAAGGTCTCCGGGGGTGGAGGCAAAGTTGTCGGCCGAAGCGGAGGCATGGGATTTTACAAGGAGGTCGATCCGTGGTCGCATTTCCTGAACGTGTACATGCTCGACCGCGACGGCAATCGCATTGATCGCCGCAACCCGCAGGACATTTTTACTCCGCTTTACAATCATCAAATCCCGCCGGGCGCCGCGCAGGTTGTTCATTACGAGTTGAAAGTGCCCGAGAATCAAAAAGGGCCGCTGCGGATGGAAGTAAACCTGCAATACCGGAAGTTCGACACCATTTACATGAACTATGTCTTTGGATCCAATTATTCCAAAGGCGCGCCTTTTACGATCACAAATGACACGCCGGTCGTGACGATTGCTTCAGACCAAATCACCCTTCCGGTGCAGGGGCCCGGTTCCACCGCGGCGCCGGAAAACAAGCCTTCCGCCATTCCCGAGTGGCAGCGCTGGAATGATTATGGGATTGGCCTGTTTCTCGAGAGCACCGATCGCGGAGCCGAGAAAGGTGAACTGATTCAGGCTGCATTCGCCTTCAAACAAGTCGAGCAGTTAAGTCGGGCCGACGGGCCCGTGAACCTTGCCCGTGTTTATTTCAAGGAAGGCCGGCTTGATGATGCCGTGGCGGCATTGCAACGGGCGGTGAAGGCGAGCCCTCCGGCACCCCGCTGGACAGTCGCGTGGCTGAATGGGCTCGTAAACAAGCAAAATGGCTTCCTTGACAAGGCCATCAACGATTTCACGAGCATTCTCGAAGATCGTTACCCGGAACTGGACCAGCGAGGGTTTGATTTCAGCAAGGATTACGAGGTGATCAATGAACTGGGCCAGGCTTATTTCGAAAGAGCCAAAATGGAACGAGCCGACCATGAGAAACGTAAGGAATTTCTTGAGCGCGCGGCGGCTCAATTCGAGAAAACCCTGGCCATCGACTCCGAGAACCTCACCGCGCATTACACCCTCTCGCTGATTTACGCGGAGCTGGGTGCGGAAACGCGCGCCGCTTATCACAGGCGCGAGCACGAGAAGTATCGTCCGGACGATAACGCGCGAGACCGGGCGATCAGCATCGCTCGCCGTGCCGATCCGGCGGCCGATCACGCGGCGCAGGCCACGGTCATCTATGACCTTCAACGGCCGGGCGCCCCGGAGTTGGGGGCCGGTTCGCAAAACCAGACCCTTTCCGCAGTCCGATGAAGGTTCCGGCGCAACTCCTGTAAGCAAACAGATCATGAGCAAATCCCCCAATCCGCCCGCCGATGATCAAGACGAGTTAGTTCATTCCGACGACGCCGTGATCGGCCGGGCGGCGCGTCGTTCAGTGGTTGCGTTGGTCGCGGTCCTGATTGTCGTGGGCGTCACGCTGATCGTCCTCAAACATAAGCCGGCTCCGCCGGCGCGGCAGCTTTCCACTGTGGCCGCCCCGGTTGTTCCCGACCGGCCGCAAGCCGAGATTCCCGTGGCGCGGTTCACTGACGTCACCCATGAATCGGGAATTCAATTCGTGCACAACAATGGCGCGTATGGCGAAAAGCTCCTCCCTGAAACCATGGGAAGCGGGGTGGCCTTTTTTGACTATGACAACGACGGCAGCCAGGACCTGCTTCTCGTCAATTCAACGTACTGGCCGTGGCACGTTCCCGATGGGAAACAACCCACGACCATGGCGCTTTATCACAATGACGGCAAAGGACATTTCACCGACGTCACTTCGGGTTCCGGCCTGGACATCAGTTTTTATGGAATGGGTGTGGCAATCGGGGATTACGACAATGACGGGTTGGACGACGTATTCGTTACGGCGGTTGGCGGCAACCATTTGTTCCACAATGAAGGCGGAGGCAAGTTCAAGGAAGTAACGGCCCTTGCGGGCGTTGGCGGGGGATCAAACGACTGGAGCACGTGCGCCAACTGGATCGACTATGACAACGACGGCAAGTTGGATCTATTCGTGGGCAATTACGTGACCTGGTCCAGGCAAATCGACGCGGAGGTCGGTTATAAAATCGATGGCAAAACTCGAGCTTATGGACAACCCATGAACTTCGCCGGTGCTTTTCCTCATCTTTATCATAATGACGGGAACGGCCATTTCAGCGATGTCACCGCGCAAAGTGGTCTCCAGGTCAAGAACCCGGCAACGGGTGTGCCCGCAGCAAAGAGCCTGGGTGTGGCCCCGGTGGACATCGACGGTGACGGCTGGATCGACCTGGTCGTGGCCAATGACACCGTTCAGAATTTCGTCTTCCTCAATCAGCATAATGGGACCTTCAAGGAAATCGGGGCTGCCTCCGGGGTTGCGTTCGACAGCTACGGCAATACGCGCGGGGCGATGGGCATCGACGCCGCCTATTACCGGAATGACGATAAACTGGGGATTGCCATCGGTAATTTCGCAAACGAAATGACTGCCTTGTGCGTGGCCCAAAACCAGCCGTTGCTTTTCAGCGACGAAGCCATCCCTGAAGGCATCGGGCCGGCCAGCCGGTTGCTCCTCAAATTCGGCGTTGTTTTCCTGGATTATGATCTGGACGGGCGCCAGGATTTGCTCACCGCCAACGGACATCTCGAGCAGGAGATCGCCAAGATCCAACAAAGCCAGACCTACGCCCAACCGGCCCAGCTGTTTTGGAATGCCGGCGACAAGAGTGGCGGATGTTTCGTCGTAGTTCCTCCCGCCAAATGCGGATCGGACCTCTTCAAACCGATCGTCGGACGCGGCCTGGCTTTCGCCGACATTGACGGGGACGGTGACCTGGACGTAGTCATGACCCAAACGGGCGGAGCTCCCTTGCTTTTGCGAAATGACCAGGAACTGCATCATCACTGGATCCGGCTCAAGCTCATCGGAACCAAATCCAATCGCGATGCCATTGGCGCGTGGATCAAAGTACGCCTGAACGGCCAAACCCTTTCGAGACAGGTGATGCCGACGCGGGGTTATCTTTCGCAATCCGAATTGCCGGTCACGATTGGCCTTGGCTATGCCACCAAACCCGAGACGGTCGAGATCATTTGGCCCACCGGCGGGCGCCAGCAGGTGTCCCCGCAAGTCGACCAGCTGACCGTTGTCACGGAGGGAAAGTAGACGGCTACAGGTACGGGCTTGCCAGCCGTGCCAGGCCGTCTCGGAACCTGACCGGGATGGAACGGGAATCAACTTGTTCGAGAGTTACCTGGCGCGCCGCGTTGCGCTTGGCGTCGATGGCGATCTTCAGTCGCTTCGCAAGTTCGACGTCATAACATTCTACGTTGAACTCGAAGTTCAGCCGCAGGCTCCGCGAATCCCAGTTGGCGGAACCGAACAGCACCCAGCAGCCGTCAACGATCATCAGCTTGGAATGATCGAATGGCGGCGGGGTCAGCCAAATCCTGCATCCGTGTTCGAGCACCTGCCACCACATCGCCTGTGACGCCCATTGCACAAACGGCAGATTGCTCCGGGACGGCAGGATGATATCGACTCGCACGCCCCGCATCGCGGCGACCGTCAGGGCCGAAACAACGGCCCGGTCCGGCACGAAGTATGGCGTCACGATCTCGACGGAATGGCGCGCAATCGAGAGCGCCCCCAACAGGGTCCAGCGCAGTTTCTCGAAATCTTCATCCGGCCCGTCGGTCACTCCCCGGGCAAACACGTCGCCGGCGGGGACGGGTTTGGGGAACCAGGCTTCACCGCGCAGCGACTCGCCGTTGCTGAACAGCCAATCGTCCGCGAAGGCCTCCTGCATCTGGCCAACGACGGGGCCTTGGACTTTAAAATGAAGATCCTGCACGGGGCAAGGGGGGTTGGCTTTTAGACAATTGCCGAACCGAATATTCATTCCACCGGTAAAACCCACTTGACCGTCGGCGACCATGATTTTGCGGTGAGTCCGCAAATTCATCGCGAGCACGCGCCCCATGCTGAACAAAGGGAGGAACCGTTCGTACGGCACACCTTCCTGACGGAGCACACTCAGGATTGTGGGCCACGAATAGCGTGTGCCTGCGGCGTCGATAAGGACCCTGACTTCAACGCCGCGGCGGTGCGCTTCTCCAAGCGCCTTTGCAAAGGCCAACCCGATTTCATCGCGGTCGAAGATATAGGTCAGCAGTGATACGGATCTTCGGGCTTGCTGAATGGCTTCGAGCATCGCGGGAAAGGCCTCATCGCCGTTGATCAGTGGTTCGATTCGATTTCCCGGCAATAACGGGCGTTCCACGACATTGTTGACTACGCGCGCCAGCATTTCCAAATGGCTCTTCTGCGCAGGCAAACGCCGATGCAGGTCTTCGGGTGAACACTGCGGTTCGGTTTCGGGGGCCCGGTATTTTTCGAAGCTTGAACGAAGGACTGTTGCCCGGCGCCGCACGCGATTGATGGCGAACATGAAGTACAGCACGGCGCCTACCAGCGGCACCATCCACACAAATCCAACCCAAGCGATCGCCGATCGGGAATCGCGCTTATACAAGATGGCGTGACCCGAAGCCAGCACCGCCAGCAGCATGCTTAGCCCGGCAACCGACCACTGCCAGACCTCTCTCGCTATCGTCCATGAAGCTGTGCCCGACATCACGGTGACCTCTCAGGCTTTGGCCTGCTGACATCCAGGCAAACCAGTCGATCCTCACATCGCAAAAACAACCGCTTATCCGCCAGCACAGGAGCAGTCCAGCATGGATAATGCAATTGGGGGACCTGCCAGGAACAAAGCTCCTGGGGTTGCTTGGGATTTAGCGCGAACATGCCGAGCTTGCCGCCCTCGCCAAGCACGATCAACCGGCTATCCGCCAGGATGGCCGAGCCACGGCCGTATACGCCCGGTTGCGACGCGGTATGAGGCCGCCATCTCTCATCCCGGCTCCACATTACTTTTCCCGTATCGAACTCGACGCAACGGAAGGTCGCATCGGGTTCATTTCGGCCGCTAAACGCGTAAAGGCAGCCTCCATACAGGACCGGCGTGTTCCAGTGAATTTCGAGAGACGGAGCAACAAGGCTGCCGCTGGTGGCGTCTCGTTCCATAGGTGATCGGGGGCTGCGCCAGATCTCCTCAAATGATTTGCAGTCCGCCATCACCCGCAGGACCACTGCCCCGATTCGATAATATGCCGCCGAAATGAGGACCTTGTCCCCCTCGACAACAGGAGACATGGCATTTACCGACTCGTTGACCTGCGATTGGAACCAGCGGCTGAACAGGACTTCGCCGTTGGTTGGGTTCAAGCACATCAGACCCTGCCTGCTCAGGCAAAACAGACAACGCCGGCCGTGAATAGTCGCCGCCACCGGCGACGAATAGCTGGCAAGCTTTTCCGTCCCGGTCCAGTGGTATGGCGCTTCGCCGCGCCAGCCCAATGTGGGGGTTCCTTCCCAATTGCTTCGGCCGCCACTTTGCCAAAGCACTTTGCCGCTGGCCGCGTCGAATGTGACCAGGGTCGAATTCGGCTGGCCACCCACCATCACGATCAATTTTTCACCTTCCAAAAGCGGCGTGCTGCCGACTCCAAAAAAGGGTTCCGGGACCGACCATTCCTTTGTCGTTTCATGCTCCCAAAGGAGCTTTCCGGTTGCCAAATCGAGACAACAAAGCCTGCCTCCGGCGCCAAACGTGTAGCAGCGGTTTCCCGACAGCAGCGGTGTGCAGCGCGGCCCATTGTTGTAACCGTAGGGATCTGAGAACTCGCTCGGTGCCTCGTGACGCCACAAAGCCGCGCCACGCGCGGCATCAAAACACTCGACCACCTCCTTATCTGCTACACGGTGGTGCAGGACCAGGCGTTGCCCCAAAACTGACGGTGCGCTATACCCGGACCCCACTTGTTTGTCCCACAATATGGGCACCCCTTTTGCCCCCCACGCTTCCAGGAGCCCGGTTTCAGGGGAGATGTTGTTCCCGTCCGGGCCAAGAAACCTCGGCCAATCGGAGGCGGCGCAATCACGCGCATTTGCGATTAGAAACAGTCCAAGCACCACCTCGAAGCGCAACAGCTTTTCGAGGGGCTTCATCCGGTTGGGCATGCGCCGGGAATATCAGGCATCCTGTGCCGACTGGCAATCATGCAAAACCTGCGGAGGCTCAAAGAACCAACCGCACCGTCGCGATTGCTGTCAGTACGAGAACCATCAATTCAAAGGCCCGCTGGTTGATTCGCTTCAGAATGACGGGGCCCAGGAGCGCCCCGGGAATCAACGGAATCAACAAAATGGCATCCATCAGAAGCGAATGCGGGGTGATTAGGCCCAGGCGCACGCTAAACGGCACCTTAAACACGTTGACCAGCATGAAAAACCAGGCGCCCGTGCCAACAAAGGCGAGTTTGGGAAGACCTATCGCAAGGAAATACAGGACCATCACCGGGCCCGCGGCATTGGCGACCATGGTCGTAAACCCGGCCAGCAATCCGGTCAAGGCAGCGAACCACCACGTGTGCGGCACCATCGAGTTGACCTGTTCGGAGCGCCATTGCCGCCAGAGACTCAACGCCACAATCACCAGGAGAATCCCCCCGATCAAACGCTGAATTTGTAAATTGCCGATCCGGTTGAGCGCAAAATAGCCACCGGCAACACCCACCGCGACCCATGGACAAAGGCGCCACAGATGCGGCCAGCTGGCGTGCTTGCGGAAAAAGGCCACCCCAAAGACATCCCCGCAAATCAGGAGTGGCAGCAAAGCCCCAGTGGATTCTCTGGCGGGCAAGGTATTGGCAAACAACGCGACCGTTAGCACCGCTGCTCCCGCTATTCCCGTTTTAGAAAGGCCGCTGAGGAATGCCCCCAACGAAAGGAGCGCCCACTGCCAGAAGGTCAGATCCACGTTAGCTAAATGGAATCCAGGGCACGTTCCAAAAACTCACGGTTTGCCCGAGCATTGGCGGTAGTTTCCGACGCGGTTGAACCCACCTGCACGCCCTCTACCATGATCGGTCCGTTAAAACCGGAAGCCTTCAGTTCGGCGAACACCCGCTTAAAATCCACTTTCCCGGTTCCGAATTGCGACATCACCTCGCCTTTGGGCGCCGGACAATCCTTGGCGCAGAATCCGGTAACATACCGCGCAATCGGTTGCAGCTCTTTTACCGGGTCCTTGCCGGTGTAATAAATGATGTTCCCCGCGTCGTACCAAATCTTGAAATTCGGATGATTGACCTTGTCAATGCAGCGTAGGATCTCCTCGGACGCTCCGCTTCCTCCGCCGTGCGGCTTCATGACGATGTGCAGCCCCTTTTTTTCGCCCTCGGCTGCGGCATCGGACATCAAACGATAAAAGTTTTCGTAGTGCTCGGGTTTATCGACGCCAAAAGTCAGCATGAACTTGATTTCGAGCTGAGCCGCGTTTTCGATTTGGGTGTGCAGGTCCTCGATGTTGCCTGCGAGAGGCCGCTCGGGCCGGAACCGGATTGCGGTCATGTTGACGGCCAGCCCTCGAGCCGCAATCCGTTTCTTTAAATCTCTGAGATATTCGGGAGTTGCCTCTGAGGACGTGAACGCCTCGCCACGGTGCGAGGAGAGCAAGCCCGTAAGCTTGTAACCTGCCGCGGCAATGCCGTCCAGGGCGTCATCATAGCTCCAGTTGGTCCAGGCCCGGTTGAAACAACCGATGGGCCACTTGGGCTTTTCGGGGCTTGCCGCAAACGCGGTTGTCGTTAGAAGAGAACCGGTCAACAGCGACGCATTGCGCACAAAGGTTCGGCGATTCATCCGGGACAGTATTTTCATCCGGTGCCTCAGTTGCAAGGCTGCAGGGTGTGGAACCCCCATGTTGTGGGCTGCATCCCTTGCTCGCGGTATCGGGACAGTATGAATTCCGTCGCGAACCCTTCCATTTCGCTCTATAATATTGGGCAACCAAATGATCGCAGGATGAAACGAGCATACGGGGGGGTCCTCATCAATGAAGCCGGGCGTGTCCTGCTTCGGAAACCCAGAGGTCTGCACAAAACGCGAGTTTGGACCTTCGCCAAAGGAAAACCAATCGAGGGTGAAACCGGGGAGCAAACCGCGCTTCGCGAGGTGCTGGAGGAAACCGGCGTGCGCGCCAGAATTATCCGGCCTTTGAACGGAACCGACGATGCCGCCGGTCCGGACGGGTACTTTCTTATGGAACCGCTGGAGGAAACCGGCCATTTCGACGACGAAACAACCGCTATCGTATGGGCCAGTCGATTGGATGCCGAAGAACTCATCGCGATGACCGAAGACCTGGAACGCAGGGAGCGGGATTTGAGGATCCTCGAAAACGCCTTTAGCGTTTATAGTTCCCTGAAAGGATTGCCGCCGCCGCCTTCACCGGCGTCTTCCGATGACTTCTCATAAGCCAACGTGGACGCACTGGGTCCCACCGGCACAATGGGAAAAAGTTCGACCGATGGACTCCCCTAATCGCGCGTTAAATCAATATGGAAATTGTGCCGCCCTCTGCTAGGCTGGGACCTGTGCGAGAGACGATGTCACGGGCGCTTGAGGCGCCACCGGGAAGCATTTCGAGTTTTGCCTCCGGGGTGTGGCTGGGTATGAAAACAAGGGTTTTGACCATGGTGGCGGCTTGCGTTGCGCTCTGTGCGACTCAAGCTGCGGAGAGGTATGCGGACCGCTTTGTCTGGGTTTTTGGCTGGGGCTTGGAACAGGATAGCGATGTGGGAGAGATTGGAAAACTGTTCGAGACGGCCGGCAAACATAAAATAAACGGCGCGGTCGTTTCCTTCGGCCTGGACGCGCTATGCAAAAAGTCACCTGAGTTTTTCAAACGACTGGATCAGATCAAGAAGAGCTGCGACGACAATCATCTGGAGCTGGTGCCCTCGGTTTTTTCTTTTGGATACGGTGGCGGCGTTCTTGCCCATAACCGGAATCTTGCCGAAGGATTGCCTGTGGACGAAGCCCCTTTCCTCGTCAAGGGCAGCGAAGCCTTTTTGGCGGACCCAACTGCGGTTGAATTCAAGAACGGCGGGTTCGAGGATCACGCGGGAAATAAGTTCAAAGGCTATGATTTTTGTGATCAACCCGGCGTGGTTTCATTTGCCGACACCGAGGTCAAGCATGGGGGCAACGTCTCCGTACGCTTTGAGAATTTTTCTGCCGATCCAAATGGGCACGGACGGGTCATGCAATCTCTCCAGGTTCAGCCGCATCGCTGCTACCGTGTCAGCGCCTGGGTGAAAACCGAGGGGCTCACGCCGGCCAATTCGTTCCGGGTGCAGGTTTTAGCCGGGGATCGGGCGCTTGCCCCGCGCGATTTCCACATCCAGCCCACGGGCGACTGGCAAAAGCTCTCCTTGGTGTTTAACAGCCTGAACTTCGAGAAAGTAAACCTGTATGCCGGAGTGTGGGGCGCTAAAGCAGGGAAGTTCTGGTTGGATGATTGGACCGTTGAGGAAATTGGGCCGGTAAACGTCCTGCGGCGGCCGGGCACGCCGGTCAAAGTTCAAAGCGCCGATGGTTCGACCACCTACGAGGAAGGCAAAGATTACCTGCCGTTGGTCGATCCGCAGCTGAATCCGTTTACCGATGACAAACAAGCGCTGCCATTAAAAATTGCGTCCGGGAGCCGGATCCATGACGGGGATCGGCTTCGGATGAGTTGGTACCACTCGATGATCATCAACGACTCACAGGTCACAATTTGCATGGCCGAACCCGAGGTTTACCAGATCGTCGATCACGAGGTGAAATTATTGGCGGAACATTTGCAGCCCAGAAGCGTTCTACTGAATATGGACGAAATCCGGATGGGCGGAACTTGCCAGGCCTG
>DATGLT010000186.1:0-32242 GCA_035294005.1 Verrucomicrobiia bacterium
TGAGAGATGTGTTTCAGATGCTTAATGACGTGGAAATGCATCGGCACGACAACCTTTTTGCCTGTCTTTTTCTGTGCGTAGACAATCACTCCTTGGGGTGCCATGACATTTTCCCAACGCATGTTCACACAGTCGCTCAACCGCGCCCCAAGAAAATATCCCAACATTATGAGCGTCTGCCATTCGACATTCGGCGAGGCATCGAGAAGTTTTTCAACCTCATCCTGGGTAAAGGTGGCGCGCTCAGAAGTTTCCTCTTTTGGTGGCCGCACCGCAGCCACGGGGTTCTTGAGAATGATACCGTAAGCCTCCGCCCGGCGGAACGCAGAACCTAGAGTCTTCAAATCAACAATGGCTGTTTTGGGGGCGCAGCCCGCAGTCAGACGGGATGTTAGAAACCGCTCGATATCCTGCGGCGTGATTGACGTAACCGGCTGCTTGGATTTGGCCCCGAGCCCTTTCACGAACAGGGTGACGGTGCCTGTATAGCGAACGAGCGTAAGCGGTTCAATCCGTGTCGCCACTGCCTTCAGCCAGTCATCAAGATACCCTTCGACCGTTGGCACCGAAAGGGCGTCACCGGTAACCTTTTCTGAAACATCACTCAAAATCTTGCGGAGCTGGTTCGTTGTAAGGGCCCCTTGCCGGGTCTGCATCTCGACCCTCTCGAGTTCCACAGCGATTCCAAGCGCCTTGCGGCGGTCAGACGTTTTGGTCGACTTTTTGAGTTGGTTTCCGTCCCGGCCCGTATAACAGGCGTAATAAAACGGGGAGCCGGGTCTTTTTGTCACGCTAGCCATAATGTAAAAGTGAGAATAAAACTGGGAATAAAAAGTTCAAGATCCCACTGATCGAAAACCTATAAATACCTCATTTCTCCATTCTTAAAAAAGGTGAATCGAGTCGGCGGTTCAATTCCGCCCCCAGCCACCACTTTTCCATTAAAATTGGTTAGGACGCGGACGGAACTCACTCCTCAGGACTGAGGAATTCGTGTCAGTGCTAACGTCCGGTGGGGGGTCCCAGCGGGAACATTCCCGATTTTGGAGCAGCGTGAAGCACACCACCCGCTTGCCCGGGTCCCACTGCCGCGTTTGGAGGGGCAGCAGGAGGCGACCGAAATGTGGAGCAAATGTTGGCCGGAACCTCTCTGACTCAGTGAGTGTTCGAAGTCGCCGAGCTTCGGCTTAAGTTTTGCAGAGCCGCTTGTTGGTCGGAGGTCGTGATGTAGGGCTGCAATTGCGATTGCTCCGTTGGGGTTTGGCCTCCATTCGCTGCGGAAAACGCCTGGAGCGCAGGCATCAATGTGTCAAGCGGAGTCTGGTTGTAGGAGGTTGTGCCGTGTCCATTGGGACCGATAACGAAGTGCGTGTCGTAAGCGGGATCCACGAACGTTTTTTGCGTAATGATCCAATCTCCACCCACGCGCACATTCGGAACCGCGTCGGCGGGAAAAATGCCAAATCGTTGTAAAATCGCGGGATCCAGAGGCGTCTTGAGATAGTCCTGAAGTTGGGCTAAGTCCGTAGGAAAAGTTCCACCATTGGCCTTGAGGTATTGTTCCAAGGCTGGCTGCACCAACCCGGCCACTTTGTCCTCGGCAGCGTTGCGCACTCGGCCCATCGCTTTCCGATAATCCTCATCAGATTCCAGTTTATCCTTGGCCGCATCCAGCCAGTCCTGCTGGGTCAGTAGTTGAACTTCGGGAATGCTCCTCTCGGGGAATCGCTGAAATGCCTGCCGAAGTTGATCCGCTCGGGCCAGCCATGAGGCCGCAGTAATTTCGCCCGTGTCAGAATTGGTGCCGTTTCCTGCAGTTCTGGACTTGGCCAACTCAATGGAATCGAGCTGCAACAGAGCCAACTGGCCGCGCAGTTTGGGTAATTCCGCGGCAGCACGACGCAGTTGCTCCAGTTCCTGTTGTGCCTGTTGCAGCCTTCCAGTGGCCTGTTGTTGTGCGTGGAGCAACTGCAGCAGTTCATCAGCTAGCGGGGCCTGTTGCTGCTCCAATTCAAAGGCCCGGGCTTGCAAGCGCAAAGCCCTATGCGTCTCATAGATTCCCGCGCTCAAGGCCGCGGCGAGGACGGTGCCGATGGAGAGTTTTTGTATGGTTGTCATAGCTATGGCTTTGGTTACACCCAAGGTTGTGGCCCTGATGCATTGCGGCTACTGAAAGGACCGATGTTGAACAGACGAGAGAACCCAGCCCGATCGGGGCCGACTTGACGGCGTTGGCGGTCAGCGCCAAAACCAATCCGCTGGTGCCGACTGTTACCCCGCGTTTAGAAAGAAAGAGCCGCAGCCGTTGAGTAGCGCGGCTGACGCACTTTTGCGATCCATCTTCTGAAAGGCCCAGACTCTGGCCCACCTCTCGTAAGCTCTTGTTTTGAAAGTAACGCAGCAAGAGCGCGGCCCGATCTTTTGGCCTGAGCGAGCCCATCCCTTGATCCAACAACGCTTCGATTTGGGTCCAATCGGAAGAGCCTGGATTCATATCAGTCATCTCTAAAAGTGTATGCTCCCGGGATCGGCGACGGGATTCCTTGCGAATCAGATCAATGGCGGTGCGGCGAGTCACCTCGTAAAGCCATGCTGGTAGAATAGTGTCACGCTTGAGCCGATTTGCGGTTTGGGCCAAGTCCAAAAAAACCGATTGGGTTACATCCTGAGCGGCTTCCGAGGAGCGGACTTGACGCAGAGCAGCCGAATATACCAAGTCCAAATGTCGGTTCACCACCTCTGCAAACGCCTCCTCGGAGCCGTTCTGGCAGTAATCCTGCAATAGTTCCCAGTCGCTCATTGCCATTTTTAAAGGTATCGCCGCAGAAACGTGGAATCCGACACAATTTTAGCCAAGCACCCAGGCGGCGCCGTCCCTTCTCGCCTATCCGCAGGAGTCCGAGCGAGGGCTCATTGTGCGCCAGGCAGGTTTGAGCGCAACCCCGTCGTCCTGGGCAATACCCTTGCAACCGAAATCGGAGAATGCCGGTAAACACGCGCGGGTATGCACCTGGCTTTGCGCACTCTCGGCTCTACCTTTGGAGGAGCAGTCAAAATCCTCAAGGTCCTGACCTGCTTTGACATCCATGTAACTATTCATTATTGTAAGGTTCACTCATATGAAGGACGCCAGGATTTGCGTTTTGCGGGGAGTCGCAGTAATTCTTCTCGGCTTTTCTCTCGCCGAGGCGCATTCCCAAGTCATCTTCTCCGACAACTTTCAAGGCGGGCCATCTTCGTCCTGGAGCAATTTGCGCGGAGCGTGGACGGCAAGCAACGGGGTTTATTTTGCGACGCAACCAAACAACAACCCGGCCACCTTTAGCAGTCTGCCGTTTGTGCTTCAGAATTTTACGGTCGACGTGGATGTCGATCAGGTGGCTGACGGAGGGATTTGGCTGCGCTCCGATGCTTCGGGCACGAACGGCGTTTTGCTGGTTACCGGCGGCAACGGCTGGGGTAGCGGGAACCGCGGAGGAAATGCCGGTACCTCGATGTATTGGCATGTAATTACCGATGCCAACTACAATAATCCGCCGAAGCTCAACGAGGTCTTCAATGTCATTACCAATCCCGGTGTGGAAAACATCCATCTGCGTGTCCAGGTTATCGGCAACCAATATTCCGCTTTCATAAACGGCTCAACCAATGCCATAACCTCGCTCGTCGATTCCAGCAGCACCTATGCCTCGGGCCGTGTCGGCCTCTACGACTTCTCCCAGCAAACGTTCGGAAATTTCATTTTGCAGATTCCGCCCGGGTTCGGGCCTTACAACCTGGCCATCCGCAGCGCGGCTCCACAGCTAGCGACGATTTCGTGGACAACCAACGCGGTCGGATGGAACCTGGAATCAGCCGCGGCTCTCGTCGGCTCGACATGGCAGCCGGTCACCAATACCCCATCAATAGTTGCCACCAATTTTTCCGTGACACTCAATGCGACCAACACCCGATTCTTTCGACTTTTCAAGCCGTGATCCGGGAGCAGAAAAGCGCTGTGGCAACTGCGCCTGATAACCGCGGAAACCTGCGATTCTTTGCCAGATCCCGAGCCGCTTGCCCCTGAGTGGGAGAACCTGCAACCGACTTGAAGTTCATTCGCCGATGAGGAACTGCTTGTCCTTGGCGAAGTAAGTTTTGAAGAGGCGCAAGAGAGGCGTGTCAGCATGGTTCACCTTATCGGCGGCATCACTCGTGCGCTCGATGTTCATCACATCCCATTCGCGAAACGCCCAATAAGCCCACGACCAACGATATTGCTCGTAGAGCTCGATTTGATCACGGAGCCACTCCTCCGCCCCAGGAGCGTACCGTGCGCAACCGAATTCGCCCACGAAAATGGGCACGTGATATTTGCGCTGGAACATTAAAACCGGTTTCAACCGAGCCTCTAACGTCGCTTTATCCCAGGCACCGTCGTGCTCCCAGGGCACGCGGAATCCCGGGTAAGCGATTTTTTCGGCCGGCTTCTGATGAGTATAGTAATGCGGATCGTAAAAGTGCACGACATAGACGGTGCGAGGGTCACCGGTCGGCACTAGGGAATCGAACAACTGAGGATAGGCCCAACCGCTGGAGTTGATCAGGATCGGTGTCTTGGGGTCAACCTCACGAATAGCGAGGGAAATTTTCTTCGCCAGGGCGTTCCAATCCCCGAGTGGTTGTTTTGCGTCGTCATCGGGGTGTGGCTCGCACATCAGGTCGTAGCCGACGATGGAAGCGCGGCCACGGTAGTGGGAAGCGACTTCACGCCACATCCGGGCATAAGCATCCTGGGCCGGAGCTTCCCGCCAGATTTCATGGCTGCGCTCAAAATCAGCCCGGCCCGGGCCTTCGCGGCACGTCAACGCGACATAAAGGTGCGCTTCCTCGGCCGCTTGAACGGCGCGATCCAGCTTGGCCAGGTTCTCGGGCTGAAACGCGTAGGGCGGTGTTGGCGCATAAATATCTGAGACTGGTATTTCTGCCAGGTTAGCGCCCCAACGCCGCAGAACGCGCAAGTCCTCGATCGTGCACTGTTTCTGCATGACGTTGGCACCGCGCAGCGCGCCGTTTTCCCAAAGACTGAACGCATCAGGAGTTTCAGCAGATAACGTGAATGTCGCCAAACCGGAAATAAGAAGTAGCCAGGTCGCAGTGCGCACATTGATAAGTTGGGTGGAATCGCCGGGCGCTGTCAAAGCATCTCTTGTTATCGGGACTCCGGGAGTTCTCTTGAAGTTGATGCGCCAAAGCAGATCCGCTTCACCTCGGTGGCTTAGGCCAGGCTTAGGCCATGTGCGGGTCACCTATGCTGAATTCGCAAAGCGTGAGGTTCGTGGTACGGCTTGCCTGACTGGTAAAGGCCGATCAACTTTTGATTCCTTTGAGCTAAATTGGTGTCTCCGGATTTAATGGCGAGCGCGGCGGCCCGGGTTGCGGCATCAATGGCCTCCCGGAAGCGGCTGCTCTCGGCGTAGGCGGCGCCGAGGGTCCCAATTAAGGCGGGTTGCCGGAAATCACTGAGTCGGCAGGCGCGCTCGCTCAGCTCCACGGCGCGGGCGCCGTTGCGTAGCGCCGGGTCGGGGCAGGTCGCCAAAAGCCACGCCAGGTTGTTCATCGCCTCGGTTGACTGAGGGTCGACCTTCAAGGCCTGTTTGAGGAGCTCAGACGCACGCTCGTATTGGCCAAGCAGAGGCAAGACGCCGGCGAGATTAACCAAGGCCCGCACGTCGGCGGGATTAAGCCGCAGAGCGGCCTGGTATTCATTTGCCGACGCCTGGAGGTTACCTTGCATTCTCAATAACTGGGCCATGGTGTAGTGGGCCCTCCCGTAGGTGGGATCGATCGCAAGGGCCACCCTGAATCGGACCATCGCACGGCTCGGAAGCCCCTCTTCCAGCAGTCCCATGCCCACCCCGAACTGCGCCGATGGATTGTCAGCGGTGACATCAACCGCGTGCGAGAAGAGGGTTAACGAATTGTGCCAAAACTGAAGTTGATGACGCGTGAGGCCAACCAGGACCGGAACGAGGGCGACGGCGGCAAACGCGGGGATTTTCCATTGGGGAATATGGAAACGCTCTTCCACAACATCGCCAACCCACCAAACCAGGGCAAGGAGAAGACCAATCGATGGCAGATAGGTGTAGCGGTCGGCCATGGACTGCTCGCCGGCCTGCACCAGTCCAATGACAGGAACCAGGGTTCCTAGAAACCAAAACCATCCCACGGCGAAGTACGGCCGGCGCCGCGCTTGCAGGACCGCCAGCCACGAAACCAAAACGACCAACAGGAACGCGGCGACTATCTCCCACCCGGGCCATTGGTCCGACAGATAGTAGTGTCGCGCCGGGTGGGGATAGATAATTGCGAGATTTGCAGGCCAGATTTCTTTCCCCAGGTACCGGACATAGCTCGTAAATGCGTTTGCCAGCCGTTCAGGCACAGACACATTCCGGACGATATCGGTTGCCCCTGCATGTTCTTGAGCAAGGAAGGTAAGGAAGGACATCGCGGCCGACAGGATCAGGAATGGTATCTTTTCCAGCAGCAATGGGAATGAGTGCCGAGCCAGTGGTTCTTTGAAACGGCATAGCGGCCAATAATCCAGAAGTAGCAGAACGAACGGCAGGGTCACCAGCATCGGTTTGCTCATCAGGCCCAACGCGAAAAACAGGAGTGAACCAATATAGAATCTCAGGCCGGTGCGCCACCTCTGCGCGAAGGGCGCATTCCAATCCAAATCGCGTTGGCGTTTCGCGTAAGAGGCATAAGCCAAGGCGGTGAGGAGGAAAAACGCGCCGCAAAGCAAGTCCTTGCGCTCGGCAATCCAGGCAACGGACTCGACACGCAACGGGTGCAAAGAGAACAGGGCGGCGACAAGCGCGCCGCGCCAAACAGCCCCGGTCATGGCTCGAATCAGCAGGAACAGAAGGACGGCGTTGATCGCGTGCAACGTAACACTCACCAGGTGATGGGCGCTCGGGTTCACCCCAAAGAGCTGACAGTCCAAGGCATGGGACAAAACTGTCACCGGGTGCCAATTGCCCACCAGGATCTTCGTGAACGCATACCGGACCGTGGTCCAGTTAAGTCCGGATTGGATCTGGGCGTTCTCGGTGATGAATTCAGGGTCGTCGTAGAACAGGAATTCGTGCGATCGAGCCGGCCAAAACGTCGCGAAGTTCAGGCCGGCGAGCAGCAAGCAAACGGCTGCAAGAAGGCGAGGAGAGATCCCTGCGGAAACCGGCTCGGGACCTGGTTCGGGTTGCTTCAGGATTGTCTGCGCCTGAACGGGAGCCGGTTCGGGAGCAACCACGGTTTTGGCCGCGGGTTTGCCGGCGCGCTTGCGGTGAGATTTCTTCGTCATCGGGGAGCGAACCGTTTACGGGCGAGGAATTGGTTGAACTGGGGCTAGCGCTTGGTAGGGGTCAAAACAATGTTTCGGTAGGCAATTCCTCCGTGATCACCCTGAAGGTAAATCGGACCGGGCAAGCCCTCGTTGCTGTCGATGGCTCCCCCGGTAATGCCGGGAATCTCCTGCTGATCGATAATCGTCTGACCGTTCTGGACGACTGTCACCCGCCGTCCAATCAGGGTAATGTCAAAGCTTTGCCAAACACCGGGCCGCCGCGGCTGTTCAGGAGTGGGCGCAAGAAATCCGTACACGGCTCCCATATGATGACTGGGTGGCTCCTCGACCGAATCGTCCTCGACCTGAACCTCGTAACGGCCGCGCAGGTAGATTCCGCTGTTGGCGTTAGGGGGACAGTTGACCTCGATATGGAGTATGAAATCATTGAAGGTTTGGCGGGTGGCAAGGTTGGATCCGGCCGACGTGTTGACCAGAGACCCATTCTCGACAACCCAACTGGACGCCTTTGCCGGGTTGTCGAACGTCCAACCCGCGAAGCTGCGGCCGTTGAAAAGCTGAATGGGCTTGCCCCATTTGTAACCGGCGGAAGCTTTTAATTCAGGGGCCCGGACGCCTGTCCATGTCCAAGGCTCGCCATCCGGGCCCTTGGCAGTGCCCTTTAAGCGGTCCCCGATAAGATCGCCCTCGAAATCCAGGTCTGTCTTGCTGCCTTCCTGTGCGGCCGGAGAGGTGAACTGGAGGTGATGATCCCGCACCTCGATACGTGGGAGTGGCCGCGCATTCCCCCAGCGCCCAACGAAACGCGCGCTCCACCCGGTATTGGTCTGTTGCAACTCGATCCAGGACGGCAGGGGCCGGCCAGCACGTGGATGTATGGTCAAATCCCATCTTCCCTCAAAAAGATTATCCGAGTTGGTTGTCTGCGCATCACGGTCGGCTCTGCAGGCGGGGGCCGATGCCAGGCTGGCACCGACGGCACACGCCAACACGACGGTTCTCAGGCTTGGCCAGTTTGATTTCAACTTCGTCCAATAGGTTTGTATCTGCATACTGTTCAGAGAGGCTCTGGGCAGAGTTCAACTGCGTTCGTGGTTAAAAGAGCAGCGTAACAAAGCCGCTTGAAATACAAAAGCAGGATCCGATTCAGACCGCCTTCTTTGTTGTTGCTGCCCTCCGGCAAAGGCGTAGGCTGGTGACCAGCCCCATGAGAATCAAACGCTACCACCTTGCCTCAAGTTCGGATCCCCAAACGCTTCAAAACGAGGTCGCCAAGCTCCTGGCAGAAGGATGGCAACCGTACGGCCAGGTCATCGTGGCCGCGGCGGCCAATGGGTCGCAGGAACGTTATCTGCAGACCATGGTGCAGTACGAAGGCGAAATAAGAAGCTGAAGCGGACTTCGAACTCTGACGGCGGACCATAGCCGACCCGGGAGAAAAGAGTTTTCCCGGCAACTCGAGGCGCGCACGCGTCCCGGACACTTGTAAAGGCCGGAACGACTGCGTACATTCAGGCTAATGCTGGACAAAAGCCACCCTGAAACATCCGCGCCGTCCTCTCGCGGGGTTGTCTTTTTTGTTTCTCTGGCCTTTTATCTCACCCATTGCCTTTGCTCGGCGAGCGAACCCGACAAGGTCGATTTCAATTTCCAGGTCCGCCCGATTTTGGCGGATCGCTGCTTCAAGTGCCATGGTCCTGACGAAAAGGCGCGTAAAGGCAAGCTTCGCCTCGATGTCGCCGAGAGCGCCTACGCGGTGCGCGCCACCGACAAACCGAGCCGCGCCATTGTGCCCTCCCACCCCGAACAAAGCGAATTGGTGCGCCGGATCACCAGCACTGACGAGGACGAGCGAATGCCGCCCGCAGCGAGCAACCTGACGCTTAGCGAGGAAGAAAAACAGGTTTTAACGCGCTGGATTGAGCAGGGAGCCGAGTACCAACCGCACTGGGCTTTCATTCCGGTTCAGAAGCCGGCCGTGCCGGCCCGACGGACGACGGGAGAACTCAATTCGATCGACGCGTTCGTCATCGATAACCTGGCGCGAGAACGGTTGTCCCTCTCACCCGAAGCTTCACGCGAAACATTGATTCGGCGGTTAAGCTTCGATTTGCGCGGACTTCCGCCGAGCCTTGAGGAGATCGACGCCTTTCTGGGTGATGCATCTCCAGACGCCTACGAGCGAGTAGTCGACAAATTCCTCGCCTCGCCCGCGTATGGCGAGCACCTTGCAAATGATTGGCTGGATTTGGCGCGGTTTGCCGACACGTACGGGTACCAGAACGACGTGGCGCGCGATATGTCGCCCTGGCGGGACTGGGTAATCCGCGCGTTCAACCAAAATCTGCCATATGACAAATTCATCGTGTGGCAACTCGCGGGCGACCTGCTTCCCTCGCCCACACACGACCAGGTGCTGGCTACCGCATTCAATCGGCTTCATCGCCAAACCAATGAAGGCGGCAGCGTGGAGGAAGAGTTCCGGATCGAATACGTTTCTGATCGGGTTTCGACCGCAGGCACGGCGTTTTTGGGACTGACACTCGGGTGCGCCCGGTGCCACGACCACAAGTATGACCCCATCTCGCAGAAAGATTTCTACCGAATGTCGGCATTCTTCAACAACATTGACGAATCGGGTCTTTACTCGCACTTCACACAGGCGACTCCAAGCCCGTCCCTGTTGCTCTACAAGCCGGGACAGGAGGCAAAACATAACCAGCTTAGGGAGCAAATCCAGGAGAAGGAGAACGCTTTGGAGCACCCGCAGGCAGAGTCGGATTTCGCGTTCCGTGCATGGCTCACATTTGGATCGGGCCGCATTCAACGGCCAGTGCCCGTTGCCGCCTTCGCTTTCGACCAGGTCGCAAACAACGTCAGTCCCGATTCGATCGGGACAAACCAGGCTGTCCTGATGGAAGGGCCTGGCCTTGATGGCGGCAAATATGGGCAGGCCTTGAAGTTTAGCGGCGACAATGCCGTGGTTTGTAAAGGAGTGGGCGCTTTTCACCGCACCGATCCGTTCAGTTTCGGCCTTTGGCTAAAGCCGACCGAGCGGCAGGAACGCGCCGTGGTGTTCCACCGTTCTCGTTCGTGGACAGATTCGGGCAGCCGCGGGTATGAATTGCTGCTGGAGAACGGCGTCCCAAGTTTCGGGCTGATCCATTTCTGGCCGGGCAATGCGCTCCGCGTCAAGGCGGCCGAAGAACTTCCGCTGAACCAGTGGTCGCACCTGGCAATTACCTACGACGGATCGAGTCACGCCTCCGGCCTGCGCATCTATCTCAACGGGCGAGCACTGCCGTTGCAAACCGTCCGTGACAACTTGTACAAGGACATTGTGCATCGCGCGGAGTGGGGGGATAAGGACGTCGAGGAGGTTCAACTAACATTGGGCGGGCGATTCCGGGATTCGGGTTTTAAAAATGGATTAATCGATCAATTCGAGGTCTTTGACCGATGCCTGGTGCCGGAAGAAGTGCGCCTCGTGGCGGCGCCGGGCGACCTGCCCCAGGCCGACCGTCAAACGTTGCTAACTTATTATCTGAGCCGCTTCGATGTCTCGCGAAAGATTGGCCAGAACGCCCTGCACGACTTGCGAAACGCCGAAAATGAACTGGTCGACGACGTCAGCGAGATCATGGTGATGAACGAAATGCCCGTGCGGCGCCCCACCTACTTGTTGAAACGCGGGGCCTACGACGCGCACGGCGAGCCGGTAGAACCGGGACCGCCGGAGAAGATATTCACTTTCGACCCGAAGCTGCCGCGAAATCGGCTTGGCCTTGCCAAATGGATCGTGGACCCGCGCAACCCGCTGACCGCGCGAGTTGCGGTCAATCGCGCATGGCGAATGCATTTTGGCCGGGGGCTCGTTTTAACGGAGGAGGACTTTGGGACACAGGGCAAATTGCCAACGCATCCGGCGTTGCTGGATTGGCTGGCCGCAACCTTTATGGAGCAGGGTTGGGACCTCAAAGCGTTGCACAAGCTCATTGTGATGTCGGCTACCTACAGGCAAACCTCGGTGGCGAGCCCCGATCTCTTTGCCAGGGATCCCGAGAACCAGCTTTTGGCGCGGGGACCGAAACACCGTCTGCGGGCGGAAGAGATCCGGGACAATGCGCTGGCCGTGAGTGGACTGCTTTCGAGCCGGGTTGGGGGACCCAGCGCCCGGCCGTATCAACCGGATGGATTGTGGGAGCAATCCGGCACGGCCAGTCATTACGTTCAAGACAAAGGCGAGGGGCTTTACCGTCGCAGCCTTTATACGTTCTGGAAACGCATCGTGCCGCCGCCGACAATGGTTGCGTTTGACGCCCCTACGCGCGAAGTCTGCACGGCGCGCCGCGAAACCACCACCACTCCGCTCCAAGCGCTGGTGCTGCTGAATGACCCGCAGTTCATCGAGGCCGGTCGTGTGCTGGCTGAGCGGTTAGTCGCCGAGTGCGGCGGAGATGTTGACGCGTGTATCGAGCGCGGATTTCGCCTGGCGACCGGGCGCCGGCCTCAGCCGCGCGAATTGGCCCTCCTGCGCCAACTCTATGACGAACAGCTGGCCTATTTTTCCAACGCTCATGATGCGGCCGAACGATATCTCGCGATTGGAGATCGTCCGCCGAACAAAACCCTTCCCGCCGAGCGCGTCGCCGCTGCGTCCGTGCTCACCAGTGCGCTGATGAACCTGGACGAATTCATAACTGAAAGATGAAGCAGCCGTTTTCCAACCCACCTGCCGGGCCGCCGGGTTTGCCATTGTGCACGGGGCCGCTGCCCGCCGCCGGATTGTCACGTCGGCATTTCCTGAATCGTTTTGGCATGGGTCTCGGAGGCATCGCCCTCGCCCACTTGCTCAACCCGCTGCGCGCCCGCGGCGAGGAGATCCCCAATCCGAGTCACGGGGGCACTCTCAGTTCGCTGCATTTCGCGCCGAAAGCCAAGCGGGTCATTTACTTGTTCATGGCCGGCGGGCCATCTCAGCTGGAAACGTTCGATTACAAACCGGTGCTCAACGAGCGCAACGGCCAGAACCTCCCGGAATCGGTGCGAATGGGTCAAAGACTGACCGGAATGTCGGGCAACCAGGCGGTGCTTCCGCTGGCCGGGTCCATCTACAAATTTCAACAATATGGGAAAGCGGGCGCGTGGGTCAGCGAACTCCTGCCACACACATCAAAGGTCGTGGACGACCTGTGTTTTGTCCGTTCCATGTACACGGAGGCCATCAATCACGATCCGGCCATTACCTTCATGCAGACCGGGTCGCAACTCTCCGGCCGGCCCAGCATCGGCTCGTGGTTGAGTTACGGCCTTGGCACCGACAACCAGAACCTGCCCGCCTTTGTGGTTCTGATTACTCCCGGCAAGGTCGATCAACCACTCTACGCCAGGCTTTGGGGCAGCGGCTTTCTGCCTTCCGAATACCAGGGGGTTCAGTTCAGGTCCGGCAAAGAACCGGTTTTGTACCTGGATAATCCGGCGGGCGTCAGCAGCCAAAGCCGCAGGTTGATGCTCGACCGCTTGCAGGAGCTTCATCAATTTCAAAAAGCACAACTGGCCGACCCTGAAATCGACGCTCGCATTTCCCAGTACGAAATGGCGTTCCGGTTGCAAACCTCCGTTCCCGAGGTCGTTGATAATTCGCGCGAACCCGACAGCGTGTTTGAGATGTATGGGCCAGACTCGCGCAAGCCGGGGACGTTCGCCTCCAATTGCCTGCTGGCCAGGCGCCTCGCTGAAAAAGGGGTGAAGTTCATTCAACTCTATCACCAGGGCTGGGACCAGCACGGCAATCTGCCAAAAGGGATCGCAAATCAATGTCGTGAAACCGATCAGCCGGCCGCGGCGCTGGTTGCGGATTTGAAGCAACGCGGTTTGCTCGAGGATACTCTCGTCATTTGGGGCGGCGAATTTGGCCGGACTAATTATTCGCAGGGCAAGCTCACGGCCGATGACTACGGGCGTGATCATCATCCGCGTTGTTTTACGATCTGGATGGCCGGCGGCGGGGTCAAGGCGGGGACAGTTCTTGGAGAAACCGACGAGTTCGGATACAACATCGTGAAAGACCCTGTTCACGTTCACGATTTCCACGCAACGATGTTGAGGCTGCTGGGGATCGACCACGAGCGGCTCACTTACAAATACCAGGGCCGCAGATTTCGCCTTACCGACGTTTTCGGGAAGGTCATCGAGCCGATTCTCGCCTAAAGACAAAATGGCGAAAATGCCGGCTTGACGTTTTGGATATTCAAGGCAGACTAACCGGCTCGATTAGCAAGGGCTGGGATGCCAATTCATCCGAACGGGATCCTCCTTTCAATCAGTTTTACATCATGCAGCACATACGGAATATCGCGATTATTGCGCACGTCGACCATGGGAAGACCACGCTGGTGGATTGCTTGCTGAAGCAGTCTGGCACGTTCAGGGCCAACCAGGCGATTGCCACCGAGGAACGCATCATGGACTCGATGGATCTCGAGCGCGAAAAGGGGATTACAATTCGAGCCAAAAACGCCGCCTTCAAATACAAGGATTACCACATCAACATTGTGGACACTCCAGGCCATGCCGATTTCGGCGGAGAGGTCGAGCGGATCATGAATATGATTGACGGGGTGCTCCTGGTCGTGGACGCGGCGGACGGCCCCCAGGCTCAAACCCGGTTCGTGCTGCGCAAAGCCCTCGAAGCCGGCGCCAAACCGATCGTGGTCATCAACAAAATTGACCGGGACAACGCCAATCCGCATAAGGTGCTTGACGCCGTTTGGGATCTTTTCGTTTCGCTCCACGCCACCGACGAGCAGATGGATTTCCCTGTAATTTTCGCCAGCGCCAAGGAGGGCTATGCCAAGGTGGACCTCAAGCACGTCAGCGGCACAATGGAACCGCTCTTTGATGCGATTATAAAGCACATCCCGCCGCCCCGCGCCCATGCGGGGGAAGGATTCAAGCTTCTGGTCGCCAATCTGGATTATTCCGATTACCTGGGCCGAATCGCCTTCGGCAAGATTTACAGTGGCAAAGTCAAACTCGGCGACAGTTTCGTCTGCATCCATGGGAATGGCCAGAAGAGCAAATCCAAGATCACGGCCATTTTCCACTTCGAAGGGCTTAAGCGGATCGAGATTCCTGAAGCCCACGCCGGGGATGTGGTCGGTTTGACCGGGTTTGAGGACGTGTTCATCGGGGAAACCATCACCGACACTGAAGAGCGGGCTCCCCTGCCCTTCGTTCCGATTGATCCGCCTACGATCCAGATGCAGTTCGCCGTCAACGATGGTCCGCTGGCCGGCATCGACGGCCAACTGGTGACCGCCAGGCACATTTGGGAACGCCTGGTAAAAGAAGTGCGGACCAACGTCGCAATTCGCATCGAGCAAACGGAAGCGCCCAACATTTTCAACGTGAGCGGCCGTGGCGAAATGCAAATTGCCATTCTGGTTGAGCAGATGCGACGCGAAGGTTATGAAGTGCTGGTTTCGCGGCCCGAAGTGATTTATCGGAAAGACAAAGACGGAAACCTTCTCGAGCCGATCGAGCGATTATTCCTGGAAATCCCAAAGGAAGCCATGGGCTCAGTGATGGAGAATCTCGCAGGCCGAAAGGCGGAGATCACCAACATGAGCCATCATGGCGAAGAAGTGAGCATTGAAGCGCTCGTCCCAACCCGGGGGCTGATTGGATTTGAAACCGATCTTGTGAACCAAACTCGGGGTCTGGGAGTCATGAGCCACTTGTTTCACGAATACGGCCCGGACCGCGGCGAGATCGCGGCCCGCAAAAACGGGTCGCTGGTCAGCATGGAGAGCGGCGAAGCCATGGCTTACGCGTTAAACATGATCCAGGAGCGCGGGCGCCTGATGGTTGAGCCGGGAGAAAAAATTTATTCAGGCATGATCGTCGGTGAAAACGCCCGTGAAAACGATATTCCCGTCAATCCCTGCAAAGCCAAGAAATTGACGAACATGCGCTCGCAAGGCGATGGCAAAGGCATTCAGCTCAACCCGCCGCTGAAAATGTCCCTCGAAAGGGCGTTGGAATACATCGGGCCTGACGAGTATGTGGAAGCGACGCCGAAAAACCTACGGTTGCGAAAGAAGATACTCGACGAAAACCAGAGGAAACGCGCCGCCCAATCGCGAGCGGTAAGAGTTGTGGCGGCCTGACCGGCGGCTCGCGGTTACGGCCCTGGTTGAGGAAAAGAAACTGCTATCTGCCGGCAGAAGTTTTCGCGCGGCTTGTTTCCGGCGCCCGGGGGCGCCGGTCCTGTCCTGCAGAAATGTTAGTGGGCGACAAGCCCAACCGCTTCGGTGCTCGGGCAATTAACCGGCACGTGGCGGATGATGTGGTAAATGTAATCTTTCAGCTTCGCTCGGCGCATCTTCAGTTCCTCGATTTCCTGGTCCGTTGCGAAATCGATGTCTTCTTCGATGCGATAAACTTCATCGTCGAGGCGATGGTATTCCTCGAAGACGCTTCGGAAGTGGTCGCTCGAGCCCTTGAGCCGCCGGATGACCTCACGGTATTCCGGGAATTCTCGCAGGATAGGATGATGCAGGTCCATTGGGACAATCTCCTCTTTTGGTTTTACAACCGGGTTTATGCCTTGGCAACAGCGTGAATACAATGGGTCGGAAAAAGTCGCATTCCGGGACAATTCGACGCGACTGGAGACGGAGTGAGGGGAGTTTTGTAAGGTCTGCCGAGGAGCTCGGCTTTCGATTGGAGGAATAAACAACGTCTGTTTCCGATCCATTCCGGGTCGGCTGCCTTCGTCGACCCGCCATCACCATAGCCGGATTTTCCCCGCAGTAAAGCTTTTATTACGATCGAGTGAACTTTTTTTGACAAAATCGCAAAACGCCAGGCGTAAGGGTTTGGCTTTTGCGTGTCGACGCGTAAGCGAAGTTAAGAAACCGGAAGGGACCTCACTTGCCTTTGGGGGATTCGGGGGCCAGTTCCATGCCGACCATGCAAACGTCGTCGGTAAATGGGGCTTCGCCGGAAAACTCGCGTACTTCTCGGAGAACCTCGTCGAATAACTCAGGAGAGGACCGGTGCATGAGACGCTGGACTGCGTTGTGCAGAAGTTGCTGTGTGTAGAGGTCGCTCTTGGGGCTCTGCACCTCGATCAGGCCGTCGGTGAAGAGCAGGAGCAAATCATTTGGGCACAAGAGAATCTCCGAGCTCTGGTACCGCGTATCCTCCATAAGGCCGAGAGCGGGCTGGCTTTTGCCCGAAGCATTGAGAACGTTGACGACCTGCCTCGCGTTGCGACGGACATGGAGCGGCTTGGGGTGGCCGGCATTGGCGTAGAGCATCACACCGCTTTTCCAATCGGCAACCAGGTAAAAAGCAGTCGTCAGGAGCGGTGTTCCTGTGTGCCTCAGGATAGCGCAAAGGTCGCCGTTCAGTTTCGTCAAAAAATCGCCCGGGTTCTTCGCGAGGGGCTTTAACTCCTCGACCAGGGCCCGAATCATGGCGGTGACCAGGGCAGAACGGACGCCATGCCCGGCGACGTCGCACAGGAAAACAGCGGCCTGCGTTTCTGAGAGCGCCGAGATTGTAAAAAAGTCGCCGCCCACGCTGCCGGTTGGAAGATAGCGGTGAGTAAACAGAAAAGCGCTGTCCGTGCCCAGGTTGGTCCGTGGAAACGAGGGGTACTGTTGAGGCAGCATGGTGAGCTGGATCTCACGCGCCATCTTCAGGTCGTCCTCCATCTCGAGGTTTTTGACGCTCAACTCCCTTCGGCTTTGGGCCAAGGCGGCGTTGGCTTTTCGAATGCGTTCCTCAGCCATTCGTTGCTGGGTGATGTCCCAGAAAATCGCTTGCAGCCCGATGATTGTTCCGTCAGCGGTGCGCAACGGCGTTTTTACGACCTGCACATATATTTTGTTGCCGCTCGGAGGCTGGTGTTCCTCGACCGTCTCGTAAGGCTGACCGGTTTCCAGAACACGCTTGTCATCGCGCTGATATTTTTCGGCGAGTTCTTTCGGAAAAAAATCGAAGTCGGTTTTGCCGACGATTTCATCGAGCGAATGACCCAAGGTGCGGCAAAACTGCTGGTTCCCGAAGGTAAAGCGGTACTCGAGGTTCTTACGAAAAATGTTTTGAGGCAAGGTCTCGACCAGCGAATGATAGAGCGCCTCGGAATGGCGGAGCTTCTCTTCCGCCAATTTGCGCTGGGTGGTGTCCTCGACGGTTCCTTCGTAGTAGAGGAGCCGGCCTTTCCTGTCGCGGATGGCGCGGCAGTTTTCGGAAATCCAAATCGTGCTGCCGTCTTTTCGAAAAATTTGCGACTCGAATTCGGTGAGCACATCGTTTTGTTGCATCAACCGCACAAACTCGTCCCGGCGGCCTTCATCGACATAAAGCCGGCGGCTGATGTCAGTGAGGCTTTGGATTAATTCTTCCGGACTGTCATAGCCGTAAATGCGCGCCAGTGCGGCATTTGCCATCAAGTAGCGGCCATCCGGAGTGGTTTGAAAAATTCCTTCGACGAGATTGTCGAAAACGCCGTGGTATTTTTCCTCAGCTTCGAGCAACGCGCGGTCCATGCGATGCCGCTCGATGGCGTAGCGGAGCGATCTCTCGAGCCAGACCGGGGTTAACTGGGTTTTGACGAGGTAATCGTGCGCGCCGGCGTGAACAGCCTCCAAGGCGACCGTCCCGTCATCGGAATCCCCGGTAACAATGACCGGAAGCTGCGGAGCTTCCGCCCTGAGGAGCGCGACGTTCGCTACACCTGCTCCGTCAGGCAACGATATGTCCATGACGACAACATCGAAGTGGTCCGCTTCGAGCGCCACGAGTCCCTGACCGAGGTCCGGCATAGAGACTACCTCGGCGGCGAAGTCTCGCGCCTGGGCGAGCATTTCTCCCGCGTAACGAGCAAACCCCGGATCATGCTCGATCAGCAGTACCTTCAGCTTTTCCTGCGGCAAAGCGACTGCGCCCGCCGCTGCCCCAACATCGCTCGTCATCATCGGTCGACCACTTACAGACTGACAGAGTCGGGGAAGACTGCCAATCCTGTTTATTCGATCCTGTAAAGGTCGGTTTTTGTTCGCAGAAACAGCGCATGGCCCGAAACCGCCGGGGAAGCCATGAATCCGGTCGACAGGGAGTTAGTCGCCAGGGCTTCGAACGAGCGGCCGGGCTTGACTACGGTCGTCTTGCCTTGCTGGCTGAAGAAATAAATCCGGCCGTCGGCATAAATCGGAGACGCGGCATAGGTGCCCCCAATTCGAGACCGCCAGACTTGCTTGCCTGTGTTCTCTTCCAGGCAGGTGACGGCGCCGTCGTCGCTCACCATGTACAGCAGCCCGTCAATCAGAATGGGCGAAGCGGTCCTGGGCACCACGGAATCGAATTTCCACGAAACGTGGCTGTCCGTGACGTCGCCCTGGCCCCCGAGGCGCACGGCCAGCAATTCGGTCTGCCCGTGCCCGGTCACAAAAAACCCGGTGCCGTTTTCATAAACCGGCCGCGGCGCCGCCGACCAAGCTGGAAAATGAACTTTCCATAGTTCTTTGCCCGTCACGGGATCGTACGCGTAGGCTGCCTTTGCCCCGGTGCTTAATAACTGGGTTTGGCCCTCGAATTGAACAATCAGGGGCGTGCTATGGGCCTTCCGTAAATCTCCGTCGCGCGCCACTTGCCCGGGCACATCCGCGTCATTCCATTCCGCCGAACGATCGGTTTTCCAAACGGTTTTGCCGGTCTTCTTATCCAACGCGGCAAGGTACTGAAGGTCAGCGCCATCAAAAGTCAGGATCAGCAAATCTCGGAACAGAACGGGCGACGAAGAAGGACCGCGGTAATGGCGGCAGCGCAGGTCGTCTCGTTGCCAAATCACTTTGCCCGTCTCCGTGTCCAGGCACGCCGTGCCGTAGCTTCCGAAATGAACGTAAACGCGGCCCGGCTCAATCACCGGAGAGGGTGTGGCGTACGCATTGACATTGTTTCCAAGCGGTTCGGGGTGATCACAGTGGAACAGCTTCTCGTTGAATTTGATTTTGCCACTCTCGGCGTCCACGCAGATCGCGAAAAAATCATGGCCATCGACCGAGGCCGTGGTTAACCAAACCTGCCCGTTCATGACCACAGGTGTCGACCAGCCTCGATCGGGAATTGCGGTCTTCCACACAACGTTGTTCGTCTCGCTCCAATTCAGGGGAATGCCAGCCTGGCTGCCGTTACCCGTGGCCGGCACGTGGCCATCTTCGGTTGGCCCGCGGAATTCGGGCCAATCGGATCCCGCGGCAAGCGCGGAACCAGTAAACGCTGAGATGAAGAGGATTTGAAAGAGGCGGGCAACGTAACGGCGCGCCGATTCGTTGCACGATCCTGGCATGGCAAGGGTCATTGATGAAGAATGGCTGGGGAGATTGAGCCTTGTCAACCTGGCTTGAGCTCATGGGATTGCGCCAATCGCTTAATCCTGTCCCAACCTGCCCCGCGAATCGCAAATAGTGGTTTGAACAGGGAACCTCACCGCATCGCAATTCCTTCGGCCGCGAGGCTTGATTTGATCGACATGAAAAGGTCGCTGCGCACTTGCTCCCAGTTTTCGGATTGATCGGTCCAGGCCCTAAGCTCGTAATTGGCGGTGCCATCGTTGAGCTTGGTTAGCAAAGCCTGAACCTGCCCTTCCTTCGAGACCTGGGGATGACCGCCGGCGACTTTCCGCAATAAATCCATAACCTTCCTCGGCTCGGTTTCAGAGGCGACCGAAATCGGCATGGTAATCAACCTGCGCCTTTGCGAAAAAGTCCAGTTGGTGACGGGATCGGAAATGAGTTTGGCGTTGGGCACGATGATTTCCGACCCGCTGGTCGTCCGAACAATGCTGGCGCGAATCCCAATGCGCCTCACCACTCCTTCGCCGCCCTCCAACTGCACTACATCTCCAACCTTTACAGGCCGCTCGAACAGCAAGATTATCCCCGAAACAAAATTGTTGACGATATTCTGCAAACCGAAACCCAACCCGACGCCAAAAGCGCCCGCAACAATAGTCAATTTCGTGAGATCAACCCCGAGCATCCCCAGCCCCACCAGAAAGCCCAGCAGCAGAATCAGGTAATGGAGCGCTTTAGAAATTGAGTAATGGAGTCCCGGAGCCAGCCTGAAATGACCATAAACTTCTTCTTCCAGCACAAGTCTCAAGACTCGGGATATCGCAAAGGCGACCCAGAGCACGAAGGCAAACATCAAAACATGGCCCATGGTGAAATGCCATGAGCCGAGGGCCAAAGGGGTATTGACGATCGCCCAGATGATGCCCGAGAACGAACCCCGCAGCGAAAGTCTTTGGATAACGAAAAGAAACCACGCAAATGCGGCAGCGATTCCGACGGTTTTGCGCGTCCACAACTCGAGAGTGGGCTCACGACGGCGGACCATTGAAAACTCGGCTACGGGAGTGGCTCTCAAAATCACCCGCAGAGTCGCCTCGGCCACGCGCGTGACGGCGAAAAGCACAACCGCGAGGTAGGAGGCGGACAACTCCAGGTTGCCGACCAGGCTGCTGAAGCGGCCGTATCCGGCGATGTTCGCGAGAAAAGCCAGCGCAAACAAAGCCATCGCGGCTTGCAACACGAAGCCCGCAACCCGGGCGAACCGCGGCCGCGCATCCTGCCCGGCCACTGCCCTGCCCTTGAGCAAAATCCAGCAATACAAGCAGCCCACTCCGGTTTCGGTCAGAAACAACAAACGCCAAAGCAGCGGCTGAGCCGCGGCAACCGACCGCAGCTGGTCGAGCAGGTAAAAAGCCGCCAGCACGTTGATGAGGCCATAAAGAGGCCGGGCAAGCAGCCTCCGCAAAACGATAATGGCGGGAACCAGGGCGACCATGCCCAACAATGACCACCAGAGTCTCGGCGCCTGATCGTAAAGCCACGGACTAAGTAGCAGCGACATCAGCAACGAACTGGCCCCCGGCGCGCCGAGGCTGCGCGCGGTCGGTTCCAAATCCTCCTGTGTCAGGCTCCGAACCGCCAACCGGCGGTGTGCTCTCGAGAGCAGAATTGCCAACCCGCAAAAGACCAGAACCTGGATGATCAGCCTTTCGCGTTTTCGCGCCCAATACGAACGCAGTTCTCGATACTGGCGCGCCAGCGAACTCTGGCTCTGCGCGGCCAGATGTTGCGTTTCACTGCTCCGGACCTCCCCGCTCCACAGCGCAGGACTATCTCGAATGAGCAGATGACGCATGATTTGCTGCCGGGCCTGGTCGATCGCAGCCATGGATTCTTTCACCCTTGCCCCCTGCTCGGTCACTCGGCTTTGGAGTTTCAGCACCTTTGCGAGTTCGTCCTGCACATCTTTCGTCGATTTGCGTGCCCCTTCGACCACCTGCGTCATTCGGTCGGAGACCTCCTGGGGGACTTTGTTTTGTTCTGCTTCTCGCGTCAGTTCCCAACGCTTCTGCACCTGCTGGAGGTGTTCCGTGCTTGCTTCCAATTGCTGGGCTCGGCGCTTCAGGGTCCGGTTCCAATCCCCAAGTTCCTGGCTGAGGCCTCTCCACCCTCCTTCCAGCCGGCCAAATAGCTCCAGGGAACTGCCGTGGGCCAAAATGCGCGCATTTTCCTCGGAACGCGCCCCGATCTCTTCCTCGAGCGATGGAAGTTTTTGTTCAATGTCATCCACCGCCACATCTGAATTGGCCTGCGTGTCGATCGAATGAATCTCGGAAAAGGAAGCTTCCGCCTGTCCGGAAATGTCTGCCAAGCCGACTGGAGTGAGGTTGGTCGCCACATTCTGGCTGGGTGCGTTCGTCACTCCCGGAGCAGCCTGCGCGCCCTGAAAGGTTCCAAGGGCGCACTGCAAGAAGAAGCAAACTGTCACCAGCATTTTAAAAGACCAATGGCGTGCCCATAGCGGGCCGCCTCCGCACTCGCCGGCGTTAGTTCCTGCTTCGCTTTGCATCTTCAGTACTTGGTAACCGGGTGGGGGTTCAGTCCGGTCGCCTAAAATACTCCCGAACTGCTTGAGTGAAACAGAGGAGGTTTACTCCACAGCCCTCAAAACCTCCCCTATGCCGCATCAGAATTAGAGACGAAGGATGACGCGGATTATAAAACGGGGCTTATACCCCATTCACCCGATTCGGCTCCGGCTTAATGATAAATAAGTATCGTGGAGAGAGCTGTGCCCTTGATGGAAACAGGGTCCCCGCCAACTGCAGAAGGCGTCCCGCCCTGGCGCTTGGTTGCTAATGCTCAATGAGCAGACAGGCGACGACGCGAGGTTAGGCGCGCTTTTCTCAGTCAGGGGGAGGATTCTTGGGGTGTTGACTCCTCCTGCCGAAAGGCGCCCGCTTAGGTTTGCGTAGCGCCAGCGGCGGGCATTCATTTTAAACGGGATGCCCAACGCGCGGGGCCGTCAGAGAACTGGCAGGCATGGGGGTGGCTGCTCATAAACCTGGCAAGGACGGCGGAGAAAACCCGGCGCACATCGTGGGTCCGCCTTGCTACCTCGGCGGCTGCGCGGGTGCGGGACGCACAACCTTCAACTCCACCCAGAATTGGCTGCCCTTGCCCAGGTCGCTTTCGACCCCAACCCTGCCTCCCATC
Source organism: Verrucomicrobiia bacterium (assembly GCA_035294005.1). Lineage (GTDB taxonomy): Bacteria > Verrucomicrobiota > Verrucomicrobiia > Limisphaerales > UBA8199 > JANXQE01. The sequence goes on from DATGLT010000186.1 coordinate 22,939, forward strand.
CGCTCGACCACCTTGCGAACGATGGCCAATCCGATACCGGTGCCTTCATAGCCCGAAGTTAGCCGCTCGAACATTCCAAACAGCCGCCGCTGTGATTCTTTGGTAATTCCAATGCCGTTATCTTCAACGAAGATCCTGGCGATCTCGTCGGCCCGCTCGACCCTGAGCCGGACTCTCGGCCGGACGCCAGGAGCAACGAATTTAACTGCATTGCCCAATAAGTTCGAAAAACACTGGGTTAACAGGCTTTCCTCACCCAGCACGACGGGCAAATCGTTCGGGATAATGATTTCGGCCTTGTCGGACTGCAAATTTGGGTACGATTCAATCAGCCCGGGGATCAACCGGGCAAGATCCACCGGGTGCAAGGGCAGTTCCTGCAGGACCGCTTTTGTATAATTCAACGCGTCTTTGATGAGCTGATCCAAACGTGTGGCGCTGGAGATGATGCGCCGGCAGGAATCCAACAGCTCGGGAGAGGTGTTCGGGTCAGCGGACAAGCCTTCGTGGATAATCCCGGCAAAGGTGCTCATGGCGCGCAAGGGAGCGCGCATATCATGGGTTATGGCGTAAGAAACGTGCTGTAGTTCAGCAATCATTTCACTCAGCTTGGCCGTTCTTTCCTTAACGATGGTCTCGAGCTGCTCCTGCGCGCGAAGCCGTTGAATCGCAAGGCCCACCTGGTTGGCTATAGCCACCGCCAGGCGCAATTCCTCCGGTCGAAAATGGTGTTCCTGGTTGTAGTAAACCATGAATTTTCCAAGCAGCTTCCCGCCATACCGAATCGGCACAAACGCCAACGCGCCAATTCCTTCCCGCTGAATGACGGGTTTGAGGTCGCCTTCTATTTTGCGGGCGTCCTCAATGCAAACCGGGTGCGTGTCAGGATCGTCCGCTTTCCACGGTGAATGGCCTTCAACTGCGGCCCGATACCCGTCCGACAGACAGCGCCACGCGGTGAATCGCATCACCCCCTCTTTGTCGATCAGTAATATTGAACTGCGCTGCGAGCCTAAACATTGAGTGATCGTCTCGAGCGCCGCTTCGTAGATATCCGGCAGTTTTCTGGCCTCATTGACTGCCTGCAGCAGGTCGTACATCCGCTGCTGTTGTTGTTCGAGTTTCTTGCGTTCTGAAAAATCGCGGAACACGACGACAATCCCGTTAATGGGCCCGCCTTCACGACGAATCGGCGCGGCGCTGTCGTCGATCGGCGTTTCGCCTCCATCGCGGGACACCAGAATCGTGTGATTGGCCAGGCCAACCACTCCTCCAAGCCTCAGCACTTTCGCGGCGGGGTCCTCGATGCGCTCGCGCGTTTGTTCGTTGATGATGTGGAAGACCTCGCCAATCGGCTTGCCCTCGGCTTCGGAACTGGCCCACCCAGTCAGGCGCTCGGCTTCCTTGTTTAGAAAGCGGACCCGGGCCTGCGCATCCGTCACCAGGACCGCGTCCCCAATGCTGGCCAAGGTCGTTGCAAGAAGTTCTTTTTCCTGGACCAGCGCCTCGCGGACCGCCACCAGCGGGGTGATATCCTGCAGAATTTTGGACGCGCCAATGACTCGACCTTCGGCATCCTTGATGGGCGAAATGCTTACCGCGACCGGTATCTGGCGCCCGTGTTTGGACACGCGGATGGTTTCGAGTCGCTCCACCGGTTTGCCCTGCCGTAACCGCTCCAGGATCTGGTCCTCCTCGCCCAGGCGGTCCGGCGGAAAGAGTACGGTGACCGGTCGGCCGATGATCTCTTCGGGGCGATAACCAAACAATCGTTCCGCGGCTGCGTTCCAACTCTGGACGACGCTGTTCAATGTTTTGGTCAGGATTGCGTCCCCCGAGAATTCGACGATTGCGGCAAGCCGGGCGCTGTTGCGCTGAGCCGCTTGCTTTTCGGTAACGTCGCGAAAGACCAGCACCACGCCGCTGATGGTGCCATCGGCCTTTCGAATGGGAGCCGCGTTGTCGTCCACAAGGATGCCCGACCCGGACTTGGAAATAAGCTGCGCATGATTCGCAGGACCCACGATGGCGCCGGTTCGAAGTGCTTTATCAACCGGGTTTTCAAGTGGTTGACGCGTCTCTGCGTGGACGATCTGAAAAACCTCGGGCAGCGCGCGGCCATTCGCTTCGGTGCTTCCCCACCCCGTCAGCCGTTCGGCTTCAGCATTCATGAAGCTGATTTGACCCTCCGTATCGGTCGCAATAACGGCGTCCCGGATGCTTTGCAACGTGGTAAAAAGCAGTTCCTTTTCGCGTTGTAGTTCAGCTTCAGCCCGGCCTCGTTGGGAAGCCTCCAGGACCAGCCGCTTTTGAGCGCGGTGCATCAGTTCGATTGCGCCAATAATGATGCCGCTGGATAGGAAAAAGCCCGCCCAACCAAAGACATCATCCTTGCTGAAACTGCCCAGGACTCCGCCATGCCCAAGCAAGTACCAGTTTGCAATGACCGCGCTGAGGCCGGTCGCTAAAACGGCAGGGGCTAATCCGCCGTACCATGCCGTGATCGCAATGGCGGGGAAAAAGAAGATAAACGCAAGCCGCTGGCCGCCCAGGCTGGGGCTCAGGGACTCCCGTAAGATCCAGCCCAAAAACACGGCCAGCACCGCTACGCCGTACTTGGCCCAAACTGCTGTCGCTGCGAAGTTCTTCCTGTTGTCTGGCATGGTGTGTCGCTCCGGCGGCCACTACGCCACGAGCGTTCTCGCTCATACAAAGCGTCGTAAGAAAACCCGCGCGAGGACACACGCCTTGCCTGGCGGATTACTCACCCGTCGTTGTGACCCGCGGCTGCGGCTCACATCTGCGCCACCTGGCGTGGACGTCCCAAACGGGACGAACAAAAATAGGGAAACCGCTGCCGCACGTTATGGGGTTCTCACCCCACATTCCCATCGCGGAATCGAGGATTTTCGCATTGCAACCGTTCGCAGAGCGCTTTGCGTGTCTTGTTTTTCGTTCGACAAAAAATACGCCTCCCCCTAGAATCCATTCCGCGCGGGCCGGGGCTTCGGCAGATGACCTCCCCCCACCTCCCAACTCTGCCACCTGGCTCGCGCTTTTCTATTGGCGCGTGGCTCCGGTTTCTCTGCAAGGAATTTCCTAGGATCCACCTGAAAAGTTTGCGTGTAATCTTTATCTAAGCGCGAGCCGCCCCACGGCAGCATTCCAAAAGTCTCCTCAACTGCCATCGGCTCGCGCGTCTGTTTTTGGACGTCAGTTCGGCGCCACTTACAGAAGCCGTTTTTATGTTTCCTTTTTCCATCGCCTGGCGGAAGCTCTCGCGGCTATGCCGCGCTTCTCCCGTTCAAAGTCGCCTTCGCGAACCTTTTCTGTCTCAGCACCCAAGCTGCGCTTGCTGTGGTCCAATCTCTGTTCGAGCATTGGCGAACGCCGGGCCGGCAGCGCCGGGGACGGCGCGGCAGGGCACTTTATCCTGAACCAATTCCGCGCCTCCGGCCTGGAAGCGCGGGCCGAACCTTTTCAGTGCGCCTCTGTTGTCGATGCCAACGCGCACATTGCCTTGGGAAACGGTTCACGGCTGCGACGGGTGCCGGCGCGCGTCCTGGCAGGTTCTCCGTCAACCCGCGGAACGAGCGCGATTGAAACGGACCTGGCTTGGATAGAAATGCCTGAGCAGGCCAGTCGCCTCTTTCAACCGGCTTTGCGCGACAAGGTCGTCATTCTCTTTGGCCCCATGCCCACCCAGGCGGACCTGCATCGCAGGCTCGTGGCTTGCCGACCGGCATTGGTCATCCACGTCGACGATCGCCTCCCCTTTGATTGGGTCAAAGACGACGGTGTCTACCCGGCCTGGGTCCGCCGTTACGGGATGCCCCCGACTGTGACGATCCCGTACCGGGCCGCCTGGGAATTGCGAAAAGCCGGGGCCTCCCGCGCCCGAGTCAAAGTCACCGTCGAGCTTCGTCAATTGCCGTCCAACAACCTGGTCGGTGAAATCACCGGGCGCCGGCCCGAGTTGCCTGTGGTCTTGATTGGCGCGCATCACGACACCCAGTGCAATAACACCGGGGCCGACGACAATGCTTCAGGAGTGGTCGCGCTGCTGGTGCTCGCCGATTTATTGTCGCGCACCAAACCGCTGCGCACGGTCCGCTTTGTTTCGTTTGGAGCCGAAGAGCAACTGTCGGTCGGCTCGGCGGAATACGTCCGCGCGCACAAACGAGAGATCGCGAACATCGGTACCGTATTGAACCTGGATAGCGTGGCATCGCCACTGGGCCATCACTGGCTGCTACGCGCCGGCAGCGCAAAGTTCGGGTCATGGCTGGCCGGCAAGTTGGGACGCTATGGCCTCGACGTGGTTGAAAAATCCGCGCCGATGCCGTTCGCCGATCATTTCCCATTTTCAGCGTTCGGTGTTCCGTCAGTGACTTTCATGAGGCCCAACATGGACAGCGGCATGCGCTGGCAGCATCACAGCGCGCATGACAATCTTGATAACGTTTCCACCGCTGAACTGGGCCGCGTTGTTACCGCCGTCGCCGGCGTGACACTCGATTTGGCAAACAGCTCCAAGTGGAAGTTCCCGCGGGGCATCGCGCCAGACCAGCAACCCGAAACCGCCCGCCTCGCCCGGGAATTATTCGGCTTTAAAAGTGAGTTTCGAAATGAACTCCCGACCAAAGCTTTGTGATGGCTTATCACAAAACGGTTATAGGGCTCTTTGGTGCTTAAATCGGCTAGTTGCTTAGTCCGTGCTAGACCCGTCCGATCTCAAGGTCAGCATACTCCACATCGCATACGACCACCGCCACCCAAAACAACGATAGATGGAAGAACCCAGGTTTGTGCATGCTCCGCCGCGGCCTGAGCCAAAGTGGCGTCGAGAACCAATTTTGCCTGCTGTTGTTCTTTGGGTTGGTTTTTTTTCAGGCCCGGGACCCTTGAAGCGCAACGCAAGTAGCTTCCCACAGCCCTGTGGCGAAGGTTTCTCGGCCAAAGAATTACGGTTCAAACACTAACTTCAATATTCCGTGTAAAACGTAGAGGATGAAGCAGCTTATCATTATGGCAAAAACCAGTCCGGGGGGAAAGATTTGGTGAAACTTTGCCCGATGGTCAAGGTAGAGAAGTAGCCAGGACACGAGCAGGCAAAGAACTATGCCCACGACAAGGCGCATGGGCGGAACTTATGAAAAGGTTGCTCGCGGTGTTTTTTTTCAGTGGGTTCCTCACTGGTGCTTCGGCCCAAGGCTTGGTCAACTTCCTGAACACGAGCAGCACTCTGAGCAGTGCTCCGATCGCCGGTCGAAATGTTGCCACCGGCGGCCCTGTTAACAGCTGGTTTTACGGGCTGCTGATTGGAGGCAGCATTGCTCCCACTACGTTCTTCTTCTCGGGCGTTTATGCAACAAACATCGTGGGGGCTTCTGGCCGTTTCTTCGGTGGAACTAGCGTTCAGGTCCCAGGTTGAGCTGCGGGAACGACGACGAACTATGCAATTGCCATCTGGTCAACTAGTCTTGGCCACGACTTCAATTATGCATGGCTTGCAGGCAGTTTTTGGGGGCCTTGGGGTTATTTTGGCATATCCGCGGTTGCTACTGGAACGGCGGGCGGCGTAGGAAGTCCTCCAACGCCTTCTTATAATCTGTTCGGGGGTGCGACCGGAATCCGGCAAGGGTTCAACGCTTTCCCTACTAGTAGCATTCCGGAACCCAGCAACATGGCGCTTGCAGTTCTCGGAGCCACAACATTCTTGATTTTCCGCCGCAGAGTAACTCAGCGGCAGGTTTCTAGGGACGTTTTTTAGGCCCCCCTCATCCGCCACACTGTTTGAGGCGCGTTGCAACGTGCGGGACCAGGGGAAAGAGGCGTACGGGTGTGTTCCCCCTCACATGGATTCTTTTCTTTTCTACGGTGGCGCTTTGCCCAATGGAATCGTGACATCGTACCGGCTCGGCTGGTCCTCCATCATGAGCAGCATTTCCGCGTTGATGAGATTGAACTTCTGTTCAGCCGCAATTACAGCCATCATGTCTGGAAAGTCAATTGCGGACGCCAAATCCTCTGACCACGCGCCGCCCTCCACCAAAAATCGGCGAGTCAGCTTACATCGGATTAATCTTTTCAGACTGTTGGTCCCTTAGTCCCGGAATGCAAAGCAAGTGTTCCACTCGGGGCTGGCTTTGTCGATGACTGATTTGGAAAGCAGCACCGCCTTCGCCAAATCGTTTGTGGCGCGTTCAGAGATCCCGGCCCGGGTGAAGAGGCCATCCGAGATCACTAGGCGTTAAATCCACACCCGCGGGGCCAGTTGCTACAGTTGCTAAAAATCCTTAATTCGCCTTCAAACGCCTGGATTCGGTTGAATTTCCGGAAGACAAGCCGGAATATCACAAACAGCCCGTAAAACAGGGGTTTTTCTGCGGTTTTTAGGTGGTGCCAGAGGAGGGATTTGAACCCCCGACCAAAGGCTTATGAGTCCTCTGCTCTACCCCTGAGCTACTCTGGCGACCCTGTTAAATCCTGCGATTCTTAATTTCCGCCTTGCGCGGGTCGGGAGCGTAATGGAGCTGATTACGCCCAGGTCAACGTCCGCGGTTGGACAGGCCGAGTGCCTTCGCACGGCGGCAAAACTGTACTCGAAGCCCAGGCGGCTCGGCAAGCCCGCAAAGCACAGATAGCACAGATCCGGGGCTGGCACGCCATCGGCAAATACAAACTAAGCCAATCTCGTCTGGAGATGTCCCTCGTTGAAACTTAATACCCGCTCTACGGGCGACGTTGGCCGGGCGCTTGCCGCGTTTGCGAAGAAATCTGTCCCACGCATACGGTTTGACCGTTTCAAGCACCCTTTGAAAAAGCTTGACAGGTCGAGCGAGCTGCCGTTACTGTCGCGCTCGCATTACCCCCATTGCCCCCATACCCCCTGAAAGCCGTTACTGTATGAGCCTTTTTAAGGAGCCGTTTTGTCTGTTCATCGTGGTCCTATGCCTTTATCCGACGGATGCAAGGCCGCAGACGGTCGATAGCTTCAATGCGAGCGCCAACGCTGTGGTCGACACTGTTGCGACTCAACCCAACGGCAGAGTTTTAGTCGGTGGCCAGTTTTCCTCGTTGGACGGTGAATCACACGTGGCGTTCGGCTCGGTTTTGGCGGACGGCTCGCTCGATCACGTGTTTGGCAGTGCTTTCCAGCCGGTGTCCAACTTCTCCCCCGAGGAGGTTGTCTGCACCGCGATCCAAAGCAGCGGAAAGGTTTGGCTCGGTGGCAATTTCAACGCACTTTCCCGGGAGTGCTTGTTACGGCTCAATTCCGATGGCTCGCTGGATACGAACTTCGATGCCGGCTTTCTCGGCGCCAATGTTTGGGTCGACTGTTTGCACTCTCAACCTGATGGAAAGTTGCTCGTCAGCGGCAGTTTCACAATGTTGCTGGGCCAACCCGTCGCTAACCTGGGCCGGATAAACGAGGACAGCAGCCTGGATTCAGCTTTCAAGGCTGCGCCCAACGGCCAAGTAAGTGCGATTGCCCTGCAACCTGACGGCAAAATCGTGGTGGCTGGAGCTTTTACGTCGATCGGCGGTGGTGCATGCAATTACATCGGGCGGTTGAATCCGGATGGCACACTGGACACGAACTTCAATGCCACCGCACAGCGCGGCTTGGTCTCTTGCCTCCTGGTGCAACCTGACGGCAAGATCCTGGCAGGGGGACTTTTTACCTCCCTGGGCGGCCACCCTCGTACAAAGCTGGGCCGGCTCAATTCAGATGGTTCACTCGATCTCAGTTTCAATCCTCAACCGGATAATCATAACAGCTGGGGTATTCGTTCACTGCTTCTACAGACGGATAGCAAAATCCTCGTCGGAGGCGATTTCGTCACCATGGCGGGAACAAACCGACCTTCGATCGCCAGGTTGAACAGCGACGGCACCCTTGATCCGACATTCGATGCTCAGGTCGCCACGAGCAGTCCGCTGGGCGCAGAGATGGTCGTTTCGTTGGCCGCCCAAAACGATCAACACATTTTGGTGGGCGGTTCGTTCACTTTCCTGGACGGAGCAGCGCACAATAATGTAGGGCGGTTGACGAATGTTGATCCATCAACGCAGAGCCTGACGAACGACACCTCAAGCGTGACCTGGCTCCGAGGCGGCTCCAGCATTGAAGTGGAGTATGTGACCTTCGAGGGCTCGATGGATGGCACCAATTGGACCTTCCTTGGGCAAGGTGAGCGCATTGCCGGAGGATGGCATTTGGGCGGTTTATCTGTGGCGCCAAACGCCACTGTACGCGCGCGTGGCTTTTTGAGTGGCGGGCAATGGAACGGCTCGACTTACTACTTCGAGACCATTACCGGCATACAAACGACGAATCCGTTGGTTCTTGTTAACGACAGTGGATTCGGTGTCCGGTCAAACAAGTTTGGTTTTACCATCAGTGCCCAACCCGGCCGGGTTCTTATCATCGAATCTTCAACTGACCTATCAAACTGGCAACCCGTATCCACCAACACGCTCCAAACCCCCTCGATCTACTTCTCTCAACCCTATGATCCCGCTACAGCTCCCCGGTTTTTCCGTGCTGCGGTTCAATAAACAAGGAACTGGCAAGCTGTCTGGCGCGACTGTCAGAGCGTTGTCAGGCACTCAAACTGAGGCTTGCTCGCCCCCTTTTCGCGAGCATGAAGGCACCGTGCATGCGATTGTAAGCGAGGCACGCGAACGGACCTGATCGCGGCCCCAAATAAGTATAGGACTTTCCGTCCGGGGCTAACTGGACGTTCTGCTCGGGCCAAGAGGTTCCGACAAAACTCGGCAGTTCCGCAACCCAGTTGTAGGGATATGTGCCGATCTGCTGGCTATACATCGTCATTCCAACGTCAACTGGTGCAGATTGTTCCGGCAGGTCGATGAATCCGCCGCCATTCTCGCTCGGTTCTCTGCGTTCTCTGCGGTTAATCCCGTCCCCCATCCATCCACCCCGAGCCTTTAGTCCTCCGGTCGGACATGCCCACAACTCTCCGTACCGCCGCCTCACCTTCCTCGGGCCTACGGGCGCGTTGCCCACCGTCGAGACCTTTTGGCCTGAATTAGTTCTGCCTCGATTTTCTTGCATCCATCGCCGACTTGAAACCGTATATTACCGAAAGACGATGCGAAGGACCTCCAATCTTGCGGCTAGGAATGGTTTCACGCTTGTTGAACTCCTTGTTGTCATCGCTATCATGGCGATTCTGGCTGCCATGCTTTTGCCCGCCCTCTCCCGCGCCAAAGAAAAAGGCCAGCGCGCCGCTTGCTACTCCAACCTCCGCCAGGTCGCCATCGCCGCACGCCT
>DATGLT010000187.1:0-3632 GCA_035294005.1 Verrucomicrobiia bacterium
CGACACGGCGGTTAAAGCTATCGAAACGTGCAATTCCGCATTTGGAGGTGTCGATGGTCTTTACCACGTCGCTGGCGGCTCAGGCAGGCGGTGGGGCGATGGTCCATTGCACGAGATTACCAATGAAGGCTGGCGCCAGACACTCGAACTGAATTTGACTTCCGTATTTTATTCCAATCGCGCGGCGGTGCGCCAGTTTCTTGAGACCAAAGTGCCTGGAACCGTTCTGAATCTGACGAGTGTGTTGGCATTTTCCCCGTCAGGACAGCATTTTGCGACGCACGCCTATGCGGCGGCAAAGTCGGCCATTATCGGGCTGACCAAATCCTGCGCGGCGATGTACGCTTCGAGTCAAGTTCGCTTCAACGCCCTGGCGCCTGGACTGGTTCAAACCGCCATGGCCCAGCGCGCTTTCAACGATCCACAAATCATGGCTTTTGTGAAAAACAAGCAACCTCTGGATGGAGGACGCATCGGGCAGGCTTCAGATCTGGATGCCGCGGCGGTGTTTTTTATGTCGGACGCCTCACGGTTCACGACGGGCCAGGTTTTGGCCGTGGATGGTGGCTGGTCGGTTACAGAGGGCAACGGACCGGCTTGATATGCGCTTCGCGATTGGCCTGGACCTTGGCGGAACCAACATCAAAGGGCTTGTGACCAGCTCTTCGGGGCGGGTCGTGGCCGAGACGCTGAGGCCGACGGGTGCGGAGACCGGCGGTGATTGGATCAAGAACGTGGAGCGGGTCCTGGCGAAATTGCGAAAGACGATTCGCGCCGAACCCTTTGTGGTTGGACTTGCCGCTCCGGGCCTGGCTGCGCGGGATAATCGATCCATCGCTTTCATGCCGGAACGGTTGCGCGGACTGGAGAAACTTGACTGGCAAAATCACTTTGGCTTGGAGTCGTCGGTGCCTGTGTTGAATGACGCCCATGCGGCACTGGCCGGAGAAGTGTGGCGCGGCGCGGCGCGGGGCGCCCGCAACGTGGTGCTTCTTACTCTAGGAACCGGGGTGGGCGGGGCGGCGATCGTGGATGGCAATCCGCTTCGAGGACACATTGGGCGAGCGGGGCATTTTGGCCACTTATCCCTGGACCCGGAAGGACCGGGCGATATTACCGGCACACCAGGCAGTCTCGAGGATACCATAGGAGACAGCAGCCTGCCGGCCAGGTCGGGCGGCAAGTATCGTTCAACCCGGGACCTCGTGGTGGCCGTGCGCCGACGCGACAAGCAGGCCATGGAAATATGGACCCGTTCCGTTCGGGCGTTGGCGGCGGGCATTACGTCTCTGATCAATGCGCTGGACCCCGAAGTGGTCATTCTCGGAGGTGGCATTACGCAAGCCGGTGCGGCGTTGTTTAAACCATTGGGCGAGTTTCTGGATCGCTTTGAATGGCGGCCGGGCGGGTCGCGTGCGCGGATCGTTCGCGCCAGGCTTGGAGATCGTGCCGGGGCATTTGGCGCGGCGTGGCATGCATTACAGCGGAATTCACCCGAATGAACCTGGCCTATTTGCGATCGGTGGGTTTGAGGATGCCCGTGGGTATTGAATCCTTTAACTTGCAGCCATGACTGAACCATCGCCAGCGCGCCTCTATCTTCAGAAATCCCGCGAATTGTTGGACATTGTGGAACGGCAGCTGCCGCAGATTCAGCAGGCTGCCGAGTGGTTCGCCCGCTCCATCCTGGCGGGCCGAATGGTCCACGTGTTTGGTTCCGGCCACAGCCGGATCATGGTCGAGGAGATGTGGCCCCGGTATGGATCCTTCCCCGGGTTTAATCCCATCGTCGAACTGTCGCTCAGCTTCCACAATCTTGTGGTCGGCGCAAACGGGCAACGCCAGGCCATGTTTCTGGAAAACTCCTCGGGGCTGGCCGAAAGGATCCTGCGCAATTTCGCTATTTGTCCTGAGGATTCGGCCCTGGTGATTTCCTCCAGCGGCTGCAACCTGGTGCCCATCGAAATGGCCGAAGGGTTCCGGAAGGCCGGGTTGAAGGTCGTCGCCCTCATCAGCAAACGCCACTCGGAAGCCAGCGCCTCCAGGCACGCTCAAGGCAAAAAATTGCAGGATTTTGCCGACGTGGTTTTGGATACAGGCGCGCCCGTGGGCGATGCGATGGTGACTCTGCCAGGATTGGACACACCGGTTTCGCCCGGATCGACTGTCGGCGGTTGTCTACTGGTCAACGCGATCAAGGCAGAGGTCGCCGCCCGCCTGGTCGCCGCCGGCAGCGCTCCGAAAGTGCTCACTGCCCCGGCTCTTATCGGCTCAACGCGAGCTTCGGAAATTTTCGAGGCTGCGTACGACGAGCACGCGCATCGGCTTGCGCGTTTGTACGCCGAGGCCGGCCGGCCTAGATAATCGTAAATTGATGAAAGATCACCCTCTGCGAACTACTGTCATCGGCAGCTACCCTTTCCCTGGCTGGCTTGAGTTTTCGTGCCGTCACTTGGGAGAATTTGGCGACTCCGATCGGGCCGAGCTTCAGGACGATGCTGTCGTTTGCGCCATGCACGACCAACTTGCCGCCGCGCTGGACGTCATCACCGATGGCGAGCAAACCCGGCTGGATTTCAATCTTTCCTTTTACGGCTGCATCGAGGGACTTGAACTTGAAGCCGCGCCTCCGCGGCGGTTTGGCCCACCCGCACATGACCAGCGCGGGAAACACAGAGTCACCGGTCCGCTGCGGGCTGAGCGGGGCCTGGGGGCGGTCGAGGAATTCAAACGGCTCAAAAGATTGTTCGAAGCAGCGGCCGGCAAGACGCAGCCGTTGGTCACGCTCAAGGCCAGTGTGCCCGGCCCATATACCCTAAGCGGCCGGCTGGAACCGAATCGGCAATACCCCGACCGTTGGGCGTTGGCCGAGGCGTTGCTGCCCGTGGTGCGAAAGGAACTCGAGGATCTGGCGGGCTCGGGTTGCCGTGAAATCAGCGTCGACGAGCCTTCGATGAGTTGCTACGCGCATAAGGAAAACCCGCTTCGCTTTGTGGATCTGTTCAATCGAACTGTCGAACCAGTGCGAGGCAAGGCGCGAATCTGCACCCATCTTTGTTTTGGGAATTACAAGGGGCGAGCGGTAGGGCCGCGCAAGCTTGCCCCGATGTTCCCGGCGTTCCTGGACTTTCATTGTGACGAGATGCACGTCGAGATGGCGAGCCGCGAATTTGCGGAGCTTGAACTGATTGCGGCTGTCGCTCAAAGAATGGACGTTGCGGTCGGAGTCATCGATGTAAAGAGCTATTATATCGAGACGCCCGCGGATGTGGCCGAGAGAGTCCGGCGCTGCCTTAAACATGCGCCCGCGGATCGGCTCGTGCTGGCTCCGGATTGTGGCTTAAGCCAGACCGCCCGGTGGGCGGCCAGGCAGAAGTTAACCAACCTGGTTGCAGGGGTGCGCGCGGTGCGAAAGGAACTCGGCTTGGGTGGCGCATGAAGCCGGCTTTCCTGAAGGAGGATGCGTTCGTAAGCGACCTCGAGCGGGCTCGCGCGAGCGGCAAGCCTCGGATCTGGTGGCTCGGCCAGAGCGGTTTTATTGTGCACAGCGGCGCCAAGAGCGTTTTATTGGATCCGTACCTTTCCGATTCATTGACGAAGAAATACGCGCAAACGGACAAGCCGCATGAGCG
>DATGLT010000188.1:0-102464 GCA_035294005.1 Verrucomicrobiia bacterium
TAAAGTTCGCTGACCACATGCGATCCGGGATTGACGGATCCACGGTGTGGGTGGTTTCGGAGTTGAGTTGTCCTTTGTTGTCATACCCGATGCCCAGGGTGTAATCGTTAAACACGATATTGGTGATCCGGCCTAGCCCGTCGTAATCGTAATTCAGCGAATCGCCATTATTGGGCACGTTGATCTGCTCGAGGCGTCCGTCCTCGTTCCAACTGATATTTTGAATGATGCCGCCGTGGACGACTTCTTGCGGCTCGAAAAACTGATTGCGATCGAGGAAATCCGATGTCGTCGCGTCTGGGTAAGCGATATGGCTCACCAGTTTCTCTGAATCCAATTCGAAGCTCATCGCGCCAACCGATTGCAGCCGCCGCCCGGAGTCGTACGTGTAGCTGACGCTCGAACCGTCCGTGAAGATCGTCCCCAACAAGGCGCCATCGGGTGAGTAACTTTGGCTGCGGCTGACGCCATCCGGATCAGTTTGGTTCGTCAGATTTCCAAAATCATCGTACTCGTAGTTCCACGTGCCGCATGGCCAGGTGACCGACGCCAACCTCCCAGCCGCGTCGTATCCAAGTGTCCTATTGTAGCTGACGAACGCAATGCTGCCTCCGGTACTCGGGAAATATTTGATCGTTTCTGTTTTGGGCTGCCCTGTTCCGGCATCAAATGAAGCAAAATCGAACTCCGCCAGGCCGGGAAGTTTCAGGGCCGTAAGGCGGCCGGCGCTGTCCCGCTCCCATTCGGTCAGAGCGTTCCCATCAATCGAAAACCTGCGGATCGAGCCATCCCCAAAGTGGGTAAAGGTCCGCGTGACACCGCCGGCCTCTGTGCTTTCGAGCCGTCCCGCTCCGTCATACATATAAGTTTCCTGTTCGAGTGGGCCGCTGTCCGACGACAATGTTTTGTTGGCCACCTGGTTGCCGGAGTTGAAAACAAAAGTCGCCGTGACACCCTGTCGCGTCAGGCTACTCAGCCTGCCTTGATCGTCGTATTGCATATCGGTCGAGATGCCTTGCTCAGTCAGGTTGGTGGCTTGTGAGCCGCGATAACTGACCAACCGGCTGATTCCCGGAGCGCGCAGACCCGTCACCCGCGAACCTGCAAAGGTGAAAACGGAATGTTCCCCGTCGGTATCCAGCGACTGCACACGACCATTGCCGTCATATGAGGCCGTGGTGATTGTAACAGGCAGCCCGGTCTCGGTCGTGGTTACGCTCTTGACCCGCTTCTTATCGTTCGCATCGAACGTGACCTCGCGACGGATCAAACTGGACCCTGACGAAATCGTGTGCGAGCTGATGAAACCGTCCTGGTGTCCAAACTCGATGGTTGGCAGACCTGTGCCGCTCAGGGCTTGCAGTTGGTCGTCGCTTGTGTAAGCCGGCGTGTATTGAAACGTACCGTTGCCGAAGGCGCTGACTTTACCCGCCGTGAAGGTCGCGGTTGTGTTTGGCAATTCCCCCCAGTGTTCCCCGTTGGGCATGCCCTCGTCATCAAAAGCAAACGTGTGGGTTAAAGTGTGGACAGGAGACTGGCTGGAATCCTCAATCGATTCATCGGTGCACTGGCCAAAATTGTTCAGATGGTATGTCTTCTTCACCGGCCCGGTAGTTTCCAAGACGGTATCGACGTAATTGCCGTTGGAGTCGTACTCAAAGCTCGTGACAATGCCTTCGGTGTTGGTGATCGACGACACACGATTGAACGCGCTGCCGTCGTACCCAAAAGTGGTCACAAAGGCCGGCTTGCCCGGTTGTTCCGCCCGTAAGAGGTGACCGCGAAACCGATAGACCGCGTTATCCTTGTCATAGGTCAGGACGGTGCTGGCTTCATCGTCTCCGGTTTTGGTGATGCGACCGGAATCGTCAGCTTCAACGGTCCGATTGGCCATCTCGGTCGGGCGGCCGCGATTGTCCACCTTGATCGTTGCGGCAGGGTAGTCGCCAATCTTGACCGTAACGGTCCGTTCCGGCGCGTCGTAACAGTCCTTGGCCGTTTTGAGGGCCCCGCCATAGGAAATGTCCTGCCCAAGGTTCGTCACTTTGTCGACCAGCCCGTCGGAATAATGAATGGTTTCCGCCGGCCATTCGGTCCCATCGACGCGCCCGAGCGCGGTGATCTGGTGCGGTGGAGTGGGATCGTAACCATATTTCATCAATGACTCGTTCTGCGGCGCAACCGTGAGGAGGTCCCCATTTTCATCGTAGCTATAGTCGGTTTGACCCACGACACCCGCGGCCTCATTCGCCTGGATCCTCGCAATCAAACCAACCTCCAGCCGTTTTGAAGTCACCTGGTCCACGTTCCCACTCGTCTCGCCCGCCAGCCCGTAGTAACCGAATTCCAGGTATTGTCCCCGGTCCCCCGTCACACGGCTCAGTTTTCCATCCGGGCGATAGAGCAGGGAAATCCTGCTGTCGGCATAAACGCCAATGATCTGTCTAAGCTGGCCATCCGCGCGGAAGTAAGCCCGAACTCCCGCCGGTGAGACCGTCATCCAACTGTTATCCTTGAATTTGTATAGAACGAAGAATTCACCCTCCGGCGAGCAATACCAGGCGCCGATGTTATCGCTGGTGTAGCCGAATTGGGCCAGCGCCGGATCAGCCGAGTAAAGGGTCAGGTTAGTCAGGTTATTATTCTCGGCACTGATCAACTTGAACAGGTTGACGTCGCCGACGCCGTCGATCAGCAGCACATCGCCGGGGCCGGCGACGCGGTCGAGCGCGCTGTTTCCAAAATACGTCATGCAATCGTGGAACCCCGCGGGCACATCGATTTGAGGAATTTCGAAAAGGCGCGCATTGTAATTGAAATCCCAGCCGCCGCCCAACGGTCCTGCAAATCGCGACCGGCTTGCATAGGTGCGGGTCAGGACCAGGTCCTGGTGCCGGCCCGGGAGAGAAAAGTCCACGGTTTTCTGGTGAAACTCGCCGGACTGCGCGTTCACTCCGGCAATATCGGGCGAGGCCGTGTTGAACGAGGGGTTGGGCGTGCCCAAGTACTGGCCGGAGAGCGAAAGATACGTCCTGCTCAAGCCGGGTTTGAAGGTCTTGCCATCAATGGCGCCAAGATAGCTGCTCAGGCGGGGTGGCCCTTGATCCGGTTCCAGAGAAAACCGCGCAAAATTGCCGCTCCACAACGCTTCCCGTCCGGAGATCGCCTGCAACTGCGTCATATTGCTCGGCCAGAGAGTTTCGCGCACCAGCACGAAGGGATCGCTCAGGAACAGATCATAAAAGCGGCTTTTGGGATCGTCAGACAGTCTCCTGGCAACCAACGCGTGCACGTCGGGTTGGGCTCCGGCCAGTCCGAGGGCCGGCGCTTTGTCAGTCAGCATCACGGGTGGAAACCAGGAACTCTTGGGTGTGATTAGCCGGCCTTGCGCATCAAGACTCTCCGCCGCCACGGTCAGTTGCGGGCCCAAACCGCCTTTGGCTGAAATCAGCACATAGTGGTGAGAGGCTGGATTTGCAGAGGCAATTCCTTCAGGGCAGGCCGGACTTACCGGCACGACTACCGTTGGCAACAGAAATGGAGATTCAACCGCGTCGGAGACATACTGGCTTATCTCGGGATCACCCAGTGCCTTTATCTCCGAAGCACTGCGAGGCGGTTGGGTTGGAACCTGGATGACTGACAAGTGCGGCGGCCGTTCCACCAGTTGCACTCCGTTGCCGTTAGCCGCAACGAACTGAACGCCTGCGGCGCCAAAGCTCCGCCGGTTGGAGCCCGTCGGATACACGTCAATGATGGCTGGCGAACCTGAGTTTGAGTTGGCGCTGAGGCTCATCAACGAGCGTCTCAGTGTATAGATGGCCGCTCCTGTGCTGACGGCATATTCGTCCGCGCCACTGCGTTGAATCGAAAAAATCGTTCCCGCATTCGTCCCCAGTCCGATGCTGTTTACGATCTGCGGACGGACGGGATTGGTAAGGTCAATCAAGGCAAGTTTATCATCGACTGCAACAATCGCTACCGACGCTACGCGTACTCCCGTGGCGTCCCTTATTGGAAAGCTCGGATCCAGAACGACTCGGAACGCCTGCCGATTCGTGAATACCACGCTTCCCTGGTCGGTGCTGCCGTCGCCCACTGGCTGCCCTTGATACGTCAGTACCTGAAAGCGTGATTCATTCGTGCCTTGCCGGCCGAGCGTAGCCACCAATAATGCCCCGCCAAAAGCGCTGTCGAAGTCCGTTAAAATCCGGTTTGCCGCGGCGTACGTTGTCGCTTCCAACCCGAACAAACCCGATCGCATTGGCACCGGCAGCTGATCTCCCGCATCCACGTAGTCACCGTCGCCGTTCCCGTCCACGCCTGGAAAGTAGCCGCCGTTGGCCGGAGGTTTCTTTGCCGCAGCCCAATCCTGGTCCCCGTAATTGGATCCTAGAATGAACGCCTGGAGATTGAGTTCCTCGATGTAGCCGCCCTCAGCCGGATTCAACCCTAGAGACAGTCGCGGTGGATCCCACTTCACCACGCTCAGGGCTGTCACTGGGTCAAGTGTCGCAAGGCTGCCGGCCAACCGGACGGGATTCGAGGGTTCGGACAAGTCGAAAACCCAGAGCCATTGACCCGGCTGGTCCGGCCCGATCAGGCCCCCGGCCACTAACAATAGCGCTGTGTTGGTCTGCGTGACGGCACCCGGAGTTCGTTTAAAGTTGTAGCCGGGAATCAATACAAGGGTTCGCGGGTACGGAGGCAGAGTGGCCGACGAGAAGGTGATATTGCTTGGGTCCTGCAGGTTGGCCGAGACCAGCGCGCCATTTGCCTGGTTATCTCGACGATCAATGGTGTAAGCAAATTCACCTAGCAACACCGTCCCGGCGCCATTCTGAATCTGGCTCAAGCTGGTGGGCGTTGCCGGTGCCGTGCGGAAGTTTAGCTCGAACGGTTCCTGTGCGGGAGTGGTTGGGTCCTGGTCGAATGCGTTGCCCGACAGATCTTTCACCCGGTTATTGATGGTCAGGGTATAGGATTGTCCTTGCGACAAACCGCCTGGATAAACCTTAATCTGCAACTGGTTGGCCGATAGTTCCACGTACGGCAGGTTGGAAATTCCCGAAATTTGCACCGCCCCATTGGTCGTAATCGAGGGATCGACAGGCTCGCTAAAACGAATCGTGAAAAAATCGTTGGCCGATATGACTTCGCCCGCTCCTGGCACGCTCGACACCACATACGGACCCGCCGTGTCATTCGGATCGCTGGAGGTGATTGCATTGGTCGATGGACCCGACGGCGGCGCTCCGAAAAACAGAACAAAACTCGAGGTCCGAAAGTTGTTGGCTGCATCCTGCGCAGTCGCTTTGGCGACCACAACCGCCGCAGTCCGCACATTGAAAACAACGGGAACTTCAATGGTCGTGGCGTTAATGTTGGAAACGGCGCCAATTTGCGGCGTCAAGAACTCGCTCGGGTCCAGCAACTGCCCGGTAAGGACGTGAAACGAATGCGCCAGGTCCACTTCCACGCGCCGCAGGGTGGGCTGAGTGAGATTGTCGCGCACGTTGAACGTCACCCTGGCGTCCTGGTTGACTGGCAGGACAGCGCTTTGCGGCAGGGCCCCAATTAGCGGCGGCATCATGTCCAGCACTCCGGAACTGGTGCCTTGGGGCAACGGAATCACGATGCCGGCGGTTGAGACCGGCGGCGCGCCCGCAGGCGGCGGCACGATGGTTTTGCGTCCAACCAGCCCGGGCAGGTTGCCGCTGGTGGCTCGCAAAGCAATCGCGTCACTGTCATACACGTTAAACGGAATCAGCATCGCGAAGTAGCCTTGGCTGTTTCCGCGCGCCACAAACGTGCCCGGCCTCAATCCCGGACGAGCGGCCCCAGCCGTGCTGCCAGGATCAGCCGTGACAATCGGGAAGGGGACCCCGAATATCGGAGGCGTGGTCGAAGGGGATCCGGCGGTGATTTGTGCATCACTTAAAGATGTCGCGATCGTGTCCAACGCTGCTCCCACCCGGCCGGATACGGTGAGGCTGACTGAGAATCCCACCGAATACTCCACCAGGACGGCCAGGCTGGAACTCAAGAGGCCGGGGAACGGGGGCGAGTGCGTTACCAGCCGCCCGTTCTCGTAATGCATTCGATCGACAATATTATAGACCGTCACCCCATCGACCTGTATTGGCTGGCAAAGGACAAAAGCGCGGTCTTCGGGCCGTTCATTCACGCCCAGGTGCAGCGCCTCGGCGCTGATCGGATATGTGAAATCCATTTGCTGTTGCAGGGCATCGCCACTGACATCGATGCGCAACCCGCCCACAATTGCGGCGTTCTCGGGGAGTATGCCGCCCACCGCCGCCAGGATTTGGTCCATCGACTGCAATTGCAGGTTGAACCTCGTTTTCGACGGTATAGCCCCGGGCTCTACTATGACCTGGATCGGCCCGGCGTCGCTTTGGGCTTCGAGAATGCCGCCCGCGTTGAATAACCCAACGCTGCCGTCGTTGTAAATCTGGCGGCTGACGGGAACCGTCTGTCGCGTGCCGTTTTGATTCACCAGGACGACACTGATAAAGTCATCGACCTCCGCTTCAATACTATTGGTGATGCTCCCGTCCGGATTCGACAGAACGGTGCTGCTTCGTCCGGTGGTTTCGTTGAGAAGAATGACCGGCGCATTGGCGTCGGCAATGCCCGGTCCGCCTTCCACCCGCGCTACACCGTTGGTTGGCTCGTAGCTAATTAACTGGCCGGCCGTCCGGTTTAGGGCATCACTGGCAGTGGTGAATGTGAATTTGGTAACGCCGGCAAGCGCCTGTCCGTTTACCGACGTGAGGTTGGTGGATACGACAACGGTGTGCTGTATACCTGCCGCCAGTGGTGAATTAGGCAACAACGTCGCCACGGTGTTTTGCAGGTTCAGGCTGAGATTGCCTGCCACCATCATGTTTGAGTTGTCCAACAACTCGATTCCATTCGTCCCGAAACTCCCGGGATTGATGGCGGAACTAAACGACACGACGACCGGGCTGACGGACGGCACCCCAACGGCTCCATTTGTCGGAGTGACCAACGTCGCCAGCAGCCCGGACACGATTGGCGCCAGATCGGCATTTGCCACACCGGTTGCGCCGCTCAGCAGCGTGGTCACCTGACCGCGATCGCCGCTCGACAGCTCAAGGATGGACAGTTGGACCGAGCCCGTGGCGGCAATCAAGGTGTAGTTGCCTCCCGAATCGGACAGCGTCGCCCAGGGCGCCCCGGTGGTTTGCACCAGCAGTCCGGCGCTGGGCTGCCCCGATGAGTTCCGAGCGACGCCTTTTACAAGGCCCTGCCCGGCGCTCACCTGGACCAGCACGTACTCGCCGGCGCCGGTAATCCCGGGCAGGCTCGGTCCAGCCGGCGGTTCCAGGCTCGACACGCGGCCCGCGCCATCGCTTATTAACCTCTCCCTCGGTTCCAGCCCGTAAACTCCGTCCCGGCTGAGCACTTTGGCCAGCACGAAGAGCGCATTGGTTGGCAGTGCCTCCGCTTGAAATACCAGCCTACGCCCCTGCTGAACTCCTGCAACCGTCAGGTCAAATGCGCGCAGGATTGAAACGCCGTTGCTCGACCAATCGAGGAAATTTGTCGGGCTAAGCGAACGCAGGCTGCTGGCTTGCAAGCCGGAGACGTCACCTGTGGCGGCAACGATTCGGATCCCTTCGTTGTAGAGTTCGCCGCCGCTGCTATCCAACAAAGCCCCGTTAAAATTAGTCGGACCGAACACATTTGCCTCGATGATCGCAGTATCCAGTGCTTCCGGCCCGAAGAGCAGGAGCGGGCGCAGCGGGAAACTTGCTACTAAACTACCAGGGTTTCCGGTCGGGGGCCTTTGGTAAGCTAAGACAAAAGTGTCATATGGCGGCGTGATTCGATGGGTGCCGTCGCGCAGACGGTAATCCTCGTGAATTTGAACGTGAAGCATTAGACCGCTCGTCAAGGCGCCTGCAGAACTGGTGACGTTTAACAACGCTGTTGCCGTCACCAAGTCTGGATTCCGATTAGCTGGACCGGAGGCCGGTTGGACTGAGCCGGCGACTTTCAGCAACCCGTAGTCGACTGCGTTCCCAATCGCCGCGTCGAGGTTCTGTCCCGGTTGCATCGGAGGTGGCGCGGCGGGGCCGGTGTCCGCCACAACCAGCGCAAATGCCCCGCTGCCGGCAATTGAAACGCTAACCGCGTTGGTACCGTTTCCTGCAACGGCCTGAACTACCTGCCATTGCAAATTGGTTTCATTCCAGTGAACAAGGGTTGCCACCTCACCGCTCCCGATAACTCCCCAAGGCACGAGCGTGCCCGGCCCGGCGATCGCCGGTTCAGCTCCAAATTGCAACCAAAATCCCTGTAAAGGACTCCAGCCCAGCGGCAGGGGCGCGGGTAGCGTTTGGCTCGTCAGTAAAGTGAGCCGAGCCGTTGAATTCTGCACAAAAGCACCTGGTGGGAAGCTAACACGAACAGTTCCTGTCCCAATCGAGCCCCCGTCGATCGGTGTCAACGTAACCGTGTTCGTATCCATTGGAGTCAGTCGCGGACTTGGAACGGTGAGTATGGACGAACTGCTGAGCGTTTCCTGGCGCCACACCGGCAGGAAACCCGGTGCGGCGAACTTCCAAGCCTGTGGGCCGGCCGTTCCAGTCAACGTGATGGCTCCGAAATCTGGCTCCGTCAAATTGGTGTTCGAGGTTTGGAGATCGATCACTTGAACTCCCGGCAGCGGCTGGCCTACTTCGTTCAAAGTCCGTGTGATCGCCACCGTTAGGGCGGTGCTGTTACGCTTTTCAAATAAATGCGCCTGCAAACTGGGTGCCCCGGCGCCCCGAGCCAGCGTGAGCGTCCGCGCCAGGGATCGTTGGCCCGGCTCAAGCCGGCCGGCCGTCACATTCGCGGTCAGGTCGTAAAACGGCATTCCACTGTTGTCTTTTCCGTCGGCGTCGATCGGCCCGGTGGTGTTGGCAAAGCTTTCGATCCGCAACACTAGCGGCCCTTGCAGGGTGCGCGTCGATTGATTACCTACCCAGGCCTCCACGTTCCACGCATTCAGACCGCGGTTGAAACGCATCGATTGATAGAAGATCGCCGCTTCGTTGTTGGTGACCTGTGACAGCAGCACCGGCGCGCCCGCCAAAGGAAAGGTGCTGTCAACGGCCAAGGCGGTTGGGCCCACGCCAACCAGGCCGGCCAAGGCCAAAGCCGAACGACCGGCACGCCAGAATCCACCCCGGGACGTTGTTGTCCCGTACAAAAACTTGGGCATAAGCCAAGTTTTACTTTGGAATTAGATTCCTGTGAACTGTGCGAGTCACGCACACGTAATTGGTGTGCCACACGTCTGCCGTGGGCGGGTTTAAACTCCAAAGTAGAGTCCTGCCGAGGCGCCGCTACGGGCTCCTCGCCGCGGATTCCCGAGGCGCCGGGGCCGAAACTTGCATTTAAAGATCGCCGCGGGGCCATTGTCAGGGAACACTCTGTGTCGGAAGTTGCTATTCATGTCGGCAAAATCATTTATTGAACTCGGGCTTTCGAGCGACCTGCTCAAAGCGATTGATAAGCTTGGCTTTGAGCAGGCGTCACCTATCCAGTCCCAGGCGATACCGCTGTTGCTGCAAGGCAAGGACGTGGTGGGCCAGTCGCAGACCGGGTCGGGCAAGACTGTCGCTTTCGCGGCGCCGGCGTTGGAAAAAGTCAATGTGGCAGAGCGCACCACGCAGGTGCTGATTCTGTGCCCGACGAGGGAATTAGCGGTACAGGTCGCTGAGGAGGTGCACAAGCTGGCCTTGTTCAAACGCGGGTTGCAAGCCTTGCCGGTATATGGCGGGCAATCGTACGAGCGGCAGCTTCACGGGCTTCGCCAGGGCGCGCACGTGGTGATCGGAACCCCGGGCCGGGTGATGGATCACATGCGGCGCGGCACCTTGCGGCTGAACTCTGTCAAGATGGTCATCCTGGATGAAGTCGATGTCATGTTGAACATGGGTTTCCGTGACGACATCGAATTGATTCTTCAGGGAACACCCGCCGAGCGTCAGACGGTGTTTTTCTCGGCGACCATTCCGCGGCCGATCCGGCAGCTGATTGATAAATATTCGCGTGAGCCGGAGAACGTTCGCATCGAGCAGAAGGCGCTGACGGTGCCCACGGTCGAGCAGATTTACTACGAGGTGGACCGGCGCTTCAAGGTTGAGCTGCTGACCAGGTTGATCGACATCCACGACCTGAAGCTCGGGATCGTTTTTTGCAACACCCGCCGGATGGTGGACGACCTGGTGGAGCATTTGAACGCGCAAGGATATTCGGCGGACCGGTTGCATGGTGAAATGACCCAGACGATGCGCGACCGTGTCATGAACCGGTTCCGCAAGTCCGGTTTGGAATTCCTGATCGCCACCGACGTGGCGGCGCGCGGGATCGACGTGGAAGACATCGAGGTGGTGTTCAACTACGACCTGCCTTACGACGGCGAGGATTACGTTCACCGGATTGGCCGGACCGGCCGGCAGGGGCGCAAGGGCCTTGCGATCTCCTTCGCCTCGGGACGCGAGGTGTTTCAAATTCGCAACATCGAACGTTACACCAATACGAGAATCGAGCGCGGACGGCCCCCCACAGCTTTGGAAGTCGAAGAAGCTCGGGCAAACATCGCTCTGGACAAGATTCGCGCGACGCTCAGGAGTGGCGATTATAAGCGACAGGACCAGTTGATTGAGCGCTTGCTTGAGGAAGGATTCAGTTCGACGGACATTGCCTCAGCTCTGCTGCATCATCTGCAAGCGGGAGAGAATGCGTCGGGCCAGGAATCGGCGCGTAAGGATTCGTCCGTTGCCCACGACAGCCCAGAGCGGGGTGACCGACGGCGGGAACGCTTTGGGGACCGACCCGCGCCCGATCGTGGCGCGCGTTCTCCCAGCCGTGAGCGTGGTTTTGAACGTCGGCGCGAGGAACCCGCAAAACCCGTGGCTGCTAGCACTCCTTTGCCGCACGCGGCACCCGCGCCAGAAAGTGAACCTCAAAAGCAAAACGCCGCCGCAAGCACTGAGCCGCCATCGGCGGACCGCACCCGAGACAAAAACCAGCCCGCCGACCAGGAGCGCTCCGGCAATTCCAAGCGGCGTGCGCCAAAGGAAGGACAAACTCGGCTCTTCATCAATCTCGGCGCCGAAATGGGGATCGAGGAAACTGATGTCATAGACGCGATTCTCGGCTCGACGGGGCTGCCCCGTCAGATCGTCGGCGAAGTGGACCTGCGTGAACGTCATCTTTTTGTCAAAGTTGCCTCGGAACATGCTCATGGCATCATCGCTAAGTTGAACCGTGGCCAAATCAAAGGCCGCAAGGCGAAGGTGAAGGTGGCATGACAAAAGACCCGGCCTAGAGTTTCTGAGTGAGCGCGCGTATCGGCATTGTGGGCGGTGGTGCCGCCGGATTTTTTGCCGCCATCTCCTGTGCCGAAACCTTCCCGAGAGCGCGCGTCACTCTATTCGAAAAAACTTCACAATTCCTTTCGAAGGTTCGAATTTCCGGCGGCGGTCGTTGCAACGTCACGCACGCTTGCTTCGAACCCCGCGAGTTGAGTGGCTATTATCCGCGCGGCGGGCCGGCGTTGGTCGGCCCGTTTCACACGTTCCAACCCCTCGACACGATCGCCTGGTTCGAATCGCGCGGCGTGAAACTCAAAACCGAAGCGGATGGACGCGTTTTCCCTGTAACCGATTCGTCCGCGACGATCATCGACTGCCTGCTGGATGCGGCCAGGAGCGCGCGTGTTGAACTTAAACCCAATCGCGCACCTCAGCGAGTGGCGCGCTGTTCTCAAAACGGGTTCGAGTTGGACTTCGGGGAGGGCGAGACATTTCGTTGCGAACGCCTGATGCTGGCCACGGGTGGGTGTCGTGCCGCGGCCGCAGGTCAATTGGCGGTCTCGCTCGGCCACACTCTGGAGCCGCCGGTCCCTTCGCTGTTCACTTTTCACATTGGTGCTCCCTGGCTTCGTGAACTGGCCGGAATCAGTGTCTCGCAGGCCGAAGCCTCCTTGCCCCGCTTTAAGCGGCGCGAAGTTGGCCCGGTGTTGATTACTCACTCTGGCCTCAGCGGGCCAGCCATTCTTCGGCTGTCGGCCTGGTGCGCGCGAGCTCTTCACGATCGGAATTATCAGGTCCCCATGTGCCTCAACTGGCTACCCGATCTGGACGCGCAATCGCTGGCTCAGAAGCTTGAAACGATGCGTGCGGCGCAGCCTTCGCGGTTAGTCGTGAATACTCCTGTGCCACCGCTGCCGGCCCGGTTGTGGCAAAACCTCGTTCTGGTGGCAGGGATAGCGCGTGACACGCGGTGGGCCGGACTTTCGCACTCGGCTCGTCACCGGCTTGTTCAACAGCTTCAATCCACCGAACTCCAGGTTATTGGAAAAACGCTCAATCAGGACGAGTTCGTCACCTGCGGCGGTGTGCGCTTGAACGAGGTTAACTTCCGCACCATGGAAAGCCGCATTTGCCCCGGCCTTTGTTTGGGTGGCGAACTGCTCGACATCGACGGCCTTACGGGCGGGTTTAATTTCCAAGCGGCCTGGACAACCGGTTGGGTAGCGGGTCAGGCAATCGGTGCGGACTTGGCGTAAGCCGCACGGAGTTTGCCTTGGTCGACCGGCCTTCATCCGGCTGAAGCATGCGCAGGCCAGGCCGAAAACTGGAGTCAGTTCCCGAAGTTCAGGCGCTGCCTAAAGACGATCTGTGCCGTTGTGATTACCCGATGCGTACGGGTTTCGGTTTACTTCTTCCCCAACGCCTTGGTGACGGCTTCTTCAAGCGCCTCGCCTCGCAGGTCGCGGCCAATAATCTTGCCTTCCCCGTTCAACAGGAACGTCGCGGGAATGCTTTGGATGCCGTACTTCTGGGCCAGCTTGTTGCTCCAGCCTTTACCGTCGAAGTACTGCCTCCAGGTTACATTCTTCTGCTTGATGAAGCTCTTCAGCCTTTCTTCATCCTGGTCGAGGCTGACCCCGATGATTTCAAAACCCTGGTCGTGATGCTTTTCGTACGCCTTCACGACGTTGGGCAGTTCCAAAACACACGGACCGCACCAGGTCGCCCAAAAATCCAGCAGCACCACTTTGCCTTTGTAGCCGGCAACCGAGAGCGGTTTGCCATCGATGTCTTTCTCGTCGAAATCGGGGAATGTCGCGCCTTCAACCAGCGCTCGCTGAATCTTCTTCGCGGCTTCCTGGCTCTTTATGTTTTCCAGAATCGCATCGGCGTTTTTGCCCGCTTTTGTGTCGGGGTAATCCTGCTTGAGTTGTTGAACCAACTCTGTGCCTTTTTCCGTATTATCCAGCACCTCGAGGTACAGCATGGCTTTCATCAGAACGATTTGCGCGGTGTCGTCGTTCTTTTCAGATTTGTGCTTCTCCAACAAGCTGTCGAATTCTTTGAGTTCGGGCGCAAGGTCGCTTTCGGTCTTTTTGCCGTCGTGCAACTTGTCCTGCACCTTGGAAACCAGCGCCTGCAGTTCGGCGGCGGTGTTGGTGCTTTCGGCGGCGAGTGCGCGCGGCAAGCTCACGGAAACCGCGATGGCGCAAATAATGGTGGCGACCCAATAATTTCTCATAGATTCTCGAGGTTCCCGGTCAGTTGACTTCCCGCACACCCTCGTACCGGAATGAGCGCGAGTCAATGAGATTTCTGGGTTACCTTGGCCCAGGCATCCTTTAACGTAATGGTGCGGTTAAACACCAGCTGACCCGGCTTGCTGTCCTTATCGAGCGTAAAATAAGCCAGCCTCTCGAATTGATACCGCTCCGCAGCACTGCCTTGCGCCAGGCTCGGTTCGCATTTTGCCGTAACCCGCTCCAGGGAATTCGGATTCAGATGAGCCTTGAAATCACCATCCGCATCCGGCTCTGGTACGGTGAACAGGCGATCGTACAGGCGCACCTCCGCTTCCACGGCTCGCGTTGCGCTGACCCAGTGAATTGTGCCTTTTACCTTGCGGCCAGCCGTCGGTCCCCCGGTCTTGCTGCCGAGATCTGCGCTGCAGCGTAACTCGACGAGTTCGCCCGCGCCGTTTTTGACGACTTCGTCGCACTTGATAAGATAGGCGTATTTGAGCCGCACTTCCCCTCCCGGCCGGAGCCGGAAGTATTTCGGTGGAGGGTTTTCCATGAAATCCTCCTGCTCAATGAAAAGCTCACGCGTGAATGGAATCTTGCGCGATCCCGCCGCCGGGTTTTCAGGATTATTGACGGCATCCAATTCTTCGCCGTGGTTTTCGGGCACATTGGTGATCACCACCTTGAGCGGCCGCAGAACGGCCATTCGTCGCGAGGCCCTGCGGTTCAGATCTTCGCGAATCGCGTATTCAAGGACCGCGACATCGGTCATTGCGTTGTATTTCGTAATACCGATGTTGTAAGCGAAGTCGCGAAGCGCTTCGGGCGTGACCCCGCGGCGGCGCAACCCGCTAATGGTTGGCATCCGCGGGTCATCCCACCCTGAAACCAACCCTTCATTCACCAGTTGCATGAGCTTGCGTTTGCTCATCACGGTGTAACCGAGGCTCAGCCGGGCAAACTCGTATTGATGGGGCAGTGGCCGCGGCAAATCCAGTTGTTCGAGGATCCAATCATATAACGGGCGATGCACTTCGAATTCCAATGTGCAAATCGAGTGCGTGATGCCTTCGATGTAATCGCTCAAGCAATGCGCAAAGTCGTACATCGGGTAAATGCACCATTTGCCCCCGGTATGATGGTGTTCCGCATGGCGTATCCGGTACAGCACCGGGTCGCGCATCCATATATTCGGCGACGCCATGTCGATTTTTGCCCGCAGCGTGCGCGCCCCATCAGGAAATTCGCCGTTCTTCATGCGCGTGAACAGGTCGAGGTTTTCCTCTATGGACCGTTGCCGGAACGGGCTTTCCTTGCCCGGCCTGTCGGGAGCGCCGCGATATTGATCGGTGTCCTGGGCCGAGAGATCGTCCACATACGCCACTCCTTTCTCGATGAGTTTGCGCGCGTAGACATAAAGCTGGTCGAAGTAATCCGAGGCGTAAAACGGTTCCAGGCTGGAGTCGCCCGGGTTGAGCGTCTTTGAAACCGGGGCGGGCGAGAGGAAGAAATCCGGCCGATCCCCCACGCGTTGCTCGGCGGGAACCTGGCCGCGGGCCTTGAGTCCAAGTCGGTCATCTGCCCAACCGCTGATTAACCAGCGCACGTCTTCGGTGATCGAATCGACGTATTCCACGTCCTCTTTGGTGGGATTGGTGTCGTCCATCCGGAGATTGCAAATCCCGCCGAACTCGCGCGCGATCCCGAAGTTGAGGCAAATGGACTTGGCGTGGCCGATGTGCAGGTAACCGTTGGGCTCGGGCGGAAAACGCGTGTGAATCTGCGGATACTTCTTCTCCTGCGCGTGTTTAGAGACGATATCGCGGATGAAATCCGAGGGGCTGACCGCGGGGGAGGGTGTTCCGGGCTGCGGAGATGGATTGGACATAAACTAAGACCGCCAAGGGGCTGTTGGACTACTTTGGTTTGAGCTGCGGGAAAAGGATAACGTCGCGGATGCTCTCCTGGCCCAGTAACATCATGCAGAGCCGGTCGACCCCCATGCCCATTCCGCCGGCTGGCGGCATGCCATGTTCAAGCGCCACGAGGAAGTCTTCGTCAAGTTTCTGCTGTTCGCCTCCCGCCTGGTGTTCCAAGCGCTCGCGTTGTTCGATGGGATCATTTTGCTCTGTGTAGGCCGGTGCAATCTCCTGCCCGTTGATGCAGCATTCGAACACTTCCACCGTCTCGGGGTCATCGGGCGAAGTCTTCGCCAGCGGGATGAGCTGTTTTGGGGCGTGCGTGACAAAGGTCGGATTGATCAGAGTCGGCTCGATCAACTTCTCGAACACCGCCTGCGTGACCTCAAAGTCCTCGTATTCCTTGCCAATCTCCGCTCCGAGGCTCACCGCGCGTTGCCGCCGGTCCGCAGGTGTAACCTCGAACCAATCGGCGCCGGCGCGTTCCCGAACAATGTCCTTGTAGCGAACCCGGCGCCACGGAGGCGTGAGATCGATTTGCCGGGTCACGGTTCCGGAGGCATCTTTGTGCTCGATCATCAATGTGCCCAGGACGCGTTCGGCAACGCGGCAGACCATAGATTGCACCAATTCCATCATGCTCTCGTAATCGCCGTACGCTTCGTACGCTTCGAGCATCGTGAACTCGGGATTGTGTTTGCGCGAAAGGCCTTCGTTTCGAAAATTGCGCCCGATTTCAAACACCTTGTCCATGCCGCCGACCAGCAGTCGCTTGAGGTAAAGTTCCAGAGCGATCCGCAAATAAAAACTGCACCCCAGCGCGTTATGGTGCGTCACGAACGGAGCCGCCGCCGCCCCTCCGGGAATGGCTTGCATCATCGGCGTTTCCACTTCGACAAAACCGCGTTCGTGCAAAAAATTCCTGATTTCCCACACAATCCGGCTGCGCTTCAGAAATACTTCCTTCACTTCCGGATTGGCGACAAGGTCGAGATACCTCTGGCGGTACCGGATTTCCGTGTCGGCCAGCCCGTGCCACTTTTCCGGAGGCGGCCGCAGTGCTTTCGCAAGGATCACAAAATCGGTCAGCCTTGCTGAAATCTCGCCAGTCTTCGTCGTGAACAGCGTGCCCGCAACCCCGATGAAATCCCCAAGGTCCAGGTGGCGAAAAATGTCGAACTTCTCATCACCGAGCACATTCTTTTGCGCGTAAACCTGCAGGCGCCCGCTTTGGTCACGCACATCTATGAACATGGACTTGCCCATGTCGCGGTGGGCGGTGACCCGGCCCGCCACGCTGACCTGCCGGCCCTCCTGGTAATGCGCTTTCGCATCGGCGCATGAATCTTTCGGTTGAAATTTGCTCTTGAACGGATCCAATCCCTTCGCGCGCAAAGCCGACAGCTTTGCCCGCCGTTGTTCAATGAGTGAGTTGGTTTCGTCCATAGCAAACGCGGGGTAAATAAACACGGAACCACTCGTCTTTCCAAGGCGAAAACAGGGATGGGCCGCCGCAGGAGCTCGTTAGAGCGTGTTTTAGAATGGCGCGCGAGCCTCTGGGCCAGGTAGGGCAGGGCACGATGGCGCCGCCGCGCCGCTCTCAAATGCCTGTCGGTGCGCCTGCTTCTTCGGGACAACGAGCCCTGGTTTGCTCGGTGTCAAACTTCAGCCGGCGGATTTCCGCCGCAGGCCGCGGAGGCGTTGCTTCCAGGGCTGGCAACTCAATGCCGAACAGCGCGCCGCCCAGTGGCGATTGATCACAAAAGATCCGTCCGCGATGTTCGGTAACGAACGTATGGGCAATCGAAAGGCCAAGCCCGGTCCCGATGCCCGCGGCTTTGGTCGTGAAAAAGGGTTCGAATATTTTCGATCTCAGGTGTGGTGGCACTCCCGGACCGCTGTCTTCAACAACAATAACCACGCGGCCGGGCTCCTGGCGGGTGACAATTCGCATGCTCCTGGGATTGGACGAGGCTTCCATTGCCTGAAGCGCGTTGTTTAATAGAATAATCATCACTTGCTGCACCTGGTCGAGGCTCGCGGTGATCGATGGCAATTCAGGATTCAGCTCCAGGCTGACTTCGACCTGTGCCTTTACGAATTCCGAACGGCGCAGTTCAATCACGATCCGGATAATCTCGTTCACGTTTATCGGCTCATGGCCCGGACCACCGTCGCGCGCGAGATTCAAAAAATTGCTTAACATTCGGATCGCGCGTTTATGCTCCGCCGAAGCTTTGCTAAGCCGATCCCGGGTGCTCTTTGAAATCGTTTGGTCCATGAGCGCAAGCTCGATCAAACCGCCCGACACGCTCAGCGGATTGTTCAATTCGTGCACAACGCCTGAAATCATTTGGCCAAGCGAAGAAAGCTTCTCCGCGCGCCGTAACTGTTGTTCCAAATGCGAACGCTCCGTGACTTCACGCAAATAGAATTGGAATGCGGTTTCACCGGCGAAATCGACTTCCGAGCCGGCGACCTCCACGTTGACCAGAGAGCCATCCTTGCGCTGGATTTCCTGGAAGCGCTCGCGACATACCGCTTCAAACCATGCCTGTCCCTTCAACCCGGAGGTTACCCCATTGTTGCGCGAGGCAAACAAAGTCGACAAAGCAAGTTCCTGCGCCTGGGCCTGGTCGACGCCTAGAACCCGGCACGCGGCTTCATTCAGTCCGATGATTCGCGAATCCTCCCGCATGATGATCACGATCGCTTCGCTGGATTGTTCAAACAAATGGCGGTAGCGCTCTTCGGTGAGCTTGACCCGCGTCTGCAGCACCGCCCGTTCGCGTTCCTTGTAGCGCAGTTGCTGAGCGGCCCGTTTCTCCTTCAAATGCCGGATTTGTTCCAGAACCAGGATGATCATGTTCACCGCGATGAACATCTGGAGAACGCTGGCGATGAAAAAGCCGGTGCTCATGTAGTCGGAAAGGCTTTCCAGGAACGGGTATCCCGCCACAAACAAACCCCAGAAAAGGAACCCGAAACACAACAGCCCCGCGCCGAGGTAATTGCGTTTCTTCCGATACTGCATGAATCCCCAAACCGTGACCGCGCTGGCCGCCCCAATTAAGACGAAAATTGGCATTTGCAGAACCAGCCGGTCCGTCTTGTCCAGCGCTGATTCCCCTTGGGTTGGAAAGTTGGCCACAAGGCTCCAAACGAAAAGGAAGCACAAAAACAGACCCAGCGAGAGTTGGCGGACCCGTTTGCCCAAAAACCGCAAGCTCCCCCACAACATAAACACCGCCGCAACACCGATGCACCACTGCTTGAACATCGTTGCCCACCACGGTTCATCCTTGAAATTGCCGTAGTACCAAAACAGCCCGTAACAAAGAGTCAGGTACAGGCAATAAAACAGCCATGCGACAGTCCAAATCGAGAAGTACCGCCGGCGTGTGTAGTAGTTTAAGTACGAAAAAACCCCGACCAGCAGCCAAACGCTGATCAATGAGATGAACAAACCAGCCCGTAATTGGCCGTTGGCGTCAAAAGTAAAGGTTCCGCTAAACATGACGGAGGCGGATTAAATGCATCATTTCTCAATCCGTCCGAATTCTGAAACAGCAGGAAATACGCCACTACGCACCATTTCCAGCCCCTTTCAATAGAGAATTTCAAGCCTGACTGCTAAATCCTAAGTCGGTGCGCCACAGTGTATTGGGTGGCAACTCCTTTTTGAGACGGCCCCCTACGCAGCCCCCTCAATCCAACCCCGGGTACGATTTGCCCAGGATCAAGCCAGACTTGCTAGGAACCTGCCTAGCGAAGCTCGTTTGCCTATGGACTCGGTGACCCGCTGATCGCCGCGGGCGTGACGTTAGGCGGCATTAATCTATAGAACCGCTGGGCCGACGAAGTGCTCGACGGATCTGGCAATTGGAATGAGCCCTGTGAGTCCGGTGTTACGGCTCCCAGCGAGGTCCAGGAAGAAAAATCGGAGGTCGCCCAGAGCTGCAAAACCGTGCCTGCGGGCAGTTGACCCGATACAATTGCCGGATGGCCGGAGTTCGGAGCAAAGGTGACCTGCATCACTGACGGCGGTGCCGTAGGAACCGTATAACTGATCTCGCCCGAGAAGGGGCTTTCCAGCCCGGAGCTGTCGTAAGCCGTGACGGCAAAATAGTACGTCGTCCCCGGGATGAGCCCCGGGATTGTGACCGTTGTCGCATCTCCGACATCGACCATGTTTGTATAAGATTGGCTGGCAGTCCCCTCGTAAAGGCGATAGCCGACGACGCTGGGGTCGGTGCTGGCATCCCAGGCCAAGGTCAATGAGACTGGAGCCGGTGAATTAGTTGCAATCGCAGCATTTCCAAAAAAAACGAGCGTCATTACTGCACTGGCAACGCTCAAAAACATCTTACAAGTCACGTTGACAGTAATAAGGTATTCACCCCAGACAGACCACTGTATTGATGCCCAGACGACCCTAGGAAATTCCTTGTACGCCAGCCCTCCGCCTCTTTTTCCACGAGTTGCGGACTGTTGATTGACTCATGCCGCCGCTTTCGTCACTCTCAAGTGCATCCCGACAGAATGTTGACAAATGACCGGAAAAATTGAAGTCATTGAGCTATCGAGAAGTTCTCGTGACATTGCTCGTTTTCTTAACGTCAGTTACGGCATTTACCAGGACGACCCTTGTTGGGTGGCGCCCATCCTGATGGACCTCAAGAAGGTGTTCACGGATGAAAACCCGTTGTTTGAGCACGCTCGAATGCAGCTTTGGGTGGCTCGTAAGAATGGCCGAGACGTTGGACGCATCGCCGGAATTGCGGATGAATCCTACAACCGTTCGGCGCAGAAGAAGTCGGCGTTTTTTGGTTTTTTCGAATCGATTAACGATCCTGGGGTCAGCCACAGCCTTGTGTCGGCACTGGGCGACTGGGCACGCGCGCAGAATCTGCAGTATTTGCAGGGACCGATGAATCCCACGACGAACGATGAATGCGGCTTGCTCATCGAAGGTTTTGATTCACCGCCGGTATTCATGATGACTTACAATCCGCGGTATTACGTCAGCTTGCTGGAAGCTGAAGGGTTCCGAAAAGCAAAGGACCTTCTGGCTTTCCACATGGACCTGGCCAAGATTCCGATGGACCGCCTGGGCCGGATCGCGCAGAAAGTGCGAAAACGCAACCCGGAACTGGTTTTCCGGCCAATTCTTCGAAAAACCCTGGAAGCGGATATCGGCAAGGTCAAAGAAGTTTACAATGCCGCGTGGGAGGCCAACTGGGGGTTCGTGCCGATGACCGATGCTGAAGTGGATTTCATGGCAAAACGCCTGAAGCCCTTGTTGATGGAGGGCCTGATATGGCTGGTTGAAGCGGGGTCTGAGCCTGTCGGTTTTCTCCTGGCGTTACCCGATTACAACCCGGCAATGCAGCCCTTGCGTGGGCACTTGCTGACACCCAAACTTTTGGGCTTTCTTCCCTACGCACTAGGTTGGAAAAGGCCTACCCGCACACGCGTCCTCACCTTGGGAGTAAAGGAGAAGTATCGATCGAAGGGTCTAGAGTCGGCCATGCTCATAGAAGGTTTAAAAGTCGGCTTCGATGCGGGAGTTCGTGAATCCGAGGCTTCATGGATTCTCGAGGACAATGTGATGATGTGCCGAATCCTCGAGGCAATAGGAGGCCGGGTTTACAAAAAATACCGCATCTACGAGCGAGCGGCTTAGCGGGTCACCTTTACGGTGCGGGAACAAGGATCCGCCCATCTGGTGATTCGGACTGCCTTCTTCCGCCTTTTGTTCTTGGTTACCTCAGTTAACAGCATTGTTGGCCTAGTTCCGAACTGGCGCCGCCAATTTCGTCAGGACAAACAGGACCAGGACAAGGCTTGCAGCGGCGACCATGGCCAATCCGAGCCGGGAACGCACAACGTGGTGGAAAAGCTCAATCGGCACGAGGAGCATGGCGACAACAAAAGCCTCGAACAGGTGTGATTTCCTGACCGGGTGGGTCGCCGGCCTGGCCTCGCTTGCTTGCGCGTTCCGCAACGCCAAAAACAGCACTGCTACGCCGATGAACGAGCATGCATACCACATCACGTGACACACTTTGATGGTGCGATCGTGGATGGGAAATAAAGGGGCTCTGAGGGCGGGTAGGTGCTGAACAAACCACCCGCTCGTGTGCGTGAATGAGTCCAGTAATACATGCGAGCATGCTCCAATGGCCAATGAGAGTATCACGATTCCAAGCCGATTGTCCCACGGACAGCAGAGCGGACGCAGAACGCATCGCAAGCCCTCGGGCGCTTTCGCTAATACGAAAGGACTGATGGCGTAAAATCCGCCCAGCATCGCCAGGCCTGCAATCACTCCGAAGGCCATTCCCCCAATCATGGTGTGCGCCACGTCCGAAACTCCTAAAGGTCCGAAGATGTAGCTCAAATCGGGTGCGATGCTCCCGGCGACCAGTGCAGCGAAATTCAAATGCTTGGGGCAATACCGTTTCAACGGCAAAACCGCCACTGGATGGGCTAAGGGAAACGGCATGGGATCATGAAGGTGGAATCCGGGTCTTTACTGGACCGGCCGAGTGGCGGGTTCCCGGCAGTGAGTTTCCGTGGGTGGTCTCCCTCGCGGCGGTATCGAACTTGAAGAACAAAAGGTTGCCCAGGGGCACAAGGATCAGCGCAGTGGCAATTCCGGCCAGAACGTCGCAGGCGTAATGGTACCGGCAATAGACGGTCGCCAGGCAAAGTAAAATCGCCACTATCAGGTGTACCCACCGGATCGCCGGGAGGTATCGGAACGAAAAGAACACCGTGCACAGCGCGATGGCAACGTGGCTGCTGGGTATCGCCGCACCGGGTGATTCGAACACGCGGTAAATCACTTTCATCACCTGGAAGAAAACGCCGCTTTTGACGGTTTCGGGAAAACCCAGGCTCGGGAGCAATCCTTTGACGTCGGCGGGAAGTGTTTGGAGGAG
Source organism: Verrucomicrobiia bacterium (assembly GCA_035294005.1). Taxonomy (GTDB): domain Bacteria; phylum Verrucomicrobiota; class Verrucomicrobiia; order Limisphaerales; family UBA8199; genus JANXQE01. The sequence goes on from DATGLT010000188.1 coordinate 22,467, forward strand.
TGTTTCACGGGAAAAAATCGGCGGCCCGATCACGGGCAGAAAAATATAGAGCAAATAGCACACATAAAAAACAAACGACACAACCGAGACATAATGGAAAAAGTAGTGGCGATTGCGCAAGTACAGGGCCAGCCCCACGCCGCCTATCATGAGGTAGTATGAAAAATACGAAGCATAAAACAGCTCACTCACGGCTAGGAACGGGAGCGTTCGCATGAACGCCAGGCTCGGTTGGCACCCAAAAAGATGCTGGTCCCAGCGGATGACAGCTGCGTCGAGGTATCCATGAACAAACATTTGGTTGAGCAAACCCGTTTCGGCGTAGAACCAGGCGTAGAGCAAAACCGGGTAAAAATGTCGCAGTAACGAGAGGACTCCCGAGGGCCGGGACCAGGCGGATCGAACCAACAGCACATGAACCGCGCCCAGGAGGCACGCGTGAATCGCCAGCAGCTTTGGCCAGCCCGAGACCGCGTTGCCATGGAAAAAAAGGATGAGAATCGCCACCAACCCGAGGTAGCCTTGTGTGATGTAATCGACAAACGAGTACCCTTTCACAGCCAGTTCTCGGTTCGATACCACTCCATTGTTTTAAGAATACCGGCCTGCAGACCCGTCGGGCAACTCAAGCTCGTTTCCAGTTCAAGCTTCGAACAGTCGCAAACCCAGCCCGGAGCGCGCAGTTCCGCATATTTTTGCATGCTCAGAACGTTCGCGCGGCGTGTAACCGCAGAGAGCAGTTGTTGAAAAATGCATAAACCGAGCAGGCCGACCTGCGGGATCGGCAGGGGAACCACACGCCGTTTCATTTGGCTGGCGATTTCCTGCGCCATACCGCGGCCCGTAACAATTTCCCGCGACGCCACGTAGTACGTTTGGCCCACAGCCTTATCACACGTGAGAAGACCGACAACGACTTCCGCCAGGTCCGCGACGTAAACGAGGCTAAGCCATTGAGCTTTTCGCGGGCTCGGAAGCAAATGGCTCTTTACCGCTTTAAACATTGGCAGGAACCCCGTGTCGCGGGGCCCGTAAACCGCTGGAGGCCGGACGATCGTGTAGCGAATCGTCTTGGCCTCACGAACTGCCAATTCAGCGGCAAGCTTGCTTCGGCCATATTCCGAAACGGGAGCAGGTGGATCCTGTTCTTTGGCGGGGTTCTGAGGAGTCCCCGGTCCGGCAGCCGCCAGGCTGGAAATGTGGAGAAACCTGCAAGGTGAGTTGCCCGTTCGATCCAGCGCGTTCAACAAGTTGACGGTCCCGCCGTGATTTATTCTTCGGAACTCAGCTTTGTCGATTGCTTTGGTGCAACCGGCGCAATGGACGACATGCGTGACGCCTCGGACCGCTGTGACGAGGCTTTCGGGGTCTTCTATGGAACCATTTCGAATTTCAACCGAGTTGGAGGCAATAAAGCACCTGGAACTGGAATTGCGAAGGAGAACGGTCGTGTCGATTTGGTTCCGAAGCAGGCTGTCAAGAACGTGGCTGCCAACAAAGCCGCTGGCGCCTGTGAGCAAGACCTTCAATCAGATCAGGCTCAGGTCTTTGCCGATGCGGCCAAGTTTTTCCAAGGCGAAATCGATTTGCTTGTCGGTGTGCGTGGCCATCAGGCTAATGCGAATCAATTCGCATCCCGGAGCTACTGCGGGGTAGACCACCGGATTGACGAACACGCCCTGTTCCTGCAGCAGTTTGGAGAACTGGAATGCCAGCATCATGTCGCGGCAATAGACCGGCAGGATCGGGGTTTCAGAATCTCCCAAAGCAAACCCGAGGCTCAGCAGGCCTTGTTTCATTCTCTGGGTGTTCTTCCAGAGTTGGGCGATCCGCTCGGGCTCGCTCTCCATGATCTCGAGGGCGGCAAGCACCGCGGCGACATTTGCCGGGCTCATGCTGGCGCTGAAAATCAGCGGCCGCGAATGGTGCTTCAAATAGTCAATCGTTGCAGCGTCTGAAGCGATGAATCCACCGAGGCTGGCCAGCGATTTGCTGAATGTCCCCATGATTAGGTGGACCTTGTCGGTGAGCCCGAAGTGGCTGGCAGTGCCGGCGCCGTTGTTCCCAAGAACACCTATGGCATGCGCGTCGTCGACCATCAAGGCCGCCCCGTGTTTTTGCGTAATTTCGCAAAGCTGGGGAAGTTGGATGACGTCGCCTTCCATGCTGAAGACGCCGTCTACGACGACAAGTTTGCCCGCTTGCGGTTCGAGTTGGTCGAGTCGAGACTCCAAAGCGGCCAAATCTTTATGAGGAAATCGGAAAAACTTACCCTGGGCGAGCAAGCAACCCTCGACAATGCTGGCATGGTTGCTCTTGTCGCCGATGACGTACTCCCCTTTGCCGACCAGGGCGCTGATGACCCCGAGGTTCACCTGAAAACCTGTGCTGTAGAGAAGAACCGCTTCCTTGTTTACCAGGCGCGCCAGGGCCGCTTCCAATTCAAGGTGGATGTCCAGCGTGCCATTTAGAAAACGAGATCCGGCACAGCCTGTGCCGTACTTGGCAACGGCTGCCGTGGCGGCTTGCTTGATCTTCGGATGGTTTGTCAGCCCAAGATAGCTGTTGGAACCCAGCATCAGGACCTTTTTCCCCTCGATGAGCACCTCGGTGTCCTGCGCGGAGGAGATCGTGCGGAAATATGGATAAAGTCCGGCAGCCCGGATTTGCGCGGCGCTCCCAAACGTGTGGACCTTTTCCAAAAGCGCAGGGCAGTGCGCATGGGCTTTCGCCTTGGAACGGACCGGCCTGTGATTTAGCTCCTTGGCGCCGGTGGCGCGCGGCAGAGCATATGAATCCAATTGTTCTGCCGGGCGGCCGTCGATGGCCGACGTCTTTTCCTGGTAAATCATATTGAGCGAAACGCCAACGGACCTTTCTCTGTTCTCCGTTTTACATTTTCCAGCCGGGGAGGCAAGTAGGAAATTGGGCTACCAAGTGGGTGTGGAACAGGCGGTTGGAAACCAAACGCCACTCCGATAAGGGGATACGTCGGCCAGCCGACCCGGGTTCGGAAGCTCATTCCTGAGCAATTAGCCCGGTCTGAAGGGCAAAACGGACCAGTCCAGGGACATCAAAAATATTAAGCCGTTCCATTAGTTTGGCCCGGTGGTACTCGACCGTCTTGGGGCTGAGGTTCAGTACATACGCAATGGCTTTGGTGGTCTGACCTTCGGCTATTAATTGCAGAATCTCCCGTTGCCGCTCGCTCAGGCTTTCCAAAGGGGTCTTTTGATGGGCAATGTGATGCAACGGCAATTTCTTCAGCAGGCGGTTGGACATTTCACGCGCAAGGTAAATCTCGCCGGCCGTCACTTGTTCAAGAGCCGCCGCAAGTTCGGTCGTCGCCGCCTTTTTAAGAAGATAACCCGAAGCTCCCGCTTTGAGGGCTTGCCAGAAGTATTCTTCGTTTTGATGCATCGACAAAATAATGACCCGGACTTTGGGAAACTCCTTGGTGATACGCGAAGTGGCCTCAAGCCCATTGAGCCCACGCATTGAGATATCCATGAAAACTATCGCGGGCGACAGTGTGCGCACCAGTTCGAGCGCTTCGCGGCCGTCGGAGGCTTCCCCGACGACCTGAGTCCCGGGTATTTTTTCGAGTTCGGCTCGGATTCCTGCGCGCACGATGGGGTGATCGTCTGCGAGGATGAGCCGGGTGGGTTGCTGTTCGGTGGTCATGAGGTCGGTTCCGAATTATCGGTGCGATGCCATCGCAAAGGGAACCAGGCGTGAACTTCGGTCCCCTGGCCGGGCGAGGAATTGAATTCGAGGCCGCCTCCGGCAAGGCTGGTTCGTTCTTCCATGCTTAACAGGCCCAGGCTGGCGCCCTGGACGGCCTCATTGCGCAGGGCGGTGACGTCAAAGCCCACACCGTCATCCCGGACCAACAGGTGCAAGTGGCCATTGCGCTGGCTTAAGTCTACCGTCACCGCTCGGGCGTTCGCATGACGCACCACATTGGTCAGCGCTTCCTGTGCGACACGGAAACATTCGGTTTCAATGACAACGTCCAGCCGGCTTTCGAGACTTGCCGGCTTAAACTCGGCTCGCAGGCCGGTCAGGGCGGCCTGCCTGTTTGTGTACCACCTCAAGGCCGGTTCCAACCCCAGGTCGTCCAGAATAGAGGGCCGAAGATTTAGCGAAAGGTCGTGAACCTGTTCAAGCACGCGTTCAACGGCCTGAATACTGTCCTCCAGCCGTTGTCTTTTTGCCGCCGTGTTGGAGGAGCGAAGCGCCGCCTGGAGATTCATTTCAGCGACAGTCAAGCTCTGCCCAATTTCGTCATGCAGTTCCCTGGCAATGTGCCTGCGCTCCGTTTCCTGCACCTCGACCAGCCTGTGGGACAGGACTTGCAGTTTTTGAGCGGCGCGTTGCCTTTCGAGTTCGCGTTGTTCGAGGGCCTGCGCCATTTGGTCAAATGCCAGGGTCAGCTGCCCCAGTTCATCATGTGTATGGGCAACACCCGTGCGCACGGACAAATCGCCCAACGCCAGTTGCGCGCTCGAACGCGCCAGCGCTTTAACCGGACGCAGAATCAGCAGCTTTCCTCCCGCCAAGCCAATCAAACAAGCGGAACCCGCCGCAATCGCCAGCCAGATTAAGTTCGTGCGCAACGCCCGGTCTGCCTGGGCAAAAAGAACCTGGCGCGGAATGCTTAAGACCGAGACGACTTCACCCTTAGCCAAGCCGCTCATTCTGGATTGAAAGGCATAGAACGTCTGCATTCCCTCGGGCGTTTGGCGCTCCAAAACGCCGCCGGCGCGGCCAAACACGTCCGCAAGCAAGCCCGGGTCGGCCAGCGGCTTGCCGATCCAGCTCTCAGGGGCCGGGTATCGTGTCAAAACCGTTCCCGCCCGATCTAATTCGGTCCAGGTTGCACCTGTGGGAAGCTGGCCAGGCAGTTCAGTGCCGAACCGGTCGAAGTACTGAAGGTCCAATTCGGCAAAGACCAGCCCCAGAAGCGCACCCGAATGGCTGAGCACCGGGTAGCCGAAGCTGATCGTGGCCGGAGCAGTTCCGGCAGGAAAAGAGCCAATGGTGAAGGCATGGTTCCTGAAAGCTTTTTGAACGAAATCCCTGTCCGCCAATTTTTTGCCAATGACAGGCCGGGCGCTGGCCAGGACGTCGCCGTTGGTTGTCAGAACACCGAGGTTGGCGAAACGTGGATAGGTAGCGAACAAATCATCCAAGCCCTTTTGACAGCGCCTTGGATCAAATGAATGAACGTAGGAAGATTCTGAAACTGCCAGGAGCAATTGGCGCGTGCTGCCGATGAGCTGTTCCTCATCCCGGTTGGCGATATTCTGCAGTTCGCGCGATTTGTCGCGCCAGGCTGCTATTGCGCGCCGGCGATCTTCCCCCGCCGTGTGCAACATCAGCACAACAAGAGGGGCACAAGCCAATACGACCAGCGCCAACAGCCGGAATCGCAGGCCCGAAAACACCCGGGCGACCGAAGCGGCAAGGCGTTTCACTTCCCCAGACTACCACAATCGGCGGCCAAAAAAAGCGTGTTTTCACCCCTCCGTTGTTAAAATCAGGAAACGAGTCTACCGGCCTTCACCGAACTATTTTTGCTGCACCCGGTAAAAGGCCCACGGCAGGTTCGCAGCCAACGGGACCGACTGGCTGACGCTGGTTTGGGTGTAAGTGCTTACCGGGTACCAAACTGCACTGGGCCCCAGGTTTGTTGTGTATTGCACCTGGTAGCTGTTGCCGACTTGACCAAAGACAGTCAACGCGTGGCCTGATCCGCCAGTTGCGGTTGCCTGGACAATGGGCACGTTGTTAATTACGGCAACCTGTCCGGAATTCAGAAATGTATTCCAATAGGATGCGGAGCTCGGTTTCAATGCCGTCAATTGGGTTACTGGCAAAGCGATCAATGTAGAAGGCTGAATTCTTTGCGATTGAAACGTGATTGATCCGAGAAGGTTGGAGCCCTGGAAACCTTGAGGCGAGGAGCTTTGAACATTCACTACCACGGTATTGCCCTGGACTTTTAACGAGCTGTTAGTTGCCCCCGGAGCGGAGATCGACAGGGTCGGGTTCGAAAGTGTGTTAGGCCATGGCATCGAGAAACTCAGGTTGGTAACGCCTTCACTGGACGAGAGCATAATCGGAATGGAACCGCTTTGGCCTGCCTGAATGCTGGTCGAGCCGAGACTCAAAGACGCATAGTCCTGAACGACGATCTGCACCGTCTCATTCGTGCTCATCTGCGGATTTGTCGAATCGACTATTTTAACGCTCACGAAATTTGTCGTGGAGGCCTGGCCTGGGGTTGGAGTCCAAACAATGTAAGTGATGCCTCGACGCGACACCAGCTTAAGTCCCGCGGGGGCTCCCGGCATCAAGCTAATGCTCACTTTATCAGAGGCCGAGGGCGGGTTGAGCACCAGGCGCAGCGCGGAATTCGGCGCCACGGCAGCGTTGGTGAGCACGCCGGGAGTGATGGCCTGGCTTACCGTGACCTGGAACGAGACGCTGGTCGTGTTGTTCGTGGGCTGACTGTCGCTGACGGTAACTGTAATTTTCGATGTTCCAAAAGCGTTCGTGGCCGGTGCAAGCAACAACGATCCTGTGCTGGAGGGATTGGAGTAAGAAACGACGGGCGCGGGCACCACTCCAGGATTGCTGGAGCTGGCGGTAATTGACAGGTTTGCTGACAGATTCGTCTGGCCGGATGTGATCCCAGTGAGATTGATGGTCATTGGACCTGAGTTCTCGTTGAGCATAACGTCGCTCAGCAGATCAATCGTGGGCGGGTTATTCACTGGAATGACCGAGACAGTAAAAGAACGGATGACTGTGTTGCTGACCGTTGCACCGTCGTCCACCATAACGGTAATGACACTCGATCCGTACGAACCGGGCACAGGGGTGAACGTCAGAATGCCGATGGGGTCCGGGCTCGAGTAATCGATAGCGGGCTGCGGAATCACACCTGGATTGCTCGAGAAAGCGCTGACCGTCAGCGACTGCGTTTCGGAAGCCGACCCGCTTGTGACTCCAGTCAAATAGACCGTTTGTTCAGGCCCGTCCTGGGGAATGTTCAAATCGGCAATGGGGTCCAACGTGGGCGCGACATTCGGTGAGGCCACAGAATACGACGCCTCGGCTGAATAATCGCTTTCCATTCCGGCCGACGTGTAGGTTGTGGCCGCAAAATAATAAGTGCCTCCCGAACACAGGTTGGACACGATCGCGGTCGTCGCGTTTCCGACCGCAAGGACATTCGTGTAGGTTCGGCTTGCCGGACCATAATAGACGTTGTAGCCGGTTACGGTTGCATCGGGGCTGGGGTCCCATGCCAGGACGACCGCCGCTCCTGGGCTGGCCTTCAGTTGCGAAGAGCCTGCTAGCAATCCGAACCACATACAAACGTGAGCCGCGCATCTCACCCCTTGAAGTAAAGTTGTTCGTAACATCTGAGTAACGACACGTGCTATGCATAACTTTTGCCAATGCTGGTACAGGGCGCCGGCCAGGGTGAGATTCCAAGTCCGTGGCCGAAGCGGCACTGTCCTAAAACGAGACCCGAGTGGCTGAAGGCGGGACAAAACGCCTCATTCTTGAGCAGATGCCCACTCTCCTTGATTTACCGCAAAGGGCTAGTGCAGTAGAAGTTGCGAATGAATTGGCGGACGTGGCTCAATCCTGCGCGCCGTGCCATTTACCCGGGCACGGGCTTTGCTATTCCACTGCGCATGGCCATTGTGCTTATCTCCTGGGTGTCCATGTCGATGTTCTTCTGTCTAGCACTGGTACGAGCCGCCGCGCGCCGGTACTTGCTTGGGACAACACCCGCAGAAACTGAGACGTTAACACCCCAACCCGCGCCGGCGGTCAGCGCAGCACCCGCAATGCGTGAACACCGGCCTGCGGTCGCCGTTATTTCCTGAGTTTTCTCCGTAGTTCCACTGATTCAGTTTCCGTACTTCCCGGAATTGCACCTTTTTTTGCTCAGAGCAAAGTAGTATCTGTTTGGAACCCGACCTGAAAGTTCTGGCATGAATGCTGGAATCGTTTGGCGCTTGTTTCACGAAAGCGCTTCTTGAGCTTTGGTGGCAACACGGAGCCATGCTGTTCAAGGCTCGTTACAGGCGGTATGGGGTGGCACGTGGTCGAATTCATCCGTGGTGCATTGTATGGAGAAGCAGCAAACAAGCGGTCATTTGGGGAGCAGTGAAGGGACGTCTGGCCTTCCGGCATGGAAACGAACTTTTGATTTATGCCTTGTGTTCGTTCTTTTGCCGGGCTTGCTGCTTTTGGGCGGCCTGGTCGCGTTGATCATCAAAGCGGGCTCTCGCGGGCCAATTTTTTTCCGGCAACGCCGGGTGGGGTATAAGGGACGCGAGTTCGTTTGTTTTAAATTTCGCACGATGCGTGTCGACGCGGATGTGGATTCACACCGCCGGCATACCCAGGAGTTGATTCGATCCAAGACCCCGATGGTTAAGCTGGATGCCAAACGCGATCCCAGAATGGTCCCTTTGGGCGGCATTCTGCGCGTGACCGGGTTGGACGAATTGCCGCAATTGCTGAACATAATTCGTGGCGAAATGAGCCTCGTAGGCCCGCGACCTTGCATTCCTTATGAGTGCGAAGCGTATCAGGCGTGGCATTGGCAACGGTTTGATGCCGTGCCCGGGCTGACGGGCCTGTGGCAGGTCAGCGGAAAAAACCGTACGACCTTCGAACAAATGGTACGGCTTGACATCGAATACGCGCAGCGAAAAAGTCTTTGGCTGGATGCCCGAATTGTGCTCAAAACCGTACCGGCGTTGTGGGGACAGTATTGCGACCAACGCGCCGCCCGGTCGCGTCACTCGACTGCGGCTCCGGCCCGCGCTCGGTCGTCCGCAGAATGTTCCACCGTCTCATGAGGGGACGCGGTTACCCGGGTTAACCGCTCCTCTGCCAAGCGCCATCTGTCCCAAACCGTTCGCTTCCTTCCAAGCCCATGAATGATGCCCCGTACCGATGCATTGCGCCCGATGTTAAATTGGGGCAACGCGTAAAGATCTTTGCGTTCACCAATCTTTATGGGTGTGAGATCGGGGACGATGTCAAAATCGGGACCTTTGTCGAAATTCAAAAAGGGGCTCGCGTAGGCAGCCGCTGCAAAATTTCCAGCCATTCCTTTCTGTGTGAAGGCGTAACCCTCGAGGATGAAGTATTCGTTGGACACGGAGTTATGTTCATTAACGACCGTTTTCCGCGGGCAACCACCGGCGGTGGCGCTCTTCAGACGGAAGCCGATTGGGCTTGCGTGCCGACGGTGATCAAGCGCGGCGCTTCGTTGGGATCCAACTGTACCATTCTGTGCGGGGTCACTGTGGGCGAGGGAGCCATCGTGGGGGCCGGGAGCGTTGTGACGAAAGATGTCCCGGCGGGGGCCGTGGTCGCAGGCAATCCGGCGCGCATTCTGCCAAAGCGAAAAGCGGTTTGAGCGGCATCCCCGCGCCGCCCATGCAACCCGAATAAGCCGGCAATACGGCATGTCGACACTGGATTTCAAAGAGTGCAGTCTCGGGATAGAAGAGGGCTGATTGTATGCCGAGTGAATATTCACGGACGCAACCCATCGTCGTCAGCGGAATATCCAACCGGGAATTTCTCGAGCGTTACGCCGAGGCCGGGCGGGTTGGGTTATGCAACGGCGCAACACTGATTGACCGGGCGATCTGCCGGGCTCAGCGGCGTCTCGATCGCAAGGACGAGTGCGGCGCGTGGTCGCATGTTTTTCTTTTTCAGGGCAAACGCGCCGATGGACATCATTGGGTGATCGAATCCGATTTGCAGATGCACCGGAAACACTTCCAGTTCGGCGTTCAAGAGAACCGGATTTCCAAGTATTTCAATGAGGATCTGTACCGGAGCCTGGCCGTTTTGGACTTTGGCCTATCCGCAACCCAGGTGGCGGATTTGTTGAGCGAAGCGATCGATCTTGCGGCCAACCGGGCTCGCTATTCGCTTCGTGAGTTGGTCGGTACACTGCTTGCCCTTCGCCACACTGAACTACGCAATCGTGAAAACCTGCTGGCCAGGGAAAAATCGATGTACTGCTCGGCGTTTGTTCAATGGGTTTTCCGAAAAGCCGGGCTCGACCTTGCACCCGGATTGGATTTCAAGAACACCACCCCGAAGGATATCGCTGGGACAGCATTGCCACATACTGCGTATTGGTTAATGCGCGAGATGCCGGTGCGCAAAACGCACTTTCCGCGTTTGAAGCTGCGACCTCGCCGAGCGGAATAAGCGATTGCTCGCGCCGTGAGCCGTTTTCCATCGCGTGGGGTAAATCCCCCATTGTGGCTGGGGCTTCTTAGGGAAGCGTTTGTACCGGTAAAACAAACAGGAGCATTATGAAACAAAATCCAAAATGGTGGACCAAAGACAACGACTCGGCCTGGGACCGCGTCAAAGCAGCCTTCAAGAGAGATTGGGACCAGACAAAACACGATTTCGGCGGCAAACAACCCGATACGGACCAGAATGTGAACGACACCGTTAAACAGGCTTCAGGAAAAGAACCGATCCCGCCTCGAGGCCAGCCCACGTACGAAGAGGTCGAGGATGCATACCGTTTCGGGTACGGAGCCCGCTCTCATTACAAGCAGCGTTATTCATCCTGGAACTCCCAGCTCGAAACACAACTCCAGCAGGATTGGCGCGAGACGCACAGCGACCGTGACTGGCAGCATTACCGCGATTCCGTCCGGCGTGGATGGGACTACGACGACAACCAAGGAATGCGCAAAGCTGCCTAAACGCGTTTTGCTTCGGTAGCGCTGGGACAGGCGAGAATCTGCAAGCGCGGCGGCCCTGAGGTTGCCGCGCCTTTTTCTTGTTTTTAGTTATGGCGGAAACATGCAAGAAACATCGGTAACCTCAGCGTTCCGAGATGCGTCTGAGATGTGCCGAGCAGTGTCCGTTTATCGCTTCACCAAACGCTGAACATTTCAACTAAATCGACGAAAAGTCATTATGACCAAGAACTTACTTGTTGCGGGACTGGGTTTCATCGCCTGTTCGCTCATCGCTGCCGAGCCTAAGGAAACTGTCGCAAACGCCGCGAAGAAACTGGCTGATAGCGACAGCTACAGCTGGAAACAGACTATCGAAAACGCAGGAGGTGGCGGTTTCGGCGCTGGCACTTCGGAGGGAAAGTATCAAAAGGACGGATACACATGGCTCTCGATGACGATGCGGGACAATACAATTGAAGCCGTGAAAAAGGGCGAGAAAGGGGCCATCAAGAACGAGGATGGCTGGAAATCGCTCAGCGAAGTCGCCAATGGCGACCGTGGCCCGGGCACTTTCATGGCACGACGGCTGCAAAATTTTAAAGTTCCCGCTGTTCAAGCTGCCGAACTCGCAACCCGGACAAAAGACCTCAAGCAGGACGGTGATGTCGTTTCGGGGGATCTGACCGAAGAAGGCGCGAAGTCTTTACTGACATTCGGTGGCCGCGGTGGCAATGGCCCGGAAGTCAGCGGCGCGAAAGGGTCTGTTAAGTTCTGGGTCAAGGACGGAGTCCTTTCTAAATACCAGACGAACGTGAAGGGCACGATCAGTTTCAATGGAAACGACCGGGATGTGGATCGGACTACCACAATTGAGTTCAAAGACATAGGTTCGACGAAGGTCACCGTGCCCGAAGAAGCAACGAAGAAGCTCGATTAGCCCCTGAAGCGCAAGGTCCCGCGCCTATGCCAGACTTGAAGTTCTCTTGTCCCAAGTGCGGCCAGCACATTTCATGTGGCGAGGCCTGGCGCGGGCAAACTGTTCAGTGTCCTTCCTGCCAAACCGGAATTAAGGTTCCGGAACCCGAGGCGGTTTCTTCCGCTTCGGGTTCGGCCGGTGGAGGCGTAAGGCTCGCGGCAGGCGTTACACAGGTTGCCAGGGCGAGCTCGAACGCCCCAGCCACTCAAAAGCGCATTCAACCTCGTGGTCCAAAGTCGACCAACCCCGCGGTTCGATTGGCGGGCATTGCTCTTGTCATCATTGTGCTCGCCGGACTCGGCCTGAAGTTCATACCCGCGTTGGTCAACCAGGCCAAGGACCTCGGCACATCCAAGAGCTCCAGCGCAGGGTCCGGGAATGCCGCTCCTGGCAGCGCCGGTGGGGGACCCCTGGGGGAAGTCAACGGGGCCATGGACGTTTCCGACGCATTGGATGGCAACTCAACAAGGGCGCGTCCCGCCTCGGGCAGGCAGCCGGCAAATGCTCAGCTTGGTCGGGCGGCCGTTACAAATAACCTGCCGAAACGAGCGCCTTAAGATCTGGTTTTGTCCTAATCCGGTGTCCGCGTGGGCCATCTTTGCGTCGGCGCTCGTGCTGTCAATGTCGCCTGTGGATAATAAAAGTCGGCTTTAGATAACGATTTCGGTTTTGGACAATTCTTTTGGTTTGCCGCGCCCGGTCTTCAGGAGGTTGATTACCCTTGGATAGTTGAAACCTGACTGACTGTGAACGGGAGCGTGCGCACAATCGAGCAATGGGAACAAGTGGCTCGGGAAGCCGAGTTTAACCCGGCCAGGATGGCGTCACTGTGCTCGATTTCCGAACGGCAACTTCAGCGACTTTTTCGAAGATACCTCCATTGCACGCCCAGCCATTGGTTGCGGGATTTACAATGCCGGCTGGCCAGGGAACTCATCTGCCAGGGCTATTCGAATAAAGCCACGGCGACCGCGCTCAAGTTCGCCAACGAATCGCACTTCTGCCGAGAATTCAAGAAAGTCTTTGGAACCTCACCGCAGAGCCTTGCTCCACCGCATCGCGGAACGCGCCGGAGCCTTCTGATGGTCCGCATTTCGAAGAACAGCTGGAATGCCCTGCGCCGGCGGGGTTCCGGTTCGTGAGCCCTCTTGTAGCCGAGCGGGATCCGGCAGCGCACTCATAGCTGGAGAATTTATGCAAACCCTGTAAATGTGTGTGCGAGACCCCGGGAAACCCGGCGTCTCAGCGCGTGTTGCTGGAAATTAAGAATCTACAGCTGGATTTTTTGCAGGATGGGCGCCCGGTCCGGGCATTGGATGGCATTTCGCTTTCGGTTGAGGCTGGAGAGACGCTCTGTCTCGTGGGCGAGAGTGGTTCCGGCAAGAGCGTAACCGGATTATCCGTGGCTCGATTGCTGCCCAGCCCACCTGCGGTTTATGCCGGCGGCGAAATCCTGGTTGAAGGGCGCGACACCCTCAGAATGTCCCAGGATCAACTGCGCGAAGTTCGCGGAGGTGTGGTCGGCTACATTTTCCAGGAGCCCGCCGCGTCGTTGAATCCGGTTTACCGGGTGGGCACGCAAATTAAAGAGGCATTAAAACTGCATCGGCCGCAAGAAGCGGTCGACCGGGAAGTCATTCGGTTGCTCTCCTTGGTTGGAATTCCTGCCCCAGAAACAAGAGCCCGGAGTTATCCGCATGAACTTTCCGGCGGTATGCAGCAAAGGGTGATGATTGCCATAGCGCTGGCGTCGCGCCCCAAACTTTTGATTGCTGACGAACCGACCACCGCGCTCGACGTGACGATTCAAGCTCAAATCCTGGAACTGTTGCTCAGCCTCAAAAAACAATTCGGAATGGCCATTCTGCTGATAACTCACAATTTGGGAATCGTTTCGGAAATCGCCGACCGCGCAGCGGTGATGTATGCGGGGCAAATCGTTGAGACCGGGCCGGCCCGAGATGTTCTGGCGCACCCGCTCCACCCGTATACGCGGGCGCTCCTGGAATCCATGCCCAGGCTGGGAGTTGGCTCGGAACGGTTGAAAGCGATCCGCGGCTCGGTTCCCCAGCTCGGTGCATTTCCCGGCGGATGTCGATTTCATCCACGGTGCGACGATGCTCGGGCCTCCTGCGCAACCGATCCCGTCGCGTTGCTCGGAACCGGAGCGGGCCGCGCAACGCGTTGTCCTTTTTCTCAATGAACCCCGCGCCGCTGCTGCAGGTAACCAATCTGTCCGTCGATTTTCCGGTTGGGCGGGCAATTCTCGGAGCCGCCCGATCATGGCTCCGGGCCGTAAACGAGGTGAGCTTTGAGCTGCAAGCTTCGGAAACCCTTGGATTGGTTGGTGAGAGCGGTTGCGGCAAGACAAGCCTCGGCCGGGCGATTGTCAGGCTGGTCGAACCTGCCGGAGGCCGGATTTGCTTCGAAGGCGCGGATATAACGCAGGCGCGCGGGTTGGAACTGAGATCTCTGCGCCGGAATTTTCAGATCATTTTTCAGGATCCATACGGGTCCTTGGATCCGCGGCTTACGATCGAGGACATCATCGGTGAGGCGCTGGACATTCATCGCTTGGCCTCGAGCAGCAGCGACCGACGCAGCCAGGTTGCCGCTCTGCTTCAGGATGTGGGGCTCGATGAGACGCACCTTGCGCGTTTTCCTCACGAGTTTAGCGGTGGACAAAGGCAACGCATCGGGATCGCCCGCGCGCTGGCTGTCCGGCCGAAGCTCATTGTTTGTGATGAACCGGTCAGCGCCCTGGATGTGTCGGTCCAGGCGCAAGTGGTCAATCTCCTGCGGGACCTGCAGAGGGATCGAGGGATTTCATACCTGTTCATTGCCCACGACCTCGCCGTGGTTGAGCACATCAGCGAGCGGATCATGGTCATGTATCTGGGAAGAATAGTCGAAACCGGCAGTGCCAGCGAGGTTTGCGGTCAGCCGGGGCACCCGTACACCCAGGCGCTGCTCTCTGCTGTCCCGGTTATCGATGCGCAGTCAAAGCGGAAGCGAATTGTTTTGCAGGGCGATGTGCCTTCCGCGGTTCAGCCGCCTGGCGGTTGTCCTTTTCATCCTCGGTGCCCCGTGGCCGAAGCGCGATGCCGTGTTGAACGGCCAATTCTGCGCGAACTCAAGCCTCGGCATTGGGTTGCCTGCCACCTGGCCTGAATCCGTCGCGCCCCTAAACCGCCGTTTAACTCAGCTCACGCACCGTCCACATCAATGTCGAAGACCCCGGTCTGAATCCCGCCCTCGATTTTCACCTGTACCCAGAGCCGGTACCGTCCAGGTTTGGGGAACGCGTAAGGAAACGAAACACCTTCCGCGGAGGGGTTGCCTCCAATCCAACCCTGGTCAGCGCTGCTGGCCGCGGGCAACTGACAAATCGGCTCATCGGCGCCAAACGCGGCTTTGAGAGGAAGTTTGCCTTCAATACGGTACGTGGCGAGTTGCATGGCGGCCATGGAAGCCGTTCCACCCGGATGTAAATGAGTAAAAACGGCGCCATCCTCCCGGGTCAAGGCCAGATGGCCGCGCATGCCGAGATATGTTTCGAGAGAGACTTCTTTGCCACGGCTGTCGTGAACGACAAAATGAAGGTTGGTGGGCTGGTTCACCCGGCATCGTTCCGGGCCTGTTCGCGTCATGACATAGTCTTGGGAAAGGGGAAAGGATGTTCCGTCGCACCTGCCCATTGGCGGGGCGACGGTCGCCGAATCGTCCGGATCCGCCTCCGTTGCGCCGGTTGTGACTTCCGGGATTGTGACCCGGCACGTCAAAGTGTCCGACAGCCCGGTCTCGTAGGTGATGTCCGCATAAAGCCTGTATAGCCCGGCGGGCAGTTTTGGCAGGGCGACATCAAAGCTCGCGCGATCCAACTTAACCGGATGCAGATGGGCGAAACAATTCAAGCCAGGCTCACGAACCAGGAACAGGTGCATCAGCTTTCCGTGGTCCGGAACGAGTGGCGCCGTGCGCGCAAACGCCGGATCGGTTATGGCCAATAAAAGCGACGTCTTGTCTCCGTTTGTACGAACATCGGCCTTGGCGGAGATCGGGTGGTACAAACGATTATTCTTATAATCGGCCGCTTCGGCATCCCACCAATTCTTGCCGCCCCAGACCAGGGCAACGAGGAGCACAGTTCCCAACCCCATCCCTCCCAGGGCGTACAAGCGCCTCGTTGGGGTCGGTTCGCTTCCCGGGGTCAAAACACTTTCCCGAACGGCTGAACCGACAATGCTAATTAAGAGTCCGCCAAGAATGAGACCAAGCACCGCCAATCCAACTCCCAAAGCTTTAGGCAGAGCCAGCACCCGGGTGGCCACGGCATCGACAGGTATCACGACGCGTCCTGCCCCAGCCGGCCCTTGGACTTCCAATTCAACGCTTTGGGCTCCGGGTTCCATGAACCACAGCTGGGCGCTATACAGACCGGGATCTCCACGAACGGGTTTGGCAATATCCGGCGGAGGCGCGCCCATGCGGCCCGCGTTCCATTTGATTGGCAGGGCGGTAACAGTTTTGATGTTCTCCGCGTCGATGCGAATGGATAATTCCGCCAGGCCAGGGATCACTTCTGCGGGGTGGATCACAACGTGAACCGGATAGGGGCCGGCATGGCCTTCAAAAAACACGTTCGGGCTGCCGACGTGCGCCCGGGCTGGTTGTGTGAAAAGCGCTGCCGCCACCACCACCAGGATCATGACCCAGCGCTTCATCGCCGGAGCCGGGACATCCAGTTACCCAACCATAAACCGATTCGAGACGCGGTAATCGAGAGGGCCAGCGCCCAGCAGGCGCTTGCGAACGTTAGCGGAGGGTTCGATTCAGGGTTGGTCCGGCTCCAGAATTGTCCATGCCACTGGCCGGCGCCTTCGCGGTATCCCCAATGCCGATCCGCGGCAAAAAACCAATTCTGAGCGTGTGGACCGATCAAAAACGCCGAAAAGAACCATTGCGTGAGAAGGAACAATGCGAAAAAAAGACAACCGCAAACGATCACGAGCAACCAATCCCGCAACCAGCCACTAGCTTCGCCGATATAACGACGCGCCAGGTCGATTCCCAGCGCCGGCACAATCAGCAAAAGCGGGAACGGTAAGGGCACAAAATGTGTCACCGGGTTGCGAATGGGACCGAGGCGCGGTTGCCCAGGGAAAAGGGGCAGGATCCAAGCCATCCCAGCCACGATCGCCATGTAAATTAAGGCAATGGAAGACGCGCCCCAGCGTTCCTTTGAGGCGCGCGCCAGCCCCAGCAGGTACACGGGAAGCGTTGCGGCTGATAACTCATAGAACAGCGCCGTCCGTTGCTGGTTTGGCCAGCTTTTTTCGATTAAGAACACGCTCGCCATGACAATCACCAGCCCGGAGGCGTACAGAAAAGCCAGCCGGTTTGGCTCGGCTTGTCTGGCATCCGCCAGGTTTTGCTCGCGCAACAGCAACATCAGCGCGCCAAGCACGTTGGCCCACATGCCCAAAGCCAGCAGCGTGTGCGGCGGACTCAGGATTTTGACGTCCACCCCGTACGCGTTGTGCCACCAATTATCGAATGGTGCCGAGGTGAGCATGGCCAGGGCGCCCCAGATGGTCACCCACGCGCCAAACGGGGCGCGAAAGCCCCATAGCCTGACGGCCGCCTCTCGTTCCGCGCGGCTGCCAAAAAAAGTCGTGCGGATCGCAAGCCAGCCGCAAGTCAATCCCCCGAGAAGTCCACCAATATAAATTGCCAAGTGAGCCGGAGTCCAAAAGGTGTCCCGGCCGATGGTTCGGTGCCAGGAGATATCCCAAAGAATTCCAATTGCTATGCTGCTCCCGCCGGACAGCACAAGGCGAGCACACGCCGATACCGGATCGCGAGCGGGAACCGCTCGCGGCACGTCGACAAAGTCCGTGGTCTGGATTGCTGAACCTGAAGCCTGGGCCACGCAAAAGTCTAACTCAGGGCCAAAGTGCGTCAAGGCGACGCAGTGAGAACAAAACCGCGATGCGCCAAAACTAACTGTTACCTAAAGGTTGCCAGCGAAAGCCCGATCTGGCGTTGGGGACGCGACCCTGTTACATTTGTATCGGTTGGTCCGGGCCAGTTACTGCGATGAGCATCCAACTTCCAGAAAAGCAGCAAAGCATGCGCATCGGCCAGGCCTTTTCATTGCTCGAGCTGTTGATCACTGTCGCCCTCATTCTGATCCTTACCACGCTCTATTTCGGGCCCAACACCGCCAGCCGGCAGGAAGCTCTCAAGCGCTCTTGCCAGAGGAATCTCCAAAAAATTTATGTCTCGATGCAGATCTTTGCCGCCGAGCATTCGGGTGCGTTCCCTGGCGTTCCTCAGGCCCGGACCTCCGAGGAAGCCCTGGACGTTCTTGTCCCCAAATACACGTCCGATACCTCGCAATTTATCTGTCCCGGGAGCAAAGACTCCGCTCTGCCGTCAGGAGAGTCCTTTCGTTCGCGAAGGATCAGCTACGCTTACGTCATGGGCCGATTTTCGACCAATACCCAAGCGGTGCTCATGAGCGACGAGCAGGTTGATACCCGGCCGAAAACTGCCGGCCAGCCCCTCTTCTCACTTACCGGAAAGGGGCCTGGTTCAAATCACCGGAAGAACGGCGGCAATCTTCTTTTCTGTGACGGCCATTGCGAAATGAGTCCCGCGCTGGCCGCGTTTCCGATCACGTTCACCAATGGCGAGTCGCTGCTGAATCCTTGAGGTCCTTTGATGAAGATCGAGTGTTCCTGCGGGGCAAAGTACACGTTTGAATTTAGCCCGGAGATGCGGGATCACCCGGTCACGTTTGTTTGCCCCCATTGCGGCCAGGACGCTTCCGAATTCGTGGATAAACTTGTGCGGACGAATTTCGGATCGAGCGCCGTCCCGTCGGGCGAGCCGATTTCCATCATTCCCATCCAGCAAGCCGTTCCCGGGCTGCGCCTGGAAAGCGCGCCCGGTTCCACAACCGATCCACCAGTCGAGCAGGCTTCGCCGCTTTGTTCAAAGCATCCGGGGCAGGTTGCGATTCAAAAGTGCTACATCTGCTCAAAGCCGATCTGCCCCAAGTGCATGGATCTCTTTGGGTATGTCTGCTCGCCCCTGTGCAAAGCCAAGGCCGATTCTCATGGCATCACCTTGCCCGTGTTCGAAGGGCAGAAATCGCGTGTCGAAGCGCGCCGCTGGCGCAAGCTTGTTTGGGCATGTTCATCAGCAGGAATCTGCGTCGCCGCAGCGCTGGGCTTGTGGTTTTGGTACGCCTGGTTTGGTTGCGCGCCCCGGACGATCTTCTCGGTTCGGTTCGAAAAACCCGCCTATGCCGGCCAAAGCGCTTTCGGAGGCGATTCGCGCAAACAAATCGTCTTTTTGCATGGCGGAACCCTTGCCCGATACGACCTGAAGAGCGGCAAACAAATCTGGTCACGCGAGATTCTCCAGTTGGACGAGATCCAAAAAACCATCAACCGCCAGATGCAAGCCAACAAAGCGCTTTTGGACAAAGCCAACAGCGAAGCGTGGGAAACCATCCCCAAAGTGCCTTCGCAAAGCGAATTATCCGAATCGATGGAAAGAGCGGCCGCGGCGGCGCTCAGTCTTTGCGTCCGCAACAACAACATTTGGGTCATATCTCCCGAACGGCTGACGCGCTACTCGTGGGAAAGCGGCGCTGTGGTAACGGAAATACCCGCGCGGACTGGACTTAGCGAACCGATTTATCGAGGCAATGAAATCGTGCTGGTCAACGGCGGGTCGGGCCCGCCCACGGTGACCCGGGTGGATCTATCGACAGGCGTTGCACGGCAGGAGGAACTGGCCGGCGTGAGCCCCGGGCAGTTGGAGGCAAGTGCCGGGAAAGCGACGAGCCCGAACTCGCCGCAACCGCCAGTCGGGATGAGCGCGACTTCACCGGGCGCCGATGCCGGCAAACCGATGGACCCTTCGAAAGTTGCCGGACAGGCCCAGCGAATGTCGCTGGCCGAAAAAATCGCTTTGCCCGCGACGCTCGCCGCCAATATGAATCAACAGCGGGCCATGAACGAACTGAGCGACTCGCCCAAAACGGCGCCCCGATCCGGCACTCGGCCCGACCCGCGTTCGAGCTTTTCGCTGGTCCCCGGCGTCACCGGGTTTGTGGAGCTCCAGGTCAAACTTTTGGAAGCCAATATTGTTTCGCGCAGCGCCATGAAACCAGGCTCCGGCAAATCCGCTTTGGAAGGAGAAGTTACCGCCGGCAAGAGCATGGAGTTGGCCAATGACATGCTCAACGAGATGCAACGAAACAACGCCGGCGATATGATTGAGGAAGATCACAGCCGCTATGAAGTGACGGTGCGACGGCCGGGAGAGTCGGCCCAGTGGACGGGCGAGGTGATTGGCCCGCCGAGGCTTTACCCGCTCGAACACGCCACCGTGGTTGCCGCCGATAAGAAAATCATCGTGCTCGATCCGTCCAATCACAAGCTCTGGGAAAGCGCGTTGGCCTTTAACCTGCCGGCAGGGTTAAATGCGTTGGATGAGGGAAGCGCAAGTTTCGGCCGGGGACCCTGTGTTGAACACAAAGGAACGTTGTACGTGTTCGACGAAGGCGTCTTGAGTGCCTTTGATCTGCCGACCGGCAATGCACGTTGGCGATTGCCATCGGTCGGCATCGCGGGAATTTTCCTTGATGACAATGACAAGTTGTACGTCAACACGACCACGGCCAGTCATGAGAGCCTGAAATATTCCAGGCAAATCGACCTGTCCCGCAAAGTGTCTGCGGCCGTGCTGAAAATCGATTCGCGCAGCGGCAAAATTCTTTGGAGTGAAGATACTCCCGGCCTGGTCAGCTACGTTCGCAATGCGCTGGTCCTGACCGCTGGTTCGTTCTCGCCTCCGGAATCTGACGGACCCGATACCGGACTCGAAAAACCGCCCTGGCTGCGGATCCGCCGGCTCAATCCCAGGGATGGCCGCGAGGTCTGGGAATATTTTCAGGACCGCGCCCCGTTGGACGTGGCGTTCGACGGCAACATGATCCGCCTCATATTTAAAAAGGAAGTCGTGGTGTTGCGTTTTCCAACGTTTTGATTGCGGCAACGCCCTTCAAACCCGGCTTCGATCAAAGTCCTCGACTGAAGCTTTCCCTGCGGGTGAGAGCCGCAGCGCCTTGGTAATGGAGCCTGGTACTTCTTCGATGCGATGGGTCACAAAGATCGCCGTTGTCGTCTTCGCCGCTATAAGTGAGTCGATGATCCTGATCAGAAGCTCTCGATGGGCCGAGTCCAAGCCCTGGCAGGGTTCGTCCAGAACCAGGAGGGTGGGTTTTTTGACGAGCGCTCGAGCCAGCAGGACCATTCGCTGCGACCCGGCTGATAAAGAAAACAGGGAGAGGTTGGCCGTTTTCAGCAGGCCAAAACGTTTCAACCAATAGGTCGCGGCTTTTTTCTGAGCGGTTGTGGGGCGATCAACGATTCCAATGGTGTCGCGAAAACCCGACAAAACCACTTGCCAAACCGACGCGTTGTCATCGAAATGCAATTGGAGTTCGGGTGAGAGCCAGCCAATCTGCCGTTTCAGCCGCCAGATCGACTGGCCATTTCCGAGGCGCTTGCCGAATACCACCACGTCGTTGGTGTAGGTCTGTGGATTATCTCCGGTAATGAGACTGAGCAAGGTGGTTTTGCCGGAGCCGTTTGGGCCCAGCAGCACCCAGCTTTGTCCCCTGTGTATCGTCCAACTGACCCGATCCAGAATCGTCCTTGGCCCGTAGCGAACCGTAAGATCTCGAAGCTGAACCAGGCACTCAACGGGACGCCGGCTCGAAACTGCGGCGGAATGTCCCTTCCGAACTTTCGTTTTGAGCCGTTTACCGGCCGGCGCCGTAGGAAGAATCTCCTTACGTAGTCCGGCGGCGACGACCTTGCATTCTTCGACGCGAATGACGTGGGTAATGTGGCGAGGCAACTCCTCGAGATGGGTCGTGATCAGGATGACCCGCAGCGGGGTGCTCAGGAGGGATTCAAGGAACGAGTGAAAATGGCGACGTGTCTCCGCGTCCAGCCCGGTATAGGGCTCGTCCAGGATCAGCAGCCGCAGGGGGCCGGACAGCGCTTTGGCCAATTCGACCCGCTGGCGTTCGCCGTTCGAAAGGGACAGTAATGTTCGGCTCAGGAATTCCCGCAGGCCGAGCAGCCGGATTGCGCGACGCATCCGCCGTTCAAAGGCCGGCCGGGCCGTATCGTGCAGGTCCGTGACTTCATACGGATTAATGTCCATGACGTGGTCATACGAAAGAAAATCGCGCACCAGGATTGAGCTTTGCTGTTCAAAACTCATCCAGCGCGATTGGACCACCGTGCCGTGCACTTCCGATTTTCGATCTTCGAACGCGACGTGGCCAATGGCCTCCTCGGGGCTTAGTCCCGGCGGAGGCCGGAAATGGTAGCGCAGTTCGCCTTTGACCAGTGGCACGCGTCCGCGGAGTGCATCGGCAAGCAGGGATTTACCGGAACCGTTGGCGCCAATAATGGCCCACTGCTCACGCCGCCCCATTTGCCAACTGAAATCGCTGAAAACCAGCCGGTCTCCGAGCCGAAAAGTGGCGTTCCGGACCGAAATGAACGGCGAGTTTTGAGGTCGTTTGAATCGTGCCATGACCAGCGAGGATCAACCCTGTTTCATCCTGAGGTGCATGGCAATTTGTTCGAGGCGCCGGCGCGCGGACAAAGCCTGGACGCTGCCGGGAAATTCCCGAATGATGCGTTGCAGAAATTCGCGTCCCTTTTCGAGGTCGTCGCAATACTTAATTTGCCAGGCGGCGATGAGCGCCAGCCAGCTTGCGCGCTCCTGGTCGGAACGGTCCGGCATTCCGAGCAACAGCTCGATCTGTTCGATTCCCATTCGAGCCTGGTTCAATTGTTCAGCCAGGAGGCGCGCGAGCTTTTCGCGGGCCGTCACGTCATCCGGGTTTTGCTTCAACTGCTCGACACAGGCATCGGCGGTTCGTTTTGCTTTCAGACTGTCGGCCATCTCGAATTCCGCAGACGCATCCAGCCCGTCTCCGAGGGCCGGCAAGGGAATTTTGCGCGCGGTTTGCCGTTCGCGCAGCTCCAGAACCGATGCGGGCAGTTGATTGATCCGCAGTTGAGCCATACGCGCGAGGTGCGTGCCTTTGTGACGCTCGCAAATCAATTGAAGCGATTGCCGCGCGGCTCCCGGGTCCTGCGCGATCTTGAGCTGCCAATCGGCCAGGCGGTGCAACGCCACCGATTGCTGCGAGGCCGTAATGGTCGGCTGATCGCACAGTTCCAATATGGTGCGCCTGGCTTCAGCCAGGTCGTTGAATTTATTGGCGTATAGATCTGCGAGCATCATCCAGCCCTCGAAATCGTTTTCCGAGTTTTCCAATTCTTTGATGATTTCCCACTCGGCTTCGGCGTATTTGCCGAACTTGATGCGAGCAATCGCGCGGGCGTACATCGGCGGCAGTTTCGGTGGCTGCAGGATTTCCCGTCCGTACTTCGCCAGCGGCGCCAGCAGCAGTGAAGCCGCCAGGCCCATCGCCGCCAGGCCTCCGGTTACGCCGATGATAACCGCCGGGATGCCAGCGACCATTGTGCACGTTATCGCCAGCGAACGAAATTCCTTCCGCGCCCCGGCTTCAACCGTTTGCAGCGCGCTCACCAGCACCCAACCGAGAGTGGCCGCGCACCAATAAGAGCTGATAACGAAAGCGCCGGCCCAAATCACCGCCATGTATTCCGCGAACCAATCGCCGCCGCGCGCCTTGGCGGCTTGCACTTCGGGCATGAACGGTTGCAGTGCCCAGGACAGGCCCACGTTCATGATCGCCCACAGCGCCAGTGGCAACCCAAGCCCTTTCAAGCTCCACGTCAGCAGCCAGCGCTGCACCCTTTTTCGCTTCTGCTCCGGGGTTAATTTCAAAGTCAGCACCCAGGGAACCGCGACAAAGACAGTCCCTGTCAGGAGCAGCAACAGCAACGTGCCAAGCACAACGCTCATCAATCCGGCGGCAGCCGGCCGGCCGCCACAGGAACATTCCCGGAAAAGCCTCAAAAGGGAAATAAAAAGCGTGAGATTGCGGGAAACGCTGGAAGAATGTGCCGGTGACGCCTCTGCTGGACGCCCACAACCACCTTCAGGATTCCCGATTGGCGCCTGTATTGGACCAGGTCATGGCCGATCTCAGGGGCGAACACGTCACCCGGATGGTCGTCAATGGCTCCTGCGAAGAAGACTGGCCGGCGGTGCGCAATCTCGCCAGGCGCTTCCCGGAAGTCATTCCGTCGTTTGGTTATCATCCCTGGTACATCAAAGAGCGCACCCCCGATTGGGCAAAGACGCTGGTGTCATCCCTCGAGGCGAGTGCTTCCGGCGTGGGGGAAATCGGCCTGGATCGGTGGATTAAAGACCACGACATCGAGGACCAGAAACGGGTGTTCGTTGCGCAATTGCACATTGCGGCTGAGCGCGATTTGCCGGTGAGCATCCATTGCCTCCAGGCCTGGGGCATTTTGCTCGAGTTGCTCCAAACCTCGCCCAGGCCACAGTGCGGCTTTGTTCTCCACTCGTTCGGCGGTCCGAAAGAGATGATTGTAGGGCTGGCAAAACTGGGCGCCTACTTTTCGTTGCCAGGGTATTACGCCCATAGCCGAAAGGAGCGCCAGCGCGACGCTTTTCGGCACGTGCCGCGAGACCGGTTGCTGATTGAGACAGACTCCCCGGACCAGCCGCTGCCTCCGGACCGCGTCAAGTACCCTCTCGAAGACCCGCAGACCGGAAAACCGTTAAACCACCCGGCCAACCTGGCGGCTGTGTACGCTTTCGCCGCGGAACTCACGGGCGAATCCGTGGAGACATTGGCGAGGCAAATTGAAGAGAATTTCCAGAGAGTTTTCGGAAAGCTCATCCCGGCCGTGTAGCGCCGGGGTAACGTTCCCCATCTCCTCTCCCGCCATCACCGTTTCCGCGACAATGCTCTACGAAATGAATCCTTATTGCGGGGCGCATGGCATAGTTCGCTCTCCCTCTATGGCGAGCGGATTCGGTAAAACCGACGTGGAAAGTTCGTCCACTGCGGATCGCTGAAATAAATGAGGCCGTTAGTGAGAGTGCAGTTTTGCAGGGGCACCCACGACTGAGCCAAGACATCGGTGGAGGCCTCCACTACCAGCGGAATGTCTGCTGTGCCCCTGATATTGAATCCGAAGCGGCCCTGACGCACCCCAAAGCTGGCATCACTCGTCTGTGCCTGTGGGTTCCAGAGCACAGTGGGGTGACCGTCGAAGGTTGGCCCCCAGCCCGTTGTTCCTGGCAGGTAATAGACCGTCACGGCATTCGCTTCCGCTCCGATATAACCACTGGGCGCGTTACCGGCAAAGAAGACATTGCTCAAGCTGCTGCCCGCAAACGCATAGCCTCCGATGTTAGTGACGCTGCTGACGATCGTCACGTTGGTCAAGCTCGGGCAGTTACCGAACGAATCCGAATCCAGGCTCCGGACCCCGTTGCTCATCGTGATACTGGCCAGCCTGGAGCAGCTTTCGAACGCATGGGCCCCAACCCGGAGAACGTTCCCGGGAATCGTAATGTTAGTCAGACCCGTACAGAACCAGAACGCCGAGTCCCCGATATTTGTCAGGCCGTTGCCGAGGCTGACGCTAGTGAGATTTGAACAACGATAGAACACACCCACCCCTCCAATGGTGTACATTCCGTCCTTCAAATCCGTAACGCTGTTCGGGATCGTGATGTGCGTCAGGCCCTGGCACGAACTGAATGCTCCGTAGCCAATGCTTCTTACACCGTTACCGATGCTGACGTTGGTCAGAACAGCGCAAGACCCGAACGTTGATTGCCCGATGTTGGTCACGCTGTCGGGTATCGTCACGCTGGCCACTGCGGTTGAACCGGCGAACACCGCGTCGCCAAGGCTGGTGACAGGCAAGCCGATAATCGTGCTTGGAATGGCGACCACTCCTCCGGGCCCGCTGTAACCGGTAATGGTGATCGTGCCATTGGTGTTTGTGTAGCTGAAATCCTGGGCTTGGACTTCGGTCGCCGTCAGAAGCGTCAATAGCAGCGCCGACGCTCCTCCAACACACCAGGACCTAACCCGGCGAGTGGACCAATCTACTTTCCACATGGTCATCATATAGTATTACATTCGGGAAATTATTAAGCATCAGGTTCATCTGGGCACCTGATTAGGACCGAGTTGCAATACGCGTCCAGGTTTACCAGCAAAGTCCAGTAACGCCGTGAACGATTCGATGGGTCCTCCCAAAAGCTGCAGTACGGGTTGGAGAGTAACAGCGTAATACCAGTTTGGGCCCGCTCCAAAACGGCTGATCTGAAAATCAGTGGCCACCCATTCTGAATCATTTGGTACGATCTTGCTCAACTCGAGCCGTGCCGCTCTCTCGGCAGCCGGTAGGGTTAATGGCAAGGTTGCGGAGGGTTCCCATTCGCGACTCACGGTGGGTTGTTCCAAAATGCTTACATAATCCTTGCCATTCAGATGCGAGGTTCGCCTGACTGGTTGATTTGCGGATCCGAACCCTGCGTAACCTGGTCTGTTGGCGGCGGGCAGAAGCGTCGGCGGCAGAGTTTGAGCGAAAACGACCGCAGCACTGAGACATAGTCCAAAGATAAACGATTGGTGTCTGCTCATATTGACTTCAGTTGAATTGGCGTGCTTAACGAAAACATTCAGTCATCGCGTGGTAGGCTTCAGGATTCGTTGGCCCGATTGAGGTTGGCTTTAGAGTCGTCCGACTTTTCCCCGTCTCGAATTACCGTGCGAATCGAGGTGGGGAGTTCCCAAAGCACGTAAGGAGAGCGGTCAATAATAAATCCTTCCGTATCGAACGGCTTGATGCGAAAGGGGGACCGGGCGATGAATTTATTTAAGGTTTGTTTCGCCCGGATAATCCTCGGGTATCGGTCGGAGCCCAGACGCTTCCCCCAACTCAGAAGCTTTCCCTGTTTGGTCAACACGAGTGTATTTCCATAACCGGTTGCGAAGGCCCACGGATCCAACTCGAGAAAAACGCGCTCTGGTGCACCCACGAGTCGATCGGTATCCAAACCCAATTGACCATACAGGTTATGGCCGCAGCCGAAGAACCGGCCATCGGCTTTGCGAGCGAAGAATGAACCAGCGCCAGGAAACAACTCAGCCCAATTCCTCGCCTCCCCAACCTGGGTCAGTGGTTCGCCATTCGTAGGGATGCCTTCTTGTCGGACCACGGAACGCGCAGCGCGTCCGCCAATCCACATCGTGCCGTCAGCCTTTAGCGCCAATGCAAAAGAATCCCCCGCCGAAACAGAGATCCAATTTGTTCCTGGATCGATTCTGCAAGGAGGCGAACCCTTGAGAGCGCGTATGACAGTAAATTCCCTGTGCGATTCAAAATCCCCGCCTCCCCAGCCCCATAACGAGTGATCTCGCTTCAGCGCGTAGCTGCTAAGCACTCCGGCCGAGATTGCCTTCCAATCCTTTGCGGAACCGATCATTTTTGGGCTAGACGCGTTATTCGTGGTGCCGTCGCCCAACTGGCCGCAATCATTCTGTCCCCACGCCCAAAGTGAGCCATCGGTCTTTAACGCGAGGCAATGGCCGGCACCCACGCTGATTTGATCCCAATCTGTGTCGGGGCCTATTTGGATTGGCGTAGCGACAAGGTCCGCACTCGGAGCGCGGGCAAGCTGTCCAGAGTAATTTCGACCCCAACCCCAAAGGGTGCGATCGGCCTTGAGGGCCAGCGCAAACATGAAGTCGGCAGCGACTGCTCGCCAATCGTGTTCCGAGCCGAAGCGTTCCGGCACGTCCGATACTTCCATAGGGCCCAAAAAGCCAGGATTGAGACTTCGGTGATTTCCGCCCCAAAGCCAGAGCGAGCCATCCGGTGCAAGTAGAATTGCCCCGTCGCTCGTGCTAACGAGCTGAGGAGTTACGATTGATTCCCGGAGTCGGATATCGGACTGACCGTCCACGGCACAAATGCTCGCTACAAACAAAACGGCGAAAATGTAGGATGGGTTTTGCAAGTCTTTAAGAATCCCAGGTGGTCAGCAGCGACTGACGTTCAGGGCGTCAGTGGCCCAACAATTGAGCGACTGCCGGCGGAGCTTGAAGCCTGAGTGTGACCGATCTCCGAACACGCGCCCTGGAACGAGCGGGGCGGATGAGGTGCTTATGGTTGAGCAAAGGGAGGCTGGTTCGTTTACCAATTGTCGGATTATGTTAACCCCTTTTTGTCGTAAGCTGTTCAGTGCCAGTCTCACTGATTTAGAACCTACCATTTTTGGTTAGGTGATCCAATCACCAATTTGCCTTGTCTTTGCTCTTTCGACAGGGCAGCGCTGTTACGGCTCTATGTCGGCAACTTCAACGCGGAGCCCGGGACAACCTTTGCCTCTTCACCGGCTTGCTCCTTGCGCGCGATGCGCTGGACGATTCGTGAAGCAGCAACCAACCCGAAAGTTCCTGTGACAAAGCTGGCCGTGCCGAAACCGCTGCTGCAATCCAAGCGCAGGTCGGACGCCTCGGCGCGATTGCCTGTGACACACCCGGTCCTAGTTGGGAACACCGGCGGTTCGGTGGAGACGACGCATTCGACGCCGAATGCGCGATCGCCTCGGGGAAAGCCATAATCCCGCCGTAATTTCCTGCGCACCTGTTGCAGCAATCGGTCTCCGCTGGAGAACGCCAGGTCGGTGACCTCGATGGCGGTCGGGTCCTGGCGTCCGCCGGCCCCGCCCGCAACGACCACCGGCACGCCGCGCTCTCTGCACGAGGCAATCAGAAGACACTTCAGTGATAGACTGTCTATCGCGTCCACAACGCCGTCGAAGTGTACTTTGAGAATCTCACTGGCATTGGACTTCAGGAATAAAGAGTGCAGCGGGTGCAAAACACAGTCCGGGTTGATGGCCAGAACCCGGCGCGCCAGCACCTCGACCTTGGGTTTGCCCAACTCACCCTCCAACGCATGGATTTGTCGATTGGCGTTGCTGATGCAAACGTCGTCGAGGTCCACGAGCGTCAGTTGGCCGACGCCGGACCTGGCCAGGGATTCAACGGCCCAGGAGCCGACGCCTCCCAGTCCGACAACACAAACATGCGCGCTTCGAAGTGCTTCCAGGCCGGAACTGCCAAACAACCGGGCCAAACCACCGAATCGCCTCAAATACGGGTCCATAGCCCTAGTTTAATATCAATTTCGGCCGCCAGAGACAACGCTGTTGTGAACAGAACCATTGAAGACTGAGCACACGCAACCGGAAGCATCCGGAGCCATGGAACCTGATCTGCCGCTGAGATTTGGGCGTTGCGACTCGAATTACGCAGCCTGAAATTGAAGGGCTGCCCACTCCTAGTTTCGGGCAGTGCAGGGTATTCGGCGGTCTTCTCCTTCCTTGTCCCCAGAACTGGTGACTGGTTGGGGACAGGGGCTGTGATAAGGTGATGGCGTGTTAACGATGCACAAACGCAGTAGTCAGACCGTGTGTGGCTGACGGGCGCGTGTCTGCGGCGCCGCATCGGAACAAAAGCGATTTAGTGTTCTCTTTGTAGAGTGTGTCAAAAAGGCCGGGTTTAAAACCCCGGCTTTTTTGTTGTACTATTTTGTTGTGCTCGCTGGGTTTGCCGAAGAAACCTGCGTTCCGTGATCCTCGCCCCCGGCATTGCGGTTTCCCGGTTGCTTTACTGATTAGGGGAGCGCTGATACAGTCCCGGGATGAATTGGTCAGCGGCCCGTTTTGCGTTTAACACAGCGCACTGGATGTCGGACCTCTGCCAGGTGGGTCCATGATCGAAGTCACCTCTCTGACAAAACTCTACGGCGACTTCGTTGCCGTAGATGACCTGTCGTTTGGAGTCGGCGCCGGCCAGGTAATGGGATTAGTCGGCCCGAATGGAGCCGGAAAAACAACAACCTTGAGGTGTCTTTCAGGGATTATTCCCCCGACGCGCGGGGCTGTGCGCGTTTGCGGCCATGACCTGGCCAGCGACCCCATCCCTGCCAAGCGGAACCTTGCGTTGTTCACCGATGAGCCACGCCTGTTCGATTACCTGACCGTGGAACAGCACCTTGCCTTTACGGCTCGGATTTACCAGGTGGGCGACTACAAATCCAAGGCGGACCAGCTTTTGGAAGAACTCGAACTTGCCGCCAAAAGGAAGTCTTTGCCCGGGGAACTTTCCCGGGGAATGAAACAGAAATTAGTCATCGCTTGCGGGCTGCTGCACGATCCCAAGGTGATCTACTTTGACGAACCGCTCACCGGCCTGGACCCGTATGGGATCAGGCGGATGAAGGACTCAATTCTAAAACGATCGCGGGATGGGGCGACGATTATCATCAGCTCGCACCTGCTGCACCTCGTGCAGGAGATTTGTTCGCACATCCTTATCCTGAAGAACGGCCGCAAGGTCAGTTTTGGCACCATGCAGGAAATCTCGAGGCAGTATTCCGATGAACCGGGAGAAGCCAACCTCGAGGCGGTGTTTTTCAAAGCGACCGGCGAGGAAGGCCGCTGAGGTATGGTCGGGGCCCTTTTTTACCTGCAGTACCACTCGATAGCCAACCGGCTTTTGATGAGGCTGCGCCGGCTGCGACAACCCAAGTACCTCTTGGGTGGAATTGTGGGGGCTCTTTACTTCTATTTTTATTTTTTCCGGTACCTCTTCGGATTTTCAGGAGGCCGCCGATCGGGGATGGCCATGATGTCGCCATCGGGGACTCATCTGGCCCTGTACGAGTCGATCGGGGCGGCCATATTTCTGATTGCGATCCTGTTGGCGTGGCTTCTTCCCCATGAACGCGCCGCGCTGGCTTTTTCAGAAGCCGAAGTGGCGTTCCTTTTCCCGGCGCCCATCACACGGCGCGGGCTGATTCATTTCAAGCTGCTTCGTTCCCAGGGCGCCATCCTGTTTACCACGTTTTTTCTCATGCTGGTGACGAATCGCTTTGGTGGAAAGTTTTGGATCCACGCTGCCGGTTGGTGGGTAATCTTGTGCACGCTCAACTTGCACTTGCTGGGCTGCTCGTTTGCCCGGACCAGGCTCATGGACCGCGGAATAACCCCCTGGAAACGGCGGTTCGTCGTTCTTGGCCTGATCGGTGCCTGTGCCGCCGCAATTGGCATTTGGGCCCGCAAAAGCCTGCCCGCACCGAACCTGGACCAGATGTCGAACTTCGACGCCGTGCAGAACTACGTCCAGGGCGTCCTGACTTCCGGTCCTTTGCCATACTTGTTGTATCCGTTCCGGCTGGTGATTCGTCCGTACCTGGCTCCGAATGTTCATGCATTTGTGTTCGCGTTGCCCGCGGCCCTCCTGATCACATTCCTGCACTACCTGTGGGTGGTCCGCGCCGATGTGGCCTTTGAAGAAGCGTCGGTTGAAGCTTCCCGAAAGACAGCCCAGAAAGTGGCCGCCGTTCGAAGCGGGAATCTCCGGTCTGCAAACGTCCGGATGAAAGGCCGGCGCGCCCCGTTCGCGCTCGGGACGACAGGGCCTACGGCTCCAGCGTTTCTCTGGAAGAACCTCATCAGCGCGGGGCAGGTTTTTACTCCGCGGCTGTGGATCCTGTTTGCGGCAACCGCGACAGCGGTGTGCAGTTTTCTGGCCCAGTTTTCGCAACACTCAGCCATCGTCTCGGCGCTGGGCATCAGCGCGGCAATGCTGGTGGTGTGGTCGATGTTTATCGGACCCCAGCTTTTGCGGCAGGATTTGCGCCAGGACCTCGCGCTTGCCGACCTGCTCAAAACCTACCCGGTGCCCGGGTGGGAACTGGTTTTTGGGGAGTTGCTGGGGCCAGCAGCCATACTGACCGCGTTGCAATGGCTGTTGCTCTTGATCTCGGGAGCACTTCTTTTGACCTCGCCCCCGTCCTATTTGCCTGCAACCACGACGCTGGCCATCGGCGCCAGCGCTGCGTTGGTTGTTCCCGTGCTGAACGTCATTATCCTCCAAATACCCAATGCCGCGGTGCTGCTTTTTCCCGCCTGGTTCCAGGTCGGCAAAGACCGCGCGCAGGGCATTGAAGTCACCGGCCAGCGCATCATTGCAATCTTCGTTCAACTGCTGGCCTTCATTGTGGCTTTGATTCCAGCCGCTATCGTTTCCGGAGGGGTTTTTTACGTCGTTTGGAACCTCCTGGATCGCGACCTGGCCATCTTTTTGGCTTCCACCGCCGCAGCCATTATCCTGGCTGCCGAGGCCGCCTCCGGCGTTGTGTTCCTCGGCCGATTGTTCGAACAATTTGACCTCTCCGCTGAACTGCCCTTAAGCTGACCGGCGTTCCGGGAAAATGCCGTTCGGATTCCGCGCGTGATTGTTACCGGCTCAATTTGCAAACGCCGCGCCACCCGCACGAGCCGTCTCTGCACCACTCAGACAACCTAAACTATGAAAAAGACACTCCGCTCCGTTCTGATCCTCTGTTCGACCGCTTTGCTGCTTTCCTTTTCGCAGGCCGCCGACTCCCCGTTCAGCGGCCTCGATATGAACCTCGGAAATTTGAGCCGTCTTTCGAAAGCCAAAACAAGGTCGATCGGTCCCGAAAATCTTACGGGCGAGAAAGGAAAAGCCGGAATGTCGACCGACGGCGCGGCTAAGGGAGCTGCGCGCGACCTGGGGCAGGGCTGGAAGGTGTCGCCCTTTGTGCGGGTGCCCGCAAAATCGACGTTTACTCTGGCCGAGATTACCGGCCCGGGCGCGATACAACAAATCTGGATGACTCCTGCGCCCCTGGATAAAACCCGTTGGGACATCCTGCGCTTCTACTGGGATGACGAGACTGAGCCCTCGATTGAGTGCCCGCTCGGCGATTTCTTCGCATGCGGATGGGGGCGTTATTGCCAAATCAGCTCGTTGCCGGTTTGCGTGAACCCGGGCAGCGCCTTCAATTCCTACTGGCAAATGCCGTTCCGTAAAAAGGCCAAAATCACGATCGAGAACCTCGATGACAACGCGATGACCATTTATTACCAAATCAACTACACGCTGACGGATGTACCGGAGGACGCGGCTTATTTTCATGCCCAGTTCCGCCGCGAGAATCCGCTCAAATCCAAGGGACTGTACACCATCCTGGACGGAGTCGAGGGCGCGGGCCAATACGTCGGCACGTACCTGGCCTGGGGCACTCATAACACCGGGTGGTGGGGCGAGGGCGAAATCAAATTCTACATGGATGGCGACAAAGAGTTCCCGACAATTTGCGGAACCGGGACGGAGGATTATTTCTGCGGTTCCTACGACTTCGAGATCCGCGGGGTGGACGGCAAAGGGCATTATGTTGAGTTCAGCACGCCGTATTCCGGGTTGCCGCAGGTGATTCGGCCCGACGGATTGTATGATTCCCAGCAGCGTTTCGGTTTATACCGCTGGCACATCATGGACCCGATTCGATTCGAGCAGGATCTCAAAGTCACAATCCAGGCCTTAGGCTGGCAGTCCGGCGGCCGCTATCTCCAACTCCAGGACGACATCGCTTCCGTCGCGTTCTGGTACCAGAAGGAGCCGCATCGGAAATTCCCCAAGCTGCCGTCGCGCGATGAGCTCGAGCTGCATTAGTCTCGAAATATCTCCAGAGGGTTGATCGAAGCCGGCATTCGCCTGCCGCCGTCGAAAAATCTTCTTTCTTGTCCGCCGGTCCACTTGCGCAGCCGGTACAAAGCCGCGAAAGCAAAATCGGGAGCGGCGCCTCCCTGTCCGCCGGCGACTTCGGCGCCGCGGCGGACGTTGTCCATCATCCACGCCGGCAAAAGCACGTGGTAAGGGTTTCGGCCGACTTCACCGGTGTGAAACGAGGTGGCGGCCATCATGTCGCCCACATCGGAGGTGCTCATTTCCACCATCAAATTCGGATCCGCCATGGCTCCCCAGAATTCAGATTCAACCAGGTAACACTCGAAATCGGCAGGAAGCTCCTTCAACGCGTCCATCACTAGAAAATGCGTTCCAATATGAGTGCTGTTCCAGTCGCGGTCGTGGGGAAAGATCACGATTTGAGGCATATGCCTCTGGAGGATCTCGCGGATGACCTGGACCGAAGTTTTCCACTGGGCGGCGTCTTTTTCACGGGCAACGGGGTTGATCGCTTGCAGGCCGGTTGGGCCCGTGGTCTCGAGTTCAAACCCAATGTAGTTGCACGCCTGCCGCAACTCGTTTAGGCGTTCAAGCTTTCGTTGCTTGAGGCTGCCGAGCGTGACGGCCACGTTGATGACCCGCAGCTTCGCCTGGCGCAGCAA
The DNA here is from genome assembly GCA_035294005.1 of Verrucomicrobiia bacterium. Lineage (GTDB taxonomy): Bacteria > Verrucomicrobiota > Verrucomicrobiia > Limisphaerales > UBA8199 > JANXQE01. The sequence goes on from DATGLT010000188.1 coordinate 56,466, forward strand.
TCGTAGCGCGATTCCGCCCGAAATACATTCGTCATCCGGATGCGGAGAGAAGAACAGCGCCTTTGGAGCATCGGCCGGCGGAGCCGGTCGCGAAATCGGAGGAAAACCACCGAGCGGAAAAGTGCGGCCCAGCTTGAGCAAATCGACGTATTGCGACGCCAGTTTATGGTAGGGAGTCATAGGTTGTATCAAACCTTCGTCAGCTTCGGCAAACTGGCCGCGGCAATCGCCTGGCCATGGCGCTTGTCCTTTTCGTCAGGGATATGAAAGGAAATTTTTTTGTCCAAGTCGGGGAATTCCACACCCAGGACTTCCCGGGCGTATTTCAGGATTAAATCACCGCCCGCTCCGGAAGTAACGCGGCCCAGGATTAATACATTGTCCAAATCGTAGAAGTCGGCGAGGTGCGCGATCGTGTATCCGAGGTAAACGCCGATGGTCTGATAAATTTTGGCCGCTCGGTAATCCCCGTGGTCCATGAGCTTTTGGACTTGTTTCAGTTTTTCGGCGAAACTCAGCTTTGCCTCCAGCTCAATCCCGGCCGGTTCAAGCAAACGCGCAACGCATTGTTGGGATAAGTATTGCACGCCGCAGCCCCGGTCCCCGGACCATTCATCCACCGGCGCCGAGGGATTGTAATCGACAGGCACGAACGCAAACTCATTCAGCCAGGTTGTAATGTTGCCCTCGCCGTTGACGTAACCTCCCGCGGTGCTCGTGCCCAGGGAGATGCCCAGGATGCGATTCAACTTCAGCGACATCGAACCGGCCAGGGCCGTCACTTCGCCGTCGTTAACGACCTCCAAAGGCACGCCGCCCCAGGCCTTTTGGATTTCGAAAAACAGGTCTTTCACCCGCGTTTCAAATAACGGGGCCGGCACGCCGCGGAACAGCGATGCCACTTTGACCCGGTTCTTCAAGTAAATCCCCGCCGCGCTGCCGCCAATTGCATCGACTCTCGGAAGATGTGCGGCGGCTTTCTTCAACGAATCCATTATCCCGTCGAAATGATATTGCGGGTCTTTCTGGAAATAAGGGTCCCAAACCGTTTCATCGCTGAAGACGACTTTGCCGTCGATGACTGCGGCGCATTTGCGGTCGCTGCCGCCAAGGTCGAACCCGATTCGGCACCCGTCCAGGTGGCGCCCCAGGGCCGTTGTGCCTGAGCGCTCTGCCGGAACGGATTCGGTCCGGACCACTTCGATTGCCCGATCGAACATGCGTTCCCCGACCAGGTGCGAATCAAACTTGCCGCAGGGATTGTCCCGGTAGTATGCGGCCAGGGCGTGCGCCAGGGATTGTGGGCCGGAGAAATGGATGCGCCAGCCTCCGCGTGACCATAACAGGAGCTTCAGGATCCGCTCGATATAAGTGAAATTGCCGACCGCCTCGGGACTGTTCTGCGGAAACACCTCCGCGGAGAAACGCGAGATCGTGCCGTCCGATTGTTCCAGGCCCACTGTGATGAGTCCGGACGTCCCGCTTTCGCGAACTCGGCGCTGATACTCACGGCAGGCCAGGACCGCCGGGCGAAACCAGGGGTCCAGCACCGGCGTGACTTTGGGGGCTGACAGCGGCAAGCCATTGTTGAAATTGATCGCCACAATCCTGGTTGTACTGGAACCGTGGCTGGCAGGGCAAGCACGGGCTGTGCCTTGACGCACCCACGTCTCACGTGCCGATTGGGGTTCTGTTGGCATCCCTCCCGCATCGACGCGTGCTTGCAACCGAACAATCGGCTTTTAAGCTCGGTGCGTGAGACCTGCTGCCATGTTCTTGAGCTTACTTTTGCCCTGCACGATCCGTGCGGCTAATCCCACCGCCGCCGACACCGCGACAATCCTCGAAGATATTCGGCGGAAGCACGATTTCCCGGGCCTTGCGGTCATAGTAATCAAAGACGGCAAAGTGTGCGACCTCGCGGCAGTGGGGGTTCGAAAACTCGGAGATCCTATACGAATGACGACCAATGACCTGTTTCACATTGGGTCGTGCACGAAATCAATGACTGCCACACTCGCGGCAGAGATCGTCGAGGAGGGCAAACTTCGATTCGACAGCACTGTGAGTCAGATATTCCCGGAATTGCGCGGACACATGGACCGCCAATATGAGGCCGTGACTCTGCTCCAGTTGCTTCAACACAGGGCTGGGGTACCCGAGGTGCCTCCTCCTTCGGCGTGGCAGCGCGCCTGGGAACAGCATGGAGAACCTCGCCAACAACGCTATGAGTTCATCAAAGCGGTCCTGGCCCTGCCGCCCCAGGCTGCGCCCGGCACAAAGTTTATTTATTCCAACCAGGGCTACGCCATCGCCGGCGCAATGCTTGAGCGGGTTGCTGGACTGCCTTGGGAACAGCTCATTACCGACCGGCTGTTTCGCCCGTTGCACATGGATTCGGCCGGTTTCGGTCCGCCTGGAACCACGGGAAAGACGGATCAGCCGTTGGGCCATCGCAAAATCGGGGAAATCGTTTCACCGCTCCAGTCGGATAATCCTCCTGCAATCGGGCCGGCCGGGACGGTTCATTGCTCGCTGACGGATCTCGCCAAGTACGCCGTTGCGCACCTGGAAGGCGAGCGCAAAGGCGGCTTGCTGAAACCTGAAAGCTTTCGACTCTTGCACACCCCTGCCGCGCAGGGGGATTACGCCTGCGGTTGGGGCGTTCACAAAAGGAGTTGGGCAGGAGGGATCGCTTTGACGCATACCGGTTCCAATACCCTCTGGTACTTGGTGATGTGGCTGGCGCCGCAGAAGGATTTTGCCGTGATTGTCGCCACCAACACAGGCGCCGGAGACGCTTTCAAGGGCTGCGATGAAGTGGCTGCTGCGATGATTCACGCATGGTTGAACTGATGTTGATGGTTCAGAACGCCTCCTCTTCCCAAGCCGTTCCCCCCCCATGAAGCGCCTCCGTGCCTGTGACGTTCCAGGTTCCAATCGGATGGTCGTTTTGTAATGGACTCTATGCGGCGATGAGAGGATAAGTAGCGCAATAGCCGCTGTACACCTCGCATTTTAGGGCGGCACAAATTGGCAGGCAATTGATGAACAACGAAACACAACTATGAACTCCATCGGCGAAAAACTGGTTCGAAGTTGGCAACTTTTTAAGAGCTCTGTCCGGGTGATTGGGGATCACCCGAAGTTGCTGGTCTTTCCATTTGTGACGGGCTTGCTGACGCTTGGAATTGCGCTTTTCTTCTTTGCGCCTGTGGTTCTGGTAGTGGTTGCGCCGCACTGGATTCATGGGGGAGTGTTTCAGGCCATGGCGGATCGCATTGGTTTCGTCCGTGTCCGCCAGGGCGCGGCTTCGACGTTTCAAATCCAGCCCCTGGGTTCGATGTTTCTGGCGGGCATGTACCTGTTAAACCTGTTCCTGGCAACCATGAGCAGCGTGGCTTTCAACAGCCAGATTTTCGAGGCCCTGGCGGGCCGGCCGGTTTCATTCTCCAGCGGAATCGAGGCCGCTTGCCGCCGCTGGAAATCGGTTCTGTTCTGGAGCCTGCTGGCCGGCACGGTCGGGCTCCTGATTAAGGCGCTTGAGGACAAATTGTCCTTTATCGGCAAAATCGTGGGCGGCTTTCTTGGGCTCGCTTGGAGCGTTGCCTCAATCTTTGCCATACCTATCCTGGTCTGCGAAACCTCGATCACCAATCCTTTCGAAGTGGTCTCCCGCTCAGCCCGGACAATCAAGGCAACCTGGGGTGAAATGCTCGCCGGCTACCTGGGAATGCAAGGAACCAACCTTCTGTTTTTGTGGGGCTCGATCCTGTTGTGGGTCGGGACCGGGGCCGCCGCCCTGGCATTTTCAAATCCGTGGATTCTGCTGGTCGTGGGCGCCCCCTGGCTCGTGAGCCTGATGGCCTACAGCTATCTGGCCAATATCGCCAGCCGCGTTTACCTGTGCGCCCTTTACGTGTATGCCTCCGAAGGCAGGGTGCCGGATCCTTACGACGCCTCGATGATGGCTGTTGCGTTCAGAACCAGGAAAACCCGTTGAGTTGGAGCAACCCAGCCCTGCAGGTTATGTCACCTTTGTTCTGTTCTGTTGCGGCGTCGTTCTGTCTAGCGGGTTGACCTCGTGCACGGCGAGGCTTTCCAACAGTCGCAGGATCAGCGAAGTCCACCCGGTTTGGTGGCTCGCGCCGAGGCCTTTTCCGGTTTCGCCGTGGAAATATTCGTGAAAGAGGATCAAATCTTTCCAGCTTGGATTGGTGGAAAACCGGGGGTCATTTCCGAAGCAAGGCCGCCGGCCGTCGGGTTCGGGCTGAAAAATCTTCCATAAGCGCAGGCTTAACTGGTTGGCCACTTGTTTGAGATTGAGCTGCCGGCCGGAGCCGGTGGGGAATTCGACCAGCAACGTGTCGTGGTAAAAGTGATAGTAGCGCTCGAGGGCTTCAATGAGCAGGTAATTGAGCGGGAACCAAACCGGGCCGCGCCAGTTCGAGTTACCGCCGAACAAGGGTATGCTCGATTCCCCCGGGTCGTAATCGACACGGTATTCCCTGCCGTCCTGGTAAAAGATGAAGGGATGATCTTTATGAACGCGGGACACTGACCGAATTCCGTATGGGGAAAGGAATTCGTTTTCATCGAGCATATAGCGGAGGACTCGTTCGAGCCGTTCGCGTGAAGGGATCGCCAGCAAACGGCCGCCATTAGAGTCGGATGCGCAGTAAAACGAGCTGGATTCCTTGAGCTCGGGCCGATTGTCCAGAAACCAATTCATCCTCTTTTTAAACCCCGGCAGTTTTTGAACCAGCGGATCATCCAAAACTTCGACTGCCAGCAATGGGATGAGGCCAACGGCCGAGCGGACTTTCAGAGGGAAAACCTGCCCGTTGAGGAGCAGTTGATCGTAATAAAAGCCGTCCTGATCATCCCATAATCCTGTGCCCGAGTGCGTGTTGATGGCTTCAGTGATGGCAACGAAATGCTCAAAAAACTTCGAAGCCATGTCTTCGGTGGCCGGGTTGTCTCGAGAGAGTTCCAGCGCCATTGAGAGCATGGTCGCGCAGTAGAAGGCCATCCAGGCTGTGCCGTCGGCCTGGCTCAAGCGTCCCCCGTTGGGAAGCGGTTTGGACCGATCAAACACCCCGATGTTGTCCAGGCCGAGGAAGCCGCCGGCAAAAATGTTTTTACCCTCCATATCCTTGCGGTTGACCCACCAGGTGAAATTGATGATGAGCTTTTGGAAACAGCGCGAGAGGAATTGGCGGTCGCGTTGGCCGCGGGCGCCGGTCATTTTATAAACCCGCCAGCAGGCCCAGGCGTGAACCGGGGGATTAACGTCTCCGAACGCAAATTCATACGCCGGGACCTGCCCGTTGGGATGCATGTACCATTCACGCAGCAGCAATACCAATTGTTCCTTCGCAAACTCAGGGTCAATCCGGCAGAAGGGGACCATGTGGAACGCCAGGTCCCAGGCCGCGAACCACGGGTATTCCCATTTGTCCGGCATCGAAATCACGTCTCGATTGTAGAGGTGGCGCCAGTCCGCGTTGCGGCCCGTCTCCCGTTGCGCGGGCGGCTTCGGCATTTGGGGATCCCCGTCCAGCCAATCACGGATGATATAGTGATAGAATTGCTTGCTCCATAACAGGCCGGCGCACGCCTGTCGCGCGACTTTCCGTTGCTCGGGTTGGAGTGCGCGACAGAGCTGTTGGGCGTAAAATTCGTCTGCTTCCTGGCGCCGTTCCTCAAATATTTTTTCAAAGTCTTCGCCAAGCCCGGCTGTTGCGGATAGCTCCGAATTGGATAGTCGCAAACGGACGGTGACCTGGGCGCCGGCTTCGATTTGAAGTCGATAAACAGCGGCCACTTTCGTGCCGATTTGCTTCGGGTTAACAGCACCGCTTTGGCCCCCAACAATGTATTCGTGGAACGCGTCTTTGAAATACGGCGTCCAGTGCTCAACCCCGAAAAGTTTGCGCGTATTTGTCTCGTTTTCCGTGAATAGCAACTCCGGAGCCGCTCCATCCGGGCCGGGGCCGGCCAGCAACCAGTGTTTGCCAAAGGCCACATGCTCTCCCTGGATGAGGCTTGGGCCAACGACTTTGAGATTTGGGCGAACCCAACAGCCCTCGTGCCGGCAACCCCAAATCCAGGTATTGCGATACCACAAGGTCGGCAACAAGTGGATTGGCGCCCGGTCTGGTCCCTGGTTTGTGATTGTGATTTTGATCAGGATGTCGTCGCAGCCCGCTTTGGCATATTCCACTTGCACATCGAAGTAACGGTTCTGGTCAAAAACCCCGGTATCTTCGAGTTCGAACTCCGGGTCTTTGCGAGTGCGCCGCGCGTTCTCGTCAATCAGCCTGCGATAGGGGAATTCCGCCTGGGGATACTTGTAGAGCCCTTTCATGTACGAATGGGTGGGGGTCGAATCCAGGTAGAAATAGGCCTCTTTGACATCTTCGCCGTGGTTGCCCTGCGGTCCAGTCAAACCAAACAGCCGCTCCTTGAGAATGGGATCCTTGCCATTCCACACCGCAACGGCAAAACAAAGCCGGCATTCGCGGTCGGTGATTCCCATCAACCCGTCTTCGCCCCAGCGGTACGCCCGGCTGCGAGCATGGTCGTGCGGGAAATATTCCCACACGGTCCCGTCATTCGAATAGTCCTCGCGGACCGTAGCCCACTGTCGTTCCGAAAGGTACGGACCCCACCTTTTCCAATTCGCTAGCCGACGGGCATCGGCGTCCAGGCGCTCCCGTTCGCGATTGGCTTTCTTCGCGGGCTGGCTGGGGACCGGGGTCTCGGGGGCAGTCACTGTTCGGAATAATTCCAGAGCAGCCCGCCATCGGCGAAAATCGTGGTGCCGGTAATGTAATCGGCGTCGGCGGAGGCCAGAAAGGCGACGACGCCTGCGACGTCTTCCGGCTTGCCCAACCGGCCCAGGGGAATGTTGCCCAGCAATGTTTTCAGCTTGGCCGGGTCGTGGAGAAGCTTGGAATTAATTGGCGTCTCAATCGCGCCCGGCGCGATCGAGTTGATTGTGATACCCAAGGGCGCCAGTTCGATTGCAAGGTCTCGGGTCATCATCTTCATCCCGCCTTTGCTCATGCAATAAGGCGCAAAGTGCGGGAACGGCAATTCCTCGTGCACCGAGCTCATGTTGATGATCCTTCCCGGCCGTTTGGTTTCCATTAAATGCCGCACGAAAAACTGCGTCGCAAAAAAGACCCCTTTCAGGTTCACGTTCAGGACCAGGTCATAGTCCTGCTCGCTGACCGACCAGAAATCCGCGTTTTTTTCCACCCCCGCGTTGTTGACCAGGATGTCGATCTGCCCCAGCGCTTTTATGCTCTCGGCGATGAGGCGCTGAATGTCGGCGACGCGTCCGAGGTCTGCCTGCAACGACGCCACTCTGCGACCCGCCTTGCGGATCTTTTCAACGACCTCCTCCGCGCCCTCAGGGTGGGAGTGGTAATTCACGATGATATCCGCTCCCTCCTCGGCAAGGCGCAATGCGACTGCCGCGCCAATGCCCTGGCTGCTTCCGGTTACCAACGCGACTTTGCCTGCCAATCTTGAACTGCTCATGAAATCTCCCTAGATGATCCGGTCCCTCGAGAAAACAAGTTCCGCTTCTTTATGTGATAATCCGCATTGTGCTCAATCTGGACCAGGTTTGAGGAAGCGCCAGTGAAAATAAAATTTCTGAGAGCGGCCATTGAAGGCAACGTCATCGGCTGGCGTCGGCAGGGCAGGGGGAGGCGAAACAGAGCCGGGAACCAGGCTCGATCGTGTCCGGAGTTGATCTGTTTCCGGTCGACCGTGTCCCTGTTTGGCCGGAAGTTAAAAATCCGTCGAGCGTTCGCTCGAGCTAGTGTTCTGCTCGAGCCGGGTCACGCCTGGGAGTCACCCGGCCGCGGGGGCGCCGCGGGTTCCGCGATTCGAGCGGGGGGTACCAGGGCCGCGTCGGCTTTGGTTCTACGGATTTCTTTGGTCGGCCTGGCAGGGGCGGGGGCGGTTTTAATCTTTTCTTTGGCGCGCTTATTGGCGGTGCTCTTGGATCGCTTTTCGCGTTCTTTGACCGCTTTAGAGGCGGCTTTGGCTTCTTTGCGGGTTTGCTTGGCAAATTTCTTGGCGGCTTTGAAGGCCTTCCGTGCGTCCTTAAACCTGGCCTTGGCCAGGCGCGCCAATCGTCGGGCGGCTTCGGCTTGTTTTTCGGCTTCCGCGGCCCGTGCTGCAAGATAAGCGGCGGTTTCCTTTGTCGGGCGGTTCTTCTTGTTGGCGGTTTTACTGTTCATGGTATGCTCGCGACTGGTTGGCGACTGGCCGACGGCGCCGGTCGTACGTCCAGGCCGGTTTTACTCGTGAAACGTTACGACACTGTGACACAGGTCCGGAAAGTGCAAGCCCCGGATTGTTACATTTTAGAGGGGGGTGCGAAATTGTGGGTGCATTGTACCGGCCCAACCCGGGTAAACATCTGATTGAGCCAATTCAGCCATCGATGAAGTTTAACGCACATCGAAAGGAGTTAATAATGAAGAAATTAATCGCACTAGCGGCATTGGCAGGACTGATTGCGGTGGGCTGCGCTTCACGGGAAAACCGTGGCGGCACGTATGACAATCAATCCGGCACCACCGGCAGCAGCAGCTCGGGTTCCATGAGTACCACCCCCAGCAGTTCCAGCAACACCGGGGTCAGTGGCAGCCTCAACAATAACAACACCTCCGGACAGTCCGGAACCAGTTCATCCAACTCAGGAGCGGCGACAACCCCGGGCGGCACCAGCTCTTCGGGAAGCACGAGCGACCAGTCGACGCCGAATTCGAATAGCAATTCAAGCTCCAGCAACTCGAGCAATCAAAACTCCAGCTCCAACCCGAGCTCGAATGACTCGACCACTTCCGGCACAAAGTAAACCGGAGTTATTGAGCTCTCTTTAAGTGCGGGTGCTCCAAGTCCTGCCGGAGAGCATTGGAACGGGGTGGCGCGCAGTGGCGCCACCCCGAGGTTTTTTGTGCTTGCCTCGCGCAAACACCAAAACCACGTAGAGGGTCCCATCGACACTGCCGGCGGCTCCTGCTACGATGCCGGCCATGTCAGAAGCATCGTTAAACGTGCTCGCCGTGGTGGGCAGCTTGCAGCAAGGCTCTGTTACTCGCGTCGTCGTGCATCATGTCGCCGAGCAACTGAAGAGCGCCGGCTGCCAGGTCGATATTCTCGATTTCCTGAAGGAACCCATGGCTTTGTATAATCCCGATACCGCTCACGATCTGCCGGGCTACGCCCTGTTGCAGGCGCGGGTGGATCGCGCCGATGTCGTCTTGCTAGGCACTCCCGATTACCATGGCAGCCTCAGCGGTGCGATGAAGAATTTCCTGGATCATTTCTGGCACGAATTCGCAGGCAAACTCTTTGTCACAATCGTCGCCTCGCATGAAAAGGGACTCACGGTTACCGACCAACTCCGAACCGTGGCGCGGCAATGCTATGCCTGGACACTGCCTTACGGAGTTTCGTTCACCGAAGACGTCGATGTGAAAGAGGGTCGAATCGTCAGTGAATCTTTAAAGAAACGGCTCGAGATGCTGGTGCGCGACTGCAGGGTGTATGGCGCGCTGCTGGCGCGTCAACGACAGTTGGACCTTGAAGGCAGCGAACCGGGTTATATGGCGCGCCACCGCAAGAAACAGGCAATCGGCTGAGGCGAGGCTTACTCCAGGTATTTTGCGCTTTTCTTCGCTTCGTCACCTGCGCGGTCGCCAGGTGCGAGGTTAGTAGCCGAGTTCGGCTTTGCGCGCCTCCGCTGTGGGCAGCGGGTCTTTCTTCTTCACGATCGCGTCCTGGCCGGAGTCTTTTATCCGGCGCGCTTCCGCTCCGTTGAACTCGATCGATGATTGGAAATCCGCCGGGACATCCGCTTCGGCATAGATCGCCTCAACGGGGCATTCCGCCACGCAAGCCGTGCAGTCAATGCAGTCCTCGGGATGAATGACGACCTGGTTGTCCATTTCGTAAAAACAAGCCACCGGGCAAACCTCGACGCAGTCGGTGAACTTGCAGTTCTGACACTTGTTAGTGACGACGTGGGCCATAATGCGGATAGCTTTATGGGTTGGGCGGCATTTTGCAACCGGAACTTATTTTCTTAATAAGATTTAACCCGCGTGGTGCCGCCCGCCAGGGGAACCTCTGTTTGCAACCGTCTTCGCAGTTCGTCACCGCGCCTCGCTTGCGGCCCGGCCGGGGTTTCGGGCCGTGTCCTCTTGCGGTTCTCGCGCGAAAGCAGTTGCCCCGCCGGTCGTGCATCGATTATTGATTCGAGCGAAATGCCCGGTCCCCCAGGCCAGCCAAAAGACACGTCCAGCCCTGCGTCCTCCGTTCAGGCGCAAGCCGAGCCTCCCGAATTGACGGTCCGGGCGTTGGTGGTGGGCACCGTGCTGGGCCTCATCTTTGGGGCCTCCTCTCTTTACCTGGTCTTGAAAGTTGGGCTGACGGTCAGCGCTTCCATCCCCGTGGCCGTGATCTCGCTGACGCTCTTTAGGCTTTGGTCCAAGGTAGGAGGCCGGGATGCCACGATTCTCGAGAACAACATTGTTCAAACGGCCGGTTCAGCCGGCGAATCGATCGCTTTCGGACTGGGCGCGACCATGCCCGCGATCCTGATCCTGGGATTCGACCTGGAAATCAGCAGGGTCATGCTGGTTGGGCTGCTGGGCGCATTGCTGGGCATTCTGATGATGATTCCGCTCCGGCGTGCTCTGATCGTGGCCCAGCACGGGACGCTTAAGTATCCGGAAGGGACCGCTTGCGCGGAGGTGCTCAAGGCGGGCGCTGCCATGGCCCCCACGGAAGCCGCCGATTCAAGGGCTGCGGCCGGCGGGATTGCCTCGGCGTCGCAGGGGTTGAATGCCGCGACCATCTTCGGCGGGTTTGGCGTCGGGTTGTTATACAACACCTTGATGAAGGCTCTCAAGCTGTGGAAGGACACGCCCGAGAAGCTCTTCGGCCCGCCTCTGGCCGGGGGATCCATCTCGATTGAGATCACGCCCGAACTGCTGGGGGTCGGATATGTGATCGGCCCAAAAATCGGGTGCATCATGATGGCCGGCGGGGTTCTGAGCTACCTCGTGATCGCGCCAATGATCATGTTTTTCGGCCAAGCTCTGCCCTCGCCGCTCGCGCCGGGAACCAAGCTGATTGCAGGGATGGGGCCCGACGAGCTGCGCGGCGCGTACATTCTATATATAGGCGCCGGTTGCGTGGCCGCCGGCGGCATCATCAGCCTGGTTCGTTCGCTTCCCATCATTGTGAGCGGTTTACGCTCGGGCCTGGCGGATTTCAAGAACGCGGCCCTTGGCCAGGCGGCCGCGTTGAGAACAGACCGCGACCTTTCGATGAAGTTCGTTGGGGCCGGGCTGATTGCGCTGGTACTCGCTATCCTCCTTTCGCCGTCGCTCCACATGAACGTCCTGGGTGCCGCGTTGATCGTTCTCTTTGGGTTTTTGTTCGTGACGGTCTCCTCGCGGCTTACGGGTGAAATCGGCTCTTCTTCCAATCCGATCTCCGGCATGACCGTAGCCACATTGCTGTTGACCTGCCTGGCGTTTCTGATTGTCGGCCGGACCGGAAGGTCGTTCTACGTGACCGCCCTGTCGGTCGGCGGAATTGTTTGTGTTGCCGCTGCCAATGCCGGGGCCACCTCCCAGGATCTCAAAACCGGTTTCCTGGTGGGCGCCACACCGAAGTGGCAGCAAATCGCCATTATGATCGGAGCCTCCGCGAGCGCCCTGGCATTGGGTCCCATCCTGCTGGGCCTGAACAATCGCTCGACGGTTTACGTTCCCGCCGCGCGCATCGCTCCCGGTTTGCACGCCCCGAGCAGCGCCGCACTTGGCCCTGCTGAAGGGCTCATTGGACCGCAGGCTTCGGCCGATTCCGGCCGCTACAAGTCCTGGTACAAATCCGATGAAACGGGCGGGCCCTCCGGAAAATACCTGGTCGACCAGCAAGGCGCGGCAGTCTGGTTCGTGGACCCGGGCATCAACGGCAATTTCAAAACGCGACCCGACGGAACCCAGGTTTATAAGTACGTCGCCCCTAAAGCTACTCTAATGAGCTACATCATCAAAGGCATGCTCGACCGAAAGCTGCCCTGGGGATTGGTCCTGTTTGGGATCATGATTGCCTTCGTTCTCGAGCTTTCGGGCGTCTCGTCACTGGCCTTCGCCGTTGGTGTTTATTTGCCATTTTCCACGTCCACGCCGATTTTTGTCGGGGGCTTGATCCGCGCGTTTGTGGATTGGCGGCGGCGGCGAGACTTGCGTGACCAAAACCTCGACCAGGCCAGCCTGGAAGCCGACTCCGACCGCAGTTCAGGCGTTTTGCTGGCGAGCGGCTACATTGCCGGAGGCGCGATTGCGGGGATTGTGATTGCCTTTATCGCCGGCGGGTTTGGCAAACTCGACTCGCGCCTGACCGATTGGGCCACCGCGCGGAACCCGTTGTTCGCCGGTCCCTGGAGCGACCTGCTGTCCCTGCTCCCCTTTGTTGGGTTGTGCCTGCTTCTCTACCTGGTGGCCCGCGGCCGAGCGCTCGGCCCGATTGACGCAGGCCCACCCCAACAGTAGGCTGGATTGATGGCTGATTTGAGTTCAGTGCTCGTCGAGCGTTTTCCGCTGCGCAAACCCGTGTCCCCGGAAAGAGTGGGCGAATTGTCCCGGGAGATTTTTGTCCTCAAAAAGCAACTCAATGCGGTGATTTTGGCACATAATTACCAGGTCCCTGAGATCCAGGACGTGGCCGATTTTGTAGGCGATTCGCTCGGCCTATCCCAGCAGGCGGCCCGAACCGATGCCGATGTCATCGTCTTTGCCGGAGTCCATTTCATGGCCGAGACCGCCAAGATCCTCAACCCGCAAAAAATTGTCGTTCTGCCCGACAAAGCCGCCGGTTGTTCCCTGGAGGAGAGTTGTCCGGCGGAAAAATTGGCGGAATTACAAAGGACGAATCCAAATTTTTGGACCATTGCGTATATCAACTGCAGCGCCGCAGTTAAGGCGCTGAGCGACGTGCTCTGCACCAGTGGCAACGCGGAGAAGATCGTCAGGGCCGCTCCAGCGGACAAGGACCTGTTGTTTGTTCCCGACGAAAACCTTGGGGCCTGGGTGCGGGAACAGACCGGCAGGCCCATGACGTTGTGGCGGGGCAACTGTTACGCGCACGTTGAATTCCGTCGTGAAAACCTGCTTCGCCTCAAGCAGAAGGTCCCGGACGCCAAGGTAGTGGTCCACCCGGAGAGCTTGCGCGAGGTCCGTGAACTGGCCGACGCAATATGCTCCACTGAAAAAATGATTTCCTATTGCAAATCCAGTCCGGCCCGGCAGTTCATTATCGTGACTGAGTCGGGCATTTTGCACCGGATGCAAAAGGAATGTCCCGGAAAACAATTCATCTGCGCCCCGGTTGCCGACGCCATGCGGGCCCCGACCGATCCGTGCCACTGCAGCGAATGCAAATACATGAAGATGAATACGCTTGAGAAACTGCGCGACTGCATGAAGGGGCTGGCGCCCAGGATCGAGCTTCCTGAGGCCATTCTCAAACGGGCCCGGCTGCCGATTGAACGCATGCTGGAGATTTCGGGCCGGGCCTGACCAAACAAGTCGCGACACGGAACCGCGCGAAAACCTACCAGGATGGATTGGCCAAGGTCAGGCCCTCTTCCCGGTTGAATTGGCCGCCCCTCTCGTCTACTCTGGGCTTGCTTGAGGGGATAACGTCGCCTCGCCGGGAATGAACCGGAACGTCGTCGCCCCGCATGAGTTTTCATATGACGCTCACTGAGAAAATCCTTGCGCGCGCTTCAGGCAAAGCGCGCGTTCAAGCCGGAGAAAACGTCTGGGTTAAAGCCGATGTGTTGATGACCCATGACGTTTGCGGGCCCGGCACCATCGGCGTGTTTAAACGCGAGTTCGGCAAAACCGCGAAAGTCTGGGACCGCAACAAGGTGGTGATCATCCCCGACCACTACATTTTTACCGCCGACTCGAAGTCGAATCGTAACGTGGATATTCTGCGGGATTTTGTCAAAGAGCAGGGGATCACCTATTTCTACGACGTCATTGACGACCCGAACGGGCATTGGGTTTTTGACAGTTCCAAAGGTGCGCTTAAAAAGCAGTATGGGTCTCATTACGCCGGAGTCTGCCACACGGCGTTGCCCCAAAAGGGCCATACGCGGCCGGGGGAAGTTCTTTTCGGGACCGATTCGCATACGTGCATGGCGGGGGCCTTTAATGAGTTCGCCACCGGCATCGGCAACACGGATGCCGGTTTCGTGATGGGAACCGGCAAGCTCTTGCTTAAGGTTCCCGAAACGATGCACTTCAGGCTCGAAGGCAAATTGCAGCCGGGGGTGATGGCCAAGGACGTGATTCTTCATTGCATCGGTGAAATAGGATTCGATGGCGCGACTTACCGGGCAATGCAGTTCGATGGCCAGGGCGCATCAAGTCTCAGCATCGACGACCGAATGACCATTGCCAACATGGCGATCGAAGCCGGGGGCAAAAACGGGATCTTTGAGTTCGACTCACAAACAAAGGCGTTCGTGGATTACCGTTGCAAACTCAACGGAACCAAGAGCAGCTACGAACCTGTCGAACGCGATTCCGACGAAAAGTTCGTATACGAACTGGTTGTGGATCTTTCGAAACTCGAGCCGACGGTGGCTTGCCACCCCGATCCCGGGCAAAGAAGGCTCGCCAAAGAACTCGGCCAGGTGAAGCTCGACCGTGCGTACATCGGCTCCTGCACCGGCGGCAAGACCAGTGATTTTCTGGAATTTGCGCGAGTGCTTCGGGGCAGGAAAGTGGCTATCGACACGTTCGGCGTGCCGGCTACGCCCGAAATTGTGCATGATTTGCAAACCGCGCGCTGGGGAGAATCGACCGTGTGGGACATCCTGGTGGCTGCCGGCGTGCAAATGACTGAAAACGCAGGATGCGCGGCGTGTCTTGGCGGACCCGTGGACACTTTCGGCCGCATGAATTCGCCGCTCAAGTGCATCAGCGCAACCAACCGCAATTTCCCCGGACGCATGGGACACAAAGAATCCCAAGTCTTCCTCGCCTCTCCGGCGACCGTCGCGGCGAGCGCTCTGACCGGGAAAATCACTGACCCTCGAGAGTACCTGAGCTAGCAAAGCTGTCGATGAATCGCGAAGCTTTGGACCGCTGGTGCGAGCGGGGCATTCTGGGTCTGGCCTTATGCATCCTCGCTGGCGGCCCGTTGGCGCTGGGCGCCGTTCGCAACCTGGATTTCGCCGTCATCCAGGGATTGACGCTCGGGGTCATGGTTCTGTGGATGGCCCGGTTGTGGCTTGCCGAAAAGCCTCGGTTGCTCTGGCCGCCCATCTGCTGGGGCGTAGTGGCATGCGTTGTTTACGTCGCAGTGCGATATTTCCATGCGGACGTGGAATATCTCGCCCGCCTGGAACTGCTGCACGTGCTGGTATACGGCTTCCTGTTCCTTGCGATCCTCAATAACCTGCACCGGCAGGAAACCATTCAAGTGGTCACCTACACCGTTTTGTTCGTCGGGATGGCGATCGCCTTTTACGGGACTTATCAGTTTTTCACCAGCTCCGATAAGGTGTGGAACATGATTAAGCCGTACCCTCATCGCGGCTCCGGCACCTTTTACAACCCGAACCACTTCGCGGGGTTCCTGGAAATGCTGCTGCCGCTCGGGTTGGCTTACACCTTGACCGGCCGGCTCAAGCCGGTGCCGCGGGTGTTTTTCGGCTACGTCTCTCTAGTGCTCCTGGGCGGTATCGCGGTCAGCGTTTCCAAAGGCGGATGGATTGCCACCGGTTTGTCCCTGTTGGCGTTCTTTGGCATTCTTCTGTTTCAACGCCGGTACCGTATTCCCGCTTTGGCGCTGATGGTGCTGCTGGTGGCGGCTTGCGCGTATGTGTTCCCCCGTAACATTTTTTTCCAGCTGCGCCTCAAGCAAATGTTCTCGCAGAACGGCAACGTCAACGACGAGCTGCGCTATTCGGTATGGCGCCCGGCCTTGCGCATGTGGCGGGAACATCCGTTGTGGGGAGTCGGCCCGGGACATTTCAATGCCCGATTCCCCGCGTACCGGCCTGAGGGCCTCCAAATGGCCCCCGAATATGCGCACAACGACTACCTCAACACCCTGGCGGATTGGGGTGCGGTTGGGACAGGATTAGTCGCCATTACCTGGGGTCTGCTCGCGTTCGGCTTGGTTCAAACCTGGTCATCGGTGAGACTTTCCTCGGGCGATCTCGGGGGCAAGTCGGGCAGCAACAAATTTGCTTTTGTTTGTGGTGCGGCAGTCGGGTTGCTTTCGATCCTTTTGCACTCGGTGGTGGATTTCAACTTGCATATTCCAGCCAACGCTATCATGGCGGTGACGTTGATGGCGCTGCTCACGAGCCACCTGAGGTTTGCTACCGAGAGCTACTGGTTCCGCTGGCGCATCGGTTTGAAGCTGCTTGCCACTGTCCTCATCCTGAGCGGTGTCTGGTACATGGGCACTCAAGCCTGGCGCCAGGGTTCCGAGCAGGTGTGGTTGGCGCGCGCGCATCGCGCATCCTTATACTCTCCCGAACAAGTCAAATTGCTCAAGAGCGCCTACGCCGTTGAGCCTATGAATCCTCAAACCGCCTACCGGATTGGCGAAGCCTACCGCAAACAAAGCGAGGAAGGCGGTCAGCACTACTCCGGGCAGGAGGGGGTGGATTATCTTCAGTTGGCGACCAACTCCATGCAATGGTTCCGTCGAAGCATGGACCTGAACAAGTGGGATAGCCGGTCCTGGGCGGGGTACGGCTGGTGCCTCGATTGGCTCGATCAACAGACCAATTCACTCCCGTATTTCTGGCACGCGGAGGAATTGGATCCAAACAACTATTACAACCTCAACACAATTGGCTTGCATTTCGTGCAAACCGGCGATTTTGCGGCTGCCCGGCCCTGGTTCGAACGTTCGTTGCGATTGTCCTACCAGGATAACCCCATAGCAGTCAATTATCAGGCCATTTGCATCGCGAGGCTGGAAGAAGCAGCCACCAATGACTTGGCATCGCGGCTGAACCTTCGAGGTCAGTAAACATAACCGGCGCGATTTTTGCTAAACACCAATCGATACGCGATTTGAGCAAGTAAAAAAGCTTAAAAAAAACTTTGAATACTCGTTGACAAGCGCACTGGACTGAATAAAAATGCCTCAAACAGATGTAGGATTTTTGAGCAGGAGCAACTATGAAACAAAATCGAAACCTATTAAACTCCCTTGTTGGTTGCGCGATGGCGCTGGCGTTGATTTCAACGGCAGCGGCGCAGGGCGCAATGGACGGCGCCGCAAAGGTCGTCCGCGTTAAAGGTCCGGCGCGTTATACCACCGGCAACAATGTTTGGCAACCGGTCCGGGTCGGCGATGTTTTGCACCCGGGAACAGTCGTGCAAACCAGCACCGAAGAAGGTTCATTTGTTGACTTGGTTTTGGGCGACGGCAATGCCCCCGTTCCTCAGCCCGTGAAGTATCGTCCCAGCATTCCCGATTCAATGGCGTCCTCCGGCCTCTCGTTCCGTCCGAGTTCCGAGCAGAACGTCGTCCGCGTTTGGGCCAACAGCGCTCTTGGAATCGACAAGCTGACGAGCATGCAGACCGGCGCCGAGACGGTGACCGAAACACAGCTCGATCTCAAGCAAGGCCGGATTACCGGCAATGTGAAGAAAATGTCCGCCGCTTCGAAGTACGAGGTAAAGCTGCCGAACGGCGTTGCTGGTGTGCGCGGCACTCTGTTTGACATCCAGGCCGTCGGCATCGTGAAGGTCTATGTCGGCTCGATGGTTGTCGCTTGGGTCGATCCCAAGACGCAAAACGTCACCACCCAGACCGTCATGGGCGGCCAGGCTTATGACGCTCCGAGCAACCAGATCACGCCGATTTCCCCCGCCGGCATGAGCGAACTCGAGGCTCTCTCGATGGGTATGCTCGTCACTGGAACCGAAGCGAGCGTAACTCCTGCCAGCTTGGCATCTGATCATACCACGATTGGGATGTCTCCTGTCGGAGCAAGTGTTGACAGCATCCCGGTGACGACCGGTGGCGATTAATAGAACTTAGTTGCTTCTTTTACAAAACCAGGGCAAGCCTTGTGCCGCCCTGGTTTTTTTGTTTGTGTAGCTTGGAGTGAACCTGAAGCGCGTCCGAATTGTCCCCTGCGTGGGGTTCCGGCAATAGCCAGACCGTTTGAGCGGCAGCATGGTTTGGCCCATGGGTGTGGTCTTGCCGCACGGGAGTTGGGTCTGGATCTGAACAGCGACGAGATTTATCTGGACGGGAGTCCCGACACGAAACCTTGAACTGCAACGCCAAATACTCCGGCTCCATGCGGGCATGTGTTGTTATCCTCGTGAGCTTTTGGCACAGTGTCCTCCATGCGAACGGTCATTTACCCGGGCAGTTTTGATCCGCTCACCAATGGACACCTGGACGTTATCCAGCGCGCAACCAAGCTTTTCGATCGAGTGATCGTTGCGGTGGCGCGCAGCGAAAGCAAGCGCCCGTTATTCAGTCAGAAAGAGCGCGCTGAAATGGTTGCCCAGGCTGTTCGAGGGGTACCTCATGTTGAAACGGATGCGTTCGACGGCTTGCTCATCGAATATGTCGAGCGACAATCCGCTCAGGCCGTGATTCGTGGTTTACGCGCCGTGTCCGACTTTGAATTTGAATTTCAGTTGGCTTTGATGAATCGTAAACTGAACGAGCGCATCGAAACGATTTTTATGATGCCTAAGGATACTTACACCTTCCTGAGCTCCCGCATCGTTAAGGAGATCGCCAGTTTGGGAGGGGATGTGAGCGCGTTCGTACCGGCGCATGTGAAAGCGGCATTGACCGCAAAACTAACGGCGCCGGTTTGATTATTTTATGTCGTTGCAGGTCAATTTACGTCATTTGGAGCTGGATAACGTCACCCTTGACGGGCAGCTTCCTGCGTCCGAGTTGGACATGGAGACGCGGGACGAGGTCATTCAGGCCAACCGGCCCCTGGAGTACCATCTCGAAGTCCAAAAATTCGAGGACGGGCTGCTCGTTCAAGGCAGATTACGGCTGGTGCTGAACTGCCAGTGTGTCAGGTGTTTGAAGTCCTTTGAATATGAGCTGAAACTCGACCCGTGGACGTGCCATTTGCCCTTGCAGGGGGAGGAGGCGCTGCCGGTAGTGAGCGACTGCGTGGACTTGACGCCTGCAGTGCGGGAAGATATTCTGCTCGAGTTTCCGCAACATCCGTTGTGCGAACAGGACTGCCGCGGGCTGCGTAGCGGGTCCGGCGGCAAACCCAAGCCCATCAGTAACCCTGGTTTATCCGAAGAGGGGTCGCCGGCGTGGAATGAACTAAACAAACTGAAATTTTGACGATTTTATAGATTATGGGTGTCCCTAAGAGAAAACCTTCGAAAAGCCGCCAACGCATGCGTCGGGCGTATAACAGCGTGCTGACTCTTCCCCAGTTGAGCACTTGCCCTCAGTGCGCCGCGCCTTACATTCCGCACCGCGTTTGCCCTGCTTGCGGATATTACCGTGGGCGCCAGGTCCTTTCTGTGACCGCCGGCGGCTGACAGGCCCGGGTGCGCAGGGCGCGCCTTGCCCGTTCATTTGCTTATGCGCATTGCTGTCGATGTCATGGGCGGAGACCATGGGTGCGGGGTGGTGATTGAAGGCGCCATCCGCGCGCTGCAGGCTGACGAGCGTATCACGGCTCTTTTCCTCGTCGGCCAAAAATCCGAAATCCACGCCGCTTTGCCGCGCCGGGGTTTTCGCGATCACCGGGTTCGCGTTGTGCACGCGAGCGAGATCCTCACAATGGAGGACAAGCCGGTGGCCGCGGTGCGCAAGAAGAAGGATTGCTCAATCCTTCGCGCAATCGAGCTTGTCCATGACGGGAAAGCCGACGCGATTGTTTCGGTGGGCAATACGGGAGGGATCTTCGCGGCGGCCACATTCAAGCTGGGACGAATCCCCGGGCTGGATCGGGGTGGAATTGCGACAATCATTCCCACTCCGGACCACCACTTTGTCTTGCTGGATTCCGGCGCCAACATCGAGTGCAAACCCATTCACCTGGCCCACTACGCCGTGATGGGCAGCGTTTACTCCCGCGCAATTCTTGGTTGCTCCAGGCCGCGCGTCGGCATTTTGAGCATTGGCACCGAGGAAACCAAAGGCAATGAACTGACCCTCCAGGCCTTCCGGTTGTGCAAGCAGCTGGACATTAATTTTATCGGCAATGTCGAAGGTCATGATCTTTTCCGCAACCGGGTAGACGTCGTGGTCTGCGACGGTTTCGTGGGAAACATCGTTCTGAAGACGGCTGAAAGCCTGGCCTTGGCTATGTTTTCGATGCTGAAAAAGGAACTGACCGCCAATCCGCGCCGGCAGCTTGGGGCTCTTTTGGCTCAAAACGCTTTCCGCGCAATTCGCAAGCGCCTGGACCCCGAGGTGTACGGCGGAGCGCCTTTGCTGGGATTTAACGGCGCCGTTCTCAAGGCGCACGGTTCGGCTCGCGAGAGGGCGATCGCCAGCGCCATCCGGGTCACCACCGAAAACCTGCAGTGCCAGGTGAACCAAACGATTGCTGAGGAAATCGCGCGCGCAAATGAGCGCCTGGCGGCGCTCGAACCCGCGCCCGCTCCGGCCCTTTCGGAAGGCTGACACGCCGCGATGGGCCTGCACGTTTGCTCAAAACTCAGCAGTTCAGCATGAGTCCAACTACCAAGCCTAAATTCAAGAATCCACGCGCCAAGTATAATTTCCTTGGCAGAAGTTGTTCCATTGCCGGAGTCGGCTCGTACGTGCCCGCGCGTCTCCTGACCAATGCCGATCTCGAAAAAATGGTGGACACTTCGGACGAGTGGATCACCACCCGCACGGGGATCAAAGAGCGGCACATCGCGGCCAAAGACGAGTTCACTTCGGACCTGGGAGCGCATGCCGCTTTGAAGGCGATGCAGGCCGCCGGGGTCACAGCCGAACAGATCGATCTCATTGTCGTGGCGACCATCACGCCCGACATGCCGTTTCCATCCACTGCCGCGCTGATTCAACGCAAGCTCGGCGCTCACCGGGCCGCGGCTTTTGATTTGGAAGCCGCATGTTCCGGGTTCATCTACGGCCTTGAAATTGCCCAGCAGTTCATCATGTCCCGCACCTACGACACCGTGCTTGTCATCGGGGCGGAAAAGCTATCCTCGATTGTCGATTGGCAGGACCGGAACACCTGCGTTTTGTTCGGAGATGGCGCAGGCGCGGCCGTGCTTCGAAACCGGCCCAACGCGCACGGGTTGCTCACCGCGGTGATGGGCGCAGACGGCCGGAAAGCCGATTTGCTTTTCATGGCAGGTGGCGGGAGCCGGTGCCCGGCCACGCAGCAATCGGTTGACGCTCGCCTTCATTACTTGCGCATGGAAGGCAAAGAAACCTTCAAGAACGCGGTGCAGGCTATGGAAACGGCCGCGCTCGAAGCGTTGCACCGCTGCGAGATCGACATTTCACGCATCAAGCTAATCATCCCGCACCAGGCGAACCTTCGAATCATTGACGCAGTGGGCAAGCGCCTGGGGGCACAACCTGAGCAACTGTTTGTCAATTTACATAAATACGGCAACACCTCGGCCGCCTCCGTTGCCATCGCATTGGATGAAGCCGTTCGCTCCGGCCGGGTATTGCCGGGAGACCTGCTGCTGCTGGTTGTTTTCGGCGCCGGTCTGACCTGGGGCGCCGCCGTGATTGAGTGGTAGACCAGGGCCAAATTGATATTTTGCCCGAGTTGACGTTGTTAGAACCTATGCTATTTTAGGTCTGTTGTATGAGCGCAAGAAAAGCTGAAATCCCCAGTTCCTTTCATCACGTCACTGTCGAAGCACGGCAAACCAAACTCTCTCTCTCTCCTGATTCCGTAATTATCCATAAGAACGGAATTGAGTTTCGCAGTGCCACGGCGTTCTCTCCCTGGGCGGAAATGACCCTGATACTTCAATCCCCGAAAGAGACCGGCAAAGTGCATTGCAATGGCGTTGTCATTTCCTGCACCGGCAATAAGCACGCCGGCTACCACGTTTCCATGGTGTTCACAGGGCTCTCCAAGCAAGCTGAGGCCCGCTTGAGCGCGATGGCATTTTCCGGTCTGAGTTAGTCCCGCGGCCGGTTCCCCGTCGGTGAATGGCGCCCGCCATGGGCGCGGTTTTTTGACCCGCTACCAGCGCCTATTTGGCGTCGGGCATCTCCTGCAGGGCCATGGGAAACGCGAGTTGCGCGCCGCTTGCCGAATCCCCTTTATCCAGCCGTGTGGGGCGTCATCGTCGCCGGTGCTTTAACCAGTTTTGATCATAATTCTACTTTGTCTGATTGGAGTGTTTGCTAGTCTCATCGCATGGAACTTTTCCATCGGATCCTCAAAACGGCCGTCGAAGGCGGCGCTTCAGACCTTCATCTCAAGATCGGTTCGCCCGTCATTTACCGGATCAACCGGCAACTGGTCGCCATTGATTGTCCTTATCCCACCGCCGAGTGGATGAACAAAATCGTCGACCAGGTCGCCCCTTCTCATCTCAAGAAGCGGTTGGACCAGGAACGCGAAATCGACTTTTCTTATTTCGTTCCCGAAATCGGGCGGTTCCGAACCAACCTGTTCCAGCAGCGCGGGCAATGGTGTTTTGCGATGCGTTACGTCAAAACCGTGGTGCCGAGCTTTGAAGAGTTAGGCTTGCTCGAACAGATCCGTTCGATCGCGGAGTCACCGCGCGGCATTGTGCTGGTCGCCGGTTCCACCGGGTGCGGCAAGAGCACGACCCTTGCCGCCATGATCGAGCACATCAACAGCAATTTCAAAAAGCATATCATCACGCTCGAAGATCCGATCGAATACGTTTTTGAAGATAACCAATGCGTGGTTGAACAGCGCGAGGTTGGCCTCGACACCCTTTCATTTCACCACGCGCTCAAACACGTTCTGCGGCAGGACCCTGACATCATCATGATCGGCGAAATGCGCGACTCGATCAGCTTTACGGCCGCCATGAGCGCTGCCGATACCGGGCACCTGGTGCTTTCAACTCTTCACACCACAAATGCCGCCCAGTCGGTGAGCCGCATCCTGGACTTTTTCAAGGCCGATGAACGGGAGCAAATCCGGCGGCAATTGGCCGGGACGTTGCAGGCGGTTGTTTGTCAGCGCATGGTGGGCACGGTGTCAGGATCCATGACCCCGGCCCTGGAAATCATGATCAACACCCCCACCGTGAAAAAGCTCATCGAAGAAAACCGTCTGGATAAATTGCCCGCGGCCATCGAGACCGGGGTGGACGACGGGATGGTCAACTTCAATCAGGCCTTGTTCAACCTCGTCAAGCAGGGCAAGGTCAGCGAGCAGGAGGCCCTCGGAAAAGCGACCAATCCGCAGGCGCTGGAAATGAACTTCAAAGGGATCTTCCTCGACGAAGGTCGGCGGATTCTCAGCTAATCAGAAACCCTGGACGCGCCGCGATCAGGGTCGTGGCGCGATATATAATTCGCCCGTGTCCAGGTGCTGAACGATCATATCGACTGTTCGCTCGATGGCGCCCTGGTTTTCCTTCACGACCGCCACCGCGTTTCTGCCCAGCGTTTCACGCCTTGCCGGATCGGCGAGTAACGCCGCCAGCGTGGTTTCGAGTTCCGCGGCGTCTCGAACCTGGACCGCGGCATCCTTGGACAAAAAGTACCGCACCACCTCGGCGAAGTTCTGCATGTTCGGACCGAACACAATCGGTTTTCCCAGCGCGCCGGGCTCGATGGGATTTTGGCCGCCCTGAGCCAGGATGCTTTTGCCCACAAAAATCACCGTGGCTTGCCGGTAAAAGAACTTCAGCTCGCCTGTGGTGTTGACCAGCAGGCATTGGACTTCTCCGGGCTGGTGCTGAGTCGCGCGTGTGATTTCTGTGCGGTACACAAATTTGATCCCGCGGACCTGCAGTTCCCGACCCACCTCGCGGCTCCGTTCAAAGTGGCGTGGCACCAGGATTAAAAAAAGGTCGGGGAACCGTTCGCGCAGCTTGAGGAATTGTGCCGCCAGTAAATCTTCCTCGCCGGGATGGGTGCTGCCTGCCACGAGAATCCTCGCATCGGCGGGAACTCCCAGTTGGCGGAGCATTCCCGGCACATCGAGCATCCGCCGCTCGTCCAGCTTTGCAGCGTCAAATTTCAGGCTCCCCACGACGTGAATTCGCTCCGGACGGCATCCGAGTTCTTTGAGCTTGGCCGCGTCGGCTTCGTTTTGGGCTCCAACCGCGGTGAAGCTGGCAAAAAGGGCGCGAAACAAAAAGCCGTACCGGCGGTATCGGGGATACGAACGGTCCGAGAGCCGCGCATTAACAAGAAAGAGCGGAATGCGCATATCACGGGCTTTCCAAATAAAATTGGGCCAAATCTCGGCCTCGACGAGGACGATGGCTTCAGGGCGCACGGTATTTAGAGCGTGGGAGACGAACCGGCGATGGTCGATAGGATAATAAATGCGGGAGATATGGCTTGGCAGCCGTTTTTCTAACTCTTCCATCCCGGTGGTGGTGGTTGTGGAAACAATAATCTTGAGGTTGGGAACCCTTGGTTCGAGCGCGCGGATGAGTTGCGTGCAGATCCCTACTTCACCAACGCTTACGGCGTGCATCCACAATCTTTGCCGATTCGTTATGGCTTGCTTGAACTTGGAATCAAACTTTCCAAACCTTTGTCCCAGCCCGCGTTGCCAGTTCCCCCGCCGCTGCATTCTCAGGAAATAATAGGGCAGCGATATCAGGAAAAAGAGACTGAATAAAATGTTGTAGAAAAATCGCATTCCCAAGGCTTTTGCACCTGTCGGCAGCGCGCATATTGGGAAATTGCCCGGGAATTCGCAAAGACATTGTTGGCACAAATGTAACAATTGCAATGGACCCTGGCCCGCAAGAAATAACCGCGCCCCGCCCGAACGGAACATGTCCGAAGGACAGGGCGCGGCATCCCCACCGCGTCGTCGGCGAACTCTCGAAAGAGACCACTCTAGCGCAGATTATTGATCTCCTGCGTGTTCCCGTTTTTGCTCTGCTGGCAAACCGGAAAGCAACACATGAGATCAAGCATCTGCGCTAGGGTCTTTGGAGAAAGCTCAAACCTGCGACACCCAATGGTGTTTAGCCCGGCCTGAGGTGTGCGCCGCTTTCGACGCCTCGATTCAGGTCTCATACGGCGTAAAGGGAGCGGCTGCGCTCCCGAATTCGGTCCTGTTCAGCTGCGAAACGCACGGCCGCCTCGGCTTTTTCTTCAAAGAGCAACGGGAACGTCAGCAGCGGGTAAGGAGTCACCCACGCCAGGGCGGCAGCTTCATTAGCGGCCCGGCGTATCACCACCGTTAGTTCCGGTCTCCACACCGAGTCGAGTTGCTCACCCAGGAGGGTGCTCTTAAGTGCTTCGAACCGATTCTCTTGCACGGCCCTGAATGGTGCCGGAGGCAATGGTTTCACTTCAAAACGAGTTTCGGGCCCGAACTCAGCGGGCACTCGTCTGTATCTATGGTTTGTTGTCATTTTATTATTTGGTTTGCGTTTGCGTGTTTTTAACAAAAAACCCGCGACTGTTTTAGCAATCGCGGGTTTTTGAAAATCTATGTTTAGTTAAGCTAGAAGTTCCCTCCCACGACGCCTTTGCGGCAGACGGAGCGATGCCACATGGACGTTTGTCCAATGGCTCGCTGGAAGCAGGCGCAATTCTTAACCGTGGTATTCATCTTAACGCGCAGCAACAAATCACATGCGCCGGCCTTTGTCAATCAGCTTATCAACTTTCAACGGGTGCCCCCGACACTGTTCCCGTGGCAACCGCTGAGTTTACGTTGCTTATGTGAGAACTCCCCAATCCTTATGGGTACCAAAATGATGAGCCGCGCGAAACTGCAGACCTTTTGGGAACCCAGGCGCCTGGACCAGCGGCGTGCAGGCCTCCGATATCACTCCTATCACTCCGATGAGGCGTGACAAACAGGTGAACACGTGAGAACTTTGAGCGGCAGGGCCGACGCGGCACAAGCGGGAGCCTTTGCCGAACAGCGATGAGTACGAGCGGCAGTTTGAAAATGGTCACCTGTCCGGGGTGCGACGTAAAAGTATTTATACCTGGGGATTTGCCGCCGCTTTCCACCGAGCCCTGCAAGAAGTGCGGGCATCCCATCATGATGCCGATGCAGCTGCGGCAATTCGAGCTGCGCAGCAAGATTGCGTCAGGCGGCCAGGGGAAGGTTTACAGAGCGTTCGACACGATTCTTGAACGCATGGTCGCTGTTAAGCTATTGCGCAAGGAGCTCGAAACCGATTCCGTTGCGCTCGAAAACTTCATCCGCGAAGCCAGGGCGTGCGCTTCTTTGAACCACACCAACATTGTCCATATCTATACGTTCGACGAAATTGAGAACCAAAAATACCTGGTGATGGAGCTTGCGGACCGCGGCAGCCTGGATACGCGGATCGAGAAGCAGCAGCACCTGCCGGAGTTGGATGTGCTGGATATCGGGATCAAGATTGCATCCGCCCTGGACCTTGCTCTAAAGCACAACCTCCTGCACCGGGACATCAAGCCCGGCAACATACTTTTCAATTCGGATAACGAACCCAAGCTGGTCGACTTCGGTCTTGCGCGAAGCGTTGAAGCCGAACCGGAGTCCAACACCGTCACCGAGGGCACGCCGTATTATGTGGCGCCAGAAAAAATAAAGCGCGAGCGCGAAACCTTCCTGTCGGACATGTACAGCCTGGGCTGCACGTTATATCATGCGATGACCGGCCATGTGCCTTTCGAGGCGCCCAGCGTCGAGGAACTTGTGTCCGCACACGTGCATACGCCGCTGACAGCTCCCAACCTTGTTGTGCCGGAAATCAGCCAGGCGACCAGTGACGCGCTGGTCCGGGTGCTCGCTAAAAATCCGGCCGACCGCTTCCTCAGTTACGACGAATTTGTAATGTCTCTGGAGGCTGCGCGCACTCAGTTGCTGGTCCAGAAGTACTCTCAAACCACCCAGGCCAAAGCTTCGAAAAGCAAAAGCAGCTGGTGGCGCCGCTAGGCGCTTTCGCTGCTACTTGGCTTCTTTCTCTTTGTCAGTTGCCGTCGTTTTGCCCTTATCCCCTGTCTCTGCCGCCTTAGGTCCAAAATTGACCGTCGTTGCGTTGAGCTTGCCGTCCGCGCCTGGCTTGATGTACCCGCTCACCGTTTCGCCCACAACTCCGTCCTCCAGGGTCGCCGGTTTTCCTGATTTTTTGATCTTGGTTTCCGACGTGATTTGGAAAGTCCGTTTACCGACCGTGATGGTTTTGGCGGTTTTATCGATGGAAACGAGTTTTCCGTGAAACGGCCCGGCTTTTGCCGATTTTTCAGACGGCGCCGCATTGGTGCTTGCGTTGGTCCCCTTCTTTTCGAGGGAGTGTTTATTGGTGTCCTGCGCGAGCGCATTGGAGGATCCCAAAGCCAGGACGATCGCAACCGCCCACGCCATTCCAAACAGAGTTTTTGAGTTCTTCATAGTAGTTCTTAATGGTTCCCGCAATTGTTCACCACTTCCCTTCGGCCAGCAAGGCCGTTACGTTCTTGGCAAGATCGGCCGCCAGAAGTGGCAAGGCCTGCCGTTCGGCTGAAGGCAAGTCCGAACCGACACGGATGAGCGTGTAACCGATGACCGGCTGGTCCAGCAGGACTCGGCCGGTCGCGCGTTCGGTGGCCGTGACGTGGGCCGTGAGGGTTAACCGGAAGTCCCGCACCATCAGTACGTCATTGTAGGCCAGGGTGATTTCCGCCCGCTGATAAGCGGTGAGCGCGCCGTTCACCACGATATCCGCGCCCCCGTTGGAGACCAGTTGGAACGTGCCGTCCCTTTGAATTTCCTTGCGCATCTGTGCCGTCACTGCGTCGGTGAGCCGCGGTTGGAGCGTCTGGTTGGCAAACGGGGTTACTTGCACCGATTTCTCTCCCGCTGCCATTCCATTGGTGGGGCCCAAATGGTAACCGGCGCACCCGGTAAAGAGCAGCAACATTAAGACCCCTGCCGTGTTGACGGCTCGCCGTCGCATGTTACTGGCTGGCGGTTTGGGATTTCGTTTCCGGTTGCGTGCGCTTTTTCAACGCGTCGATCCGTTGCCTGGCCGGGCCCGCATAAGGCGAGTTCGGATCCAGGATGATGACCTCGTTGTAATAAACGAGCGCGCCGTTCCAGCGTTTGTACTTTTCGTAAAATTTTGCGATTTTGAAACTGCCGCGGGCTTGCTCCGTTTTCAGAGTAGTGATGATCTTTTGGGCTTTCGCCACGCGCGGGTCGTTCGGATACAGAGTGATGAAATCCGTGAAGGTTGAAATGGCCTGTCCGGCGGTGCTTTGATCGTATTCGGCGGTTTGGGCCTGTTTATTGTAAGCCAGGGCCTGCCGGTACAGGGCATCCGCCGCAATTTGCGGCCGGTCATGGTAACGGTCGGCAGCGGTTTCGTATGCTTTTGCCGCCATTGCGTAATTCGACTGCTTCTCTCTGGCGGCGCCAATGTTCATTTGCGCTTTCGGAGCAACGTCACTATAAGGACCATTTTTGACAATTTTCTCGTACATATCCGAGGTCTTGTCCATGGAGCTGAAGATGGGGATGTATCCCCAAAGCTTGAACCATTTGCCGGCGAGATATTTGTTGGCGATGTCGAACTGGCGTTGCTCGATTTCCTGGTAATTGGCGATCTTGGGCTGCTTTTCGATCACCTTTTGGTATTCTCGGAAAGCTTGCTCGTCCTTGCCGGTCGCTTCATAGCAGCGGCCGACCAGGTATTGCGCGCGAGGAGCATAGTCGGACAGAGGCCACACGCGAACGACTCGCCGCGCTGCCTTCAACGCGAGGCCGTAGTCCTTCTTGTCGAATGCGGCCTGGGATACGTCCAACTGGTCCTTGGCCCGGGTCCGCGTCCATTTGCCGCCGCCGCCTGCGGACTCATACGTCCAGCCTTCTCCAGGACGATAGATCAGTGGAGCTGGCGAACTAAACGGAATCGCCACCAGGCAAGAGATGATTAAAAGCAGTCGAACACACCGGCTACTCATAGCTCAGACGGTACCGGCGCAGCCGCAGGTGTCCAGCCCAAACTCAACCGCGGTAAACGATCATTACGCCGAAATCGGTGAGGAGTTTCTGGGTTCCAATATCCAGATGCGTGTAGCTCAGGGTGTTGATGCTAATGATATTCGGTTCGCCGACTTTGAGCAGGAAATTACTTACGACTTCGTCGAATTTGTCATGCCCCACCTCGACGCAATCTGTGTGCTTAATGGTTTTGACCCGCATCTTGCGGTCTGATTCCTTGGCGGCGACTTCCAACGGCGCCAGGGGCTTGGCGATGAGCACCTCCGGGGCTTTGTTGGACGGCACGCGCAAGTGCATCTCCACTTTTGCCGCGGCTGAGGACGCAATTGGATTGGAAGGATTGGCCCCGATGCGCGCCTCGGGAGGCAGGGTGGGTATGCCTCCAGGATGGGGAACAATGTTGGGTTCAGGGATGACAATGGACTCGCCGCAAGAGGGGCAATCAATTTCAGAGCCGGCTCCGGAACTGTCCACCGCCAATTCCTGTTCGCATTTGGGGCAATTAAAAATTACATCCATAACCGGCCTTTGTTGGTGAACTGCAAGCGCAGGATAAGAGTTTTTGTTGCAGCATGCCAGATAAAAATTTTATTCGTATGCGTTTTCGAGCTTCTTGATCCGCGGCCAGACCGGTGAACTCTCCGGAGTCCTTTTCTTGACTTCAGCGAAAATGCGCTTGGCTTCGGCCGTGTTTTCGCGGGAGAGCAAAAGGCAGTAATCCAGCTGGATCCATGCTTTGCGCGGGTCCTGGATCAGGCGGTCGTTCACTTTGAGCCAATTGCCCAGCGCCGCCGCGCCCTGCGCTTCCGCAGTGGCCAGGCTGGCTTGCAAGGGCTGCGGAACGCCTTCGAGACTTTCCCCCACCACTACTGCCGCCGCGGCTTGTTTTTGCTGAACAACCTCCTCGTTTTTTACCCGCTCCCAATAGAAAAACAATTCCCATCCCCCATACAGCACTCCCAGGATGATGATTGCGCCGATAACTTTGGTCATGATTCTTCTATCCGCTCGATGCGGGCGCCGAGTTGGCGCAACTTGCCATCGATGTTCTCATATCCACGATCCAAATGATAGACGCGATTGACTTGCGTTGTTCCCCGAGCGGCCAGGCCCGCAATGACCAGGGCTGCCGACGCCCGTAAATCGCTCGCCATGACCGGCGCGCCGCTGAGCGGTTTGCCGCCTTTAACTATCGCGCTGGGACCTTCGATCTCAATGTCCGCCCCGAGCCGCGCCAGTTCGCTGACATGCATGAAACGGGACTCGAAAATGCGCTCCGTGATGATGCTCAAGCCCGGGGTCAGCGTCATCAGGGCCATCATTTGGGCCTGGGCGTCCGTGGGGAAACCCGAATAAGGCAGCGTCGTAATATCAACGGGGCGCAAACTGCCGTTCCGGCTCACCGTCAAGCTGCCCGCGTTGCGCTCCACCCGGACACCGGCATCGTGAAGTTTATCCAGCACCGCGTGCATATGGTCGGGCCTTGCGCCGTGCAGGGTCACTTTGCCGTTGGTCGCCGCCGCGGCGATGGCATAGGTGGCGGCTTCAATTCGGTCCGGAATCACGTCGTGTTCGGCGCCGTGAAGTTCATCGACCCCGGTGATCGTAATCGTCGGGCTTCCGGCGCCGCTTATGCGGGCGCCCATGGCCGTCAGGAAATTCGCGAGGTCCACAACCTCCGGCTCACAGGCGGCGCTTTCGATGACGGTAACCCCCTGGGCGAGCACGGCTGCCATAATCACGTTGGCCGTCCCCAGCACCGTTGAACCCGAGCGGCCCCCCAAAAAAATGGGCGAGCCCGTCAGGCGTTTGGCTGTGGCCTGAACATAGCCATTCTCGATCACGACCTTTGCGCCAAGAGCCTGGAATCCTTTGAGGTGGAGATTAATTGGGCGCGCGCCAATAATACAGCCGCCCGGCAGCGAAACAGTAGCCTTTCGCAAGCGCCCCAGCAAAGGACCCATAATGCAGATCGAGCCCCGCATTTTACGGATCAAATCGTAATCTCCCGCGCCCTTTATTTTCTTGGCTTGCACGCGGATGGTTCCGTTTTGCAGGCGTACTTCGGCTCCAAGCCAGCTCAGGATTTGCGCCATGAACCGCACATCGCTCAGGTCGGGCACGCGGCGGATGACGCACGGCTCCTTGGTGAGCAGTGTCGCCGCCATGATCGGCAAGACGGCGTTCTTCGCGCCGCTGATGGTGACTTCCCCTTCCAAGGGCACTCCGCCTTTAATAAGCAAACTATCCATGAGTTTCGTCGAAATCGGGCGCGCTAAGTCGATACTCGCGCAATCAAGATTCTCGGCCGGTGAGTGTAGTCGTTGAGGATCTCCTCGACAATCCAGTTTTCACCGCGAAAGATCTTTTCAATGGCCGAATGTTGTCCATCGCCAAACTCGATCATGATTTTACCGTCGGGCTTGAGCCGTGATGCAGCCTGGGTTGCCAATTGCCGGTAGAAATCCAACCCATCCGGGCCGCCATTCAGTGCGACGTGAGGATCATACTCGCGAACTTCAGGCTCGAGGTCTGAAATTTCCGCGCTCGGTATGTAAGGCGGATTAGCCGCCACGAGGTCGAACTGTGCACCCGAAGGAACTGTCCCCAAGCCGTCTCCAAGCACCAACTCGACACGCTCGTCCACCTTATGACGAGCCGCGTTTTGCCTCGCCACCGCTAGCGCGCGCTCTGAAATATCCAGCCCGGTCACTCTTGCCGGCGGGCAGTTCACCGCAATAGCTATCGCCAGGCAACCGCTGCCGGTCCCAAAATCCAGCGCGCTCACCTTTGCCGCTTCCGGTGCAAGTCCCTCAGACACCGGACTCGTTGATACGGCAGAGTGCCGGCTCTTCAGAAAGGTCCATGCGGCTTCAGCCAGCAGTTCGGTTTCAGGCCGGGGAACAAGCACGTCCTTGCTCACACCGATATCCAGTCCACAAAAGCAGGCGCTCCCCACAATGTGCTGCAAGGGTTCGCGGGCGCCTCTTCGTTTTACCAGTTGGCGCATCGTCTCCTCCTCGGCGCCATCGAGCGCGCGCTCGAAGCTCAGGTAAAGCCGCATTCGGGGCAATTGCAGAGTGTGCGCCAGTAACAGCTCCGCCCGGAGCCGCGGCGATTCAACGTTCTTCTTCGTCAGGAACTCCGTGCTGCGCTGGATTGCTTCCAAAACCGTCACTCGCCAAGAATACCGTGGGTCAGAGACGTTCAAAGCGGAAAAGAACTGCAGGAGCACAAACTGGGGAAGAAGGCCCTCAGTCTTTTGGAACTTCAGGCGGCGCCAGGTTTTTGATTTGCTCGAGCAGCTCGCCTGGGCGGAAAGGTTTAAGCAGGAACGCGTCGGCGCCCGAGACCTTCGATTCCAATTGGGTAGTGCGGTCGGCGCTTACGGTCACGATGATCACGGGAATGGTCCGGGTCGACTCGGATTCCTTGAGTTCGCGAAGAGCAGCCAGGCCGCTCATTTCGGGCATGCGCACATCGAGAACGATCACCCGGGGCAGTTCCTGTTTTGCGATATCGACTCCTTCGCGCCCGGTCTTTGCCCCCAGCATTTCATAACCATTGCGCTCGAGGTAGTGTTTGAGCACTCGGTGCATGATGGGGTCGTCATCAACGACAAGGACTTTCTGCGCCATAGGTCCGGACTGTTCGAGGTTGTATCTTCTCAAAGCCGCGCAAAGGATACAAGAATGGCTTTTGGGCACGTCACGGGCGCCTTTTTTCACATCCCGTTTGGCCTTGAAGTTGCCATGGGCCGCTCCTATCGTCGGGCTATGAAAGCGATTGCGATTTTTGTCCTGGTCCTGGGCCTGTTCGCCGGAGTTCCGGCGCGGTCACAAGACGCCGCCACCGAGGAACGACTCAACAAACTTGCTGGTCAAATCGAGGACATCCGCGGTAACCAGGAGGCCATCACGCGGCGGATCGAAGCCCTGGCCAAGGAAATTGAAAGTGTCCGGACCCAGGCCGAAAAGCCGGCCGGCAACTACGCCAGCGACGAGGATCTCAAGCGCCTGGCCGAAGCCGTCAAAGAGATTGATCGCAAGCGCCTCGAGGACTACGAGAAAATCAGAACCGAACTCAAGAACCTCGGCAAAACTCTGGCTGCTCCCTCTCCGGCCGTTTCGAGACGGAGCTCGCAAGCCGTTTCGGAGAACGTCGCCACGGAAAAGACATCGGTTCCGGACAAGTACTTCGAGTACCAGGTCAAGAAAGGCGACACTCTGGCCATGATCGTTCAAGCGTACCGCGAGCAGAACATCAAGGTGAGCACGGACCAAATCCTTAAGGCAAACCCGGGGTTAAAGCCTGAAAGAATGAGAGTGGGACAAACGATCAAAATTCCCCCTCCCCAATCGTAGGCCGTTGAGCACACCATGAACTGTTGCTTGTCCCGCTATTTGCAAATTGGCGTCCTCTCCTCCGGTTGCCTGATTGGAACAGTTTCTTTGTCGCTCCTGCCCTCCGTTTCCAAAGCGCAGGACAATGTCACGGTTCCAAAGTCTCGGCTCGAAGAGTTGGAACGCAAAGAAAAGGAACTGGAACGGCTGAAGGGTGATTTAGACAAGTCCAAGGAAGAGAATACAAAGCTGAAGAAGGAAAACGAAAAGGTGGTCGCGCGCCCTGTTCAAGCCCCGGCGCCGGAACCCGTGCCGACCTATGTCAGCCCGCCCTTGGAATCACTCCCGACGCTCAGGCCCGATGAAGTCGTTGATTCGATGGATCTCGCCAATTATTACCGCGGTGACCTGGCTGCCGCCGATCACCGCTTCCTGAAACAAAAGCTCACTGTCCGCGGCGAGATCGTCGGTTTCGAAAAGCCACTGTGGAAACGCAGTTACCGGGTATTTCTGAAGACCCCGTCGCACGACACCAAGGTGATGTGCGACCTCTTGCCGCCGGCCAAGGCGGAGGCTGTCTTCACGGCTAATCATGGGGAGGAGTTGGTCGCGTTGATAAATGAGACCCGCATCCCGATCGCGAAGGTGGGCCAGCAGGTTGTGATCAAGGGCGAATGCAAAGGATTTTCCGATTCCGTGGTTACGATCGTCGCCTGGGAAATGAAGGCGGTTGCGAATCGGTAAGTGGGAGTCGAGCCGCGGGTCTTCGAACGGTTTGGCCAGACGGGCTACTTGGAGTTCTTGGGCGGGGCATTGGTCGCCGCCTTGGCCAGTTCCTCCTGCTGCTTGTTCCATTTAGCGGCAAGGTCGTTGTAATCGGCAGCCATCTTGTTGAACTTCTTCACCACTTCATTGCGGTCGGCAGCCAGCTTGGCCATCTCTTCGTTCTGGGTCTTGATATCGTCGTTTTGCTTTTTGATGTTCTCGTTGGCTGATTCGAGGGCGCCTTTGTAGACCTCGATTTGTTTTTCGGCACGCTCGACTTCGTTGGTGGCTTTCTCGACGGCGCGAACCAGAGTCGAAATCTGCACGTCGTTGGATTTGACAGTTTGAGTCAACGCGTTCTTGAGGCCGTCCAGGCGCACGATCTCTGTTTCGTCGTGCTTAACGGTCGATTGGAGCGACTGAATATTCTCCAGCTTGTCATGCACCGTGTCGGTGAGGGATTGGACTTGTTTGCGCAAATCGGTCTCGCGCACCCATTGGAATGAGATCAGCGCGCACAGGCACAGCGCGAAGAAAATCAGGAGATTTTGGAGAAAAGCTTTCATGGGTCGTTCATTTCCCGGGCTACTGCTGTTTGGTCGGCTGTGGCGCGATCGCAAACGAAACCTTTTGGATGCCCTGCCGGCGCACCAGGTCCAGCACATTGATGATCATGCCGTGGGTCGCGTCTTTGTCGCCGCTGATGTAAACCGGCACGTTGGTGTTGACCCGGAACTTGTTGGAAAGGTAGTTCTGCAGTTCGACGAAATTGACCGCCTTTTTCTCAATGTAAACGTTGCCGACTTTGTCGACGGCGATGTTGACGATGTCGGGTTTGAAATCACGCTTGGCCACGGTTGCCGTAGGCAGGTCCATTTTGATGGACTGCAAACGGATCATGCTCAAGCTGGCCAACATGAATGACGCCAGCAGGAAAAACATGATGTCGATCAAGGGGATGATCTCGATACGCGCTTTGTGATGCTGAATGGGAGAGCCGATTTTCATACCAGCTTGGAGAATCGGGGTTAGCCGGCGGCAGTCGTTTGTTCGCGGCGGAATTCCATGGTGTCGGCGCCCCGCGCTTTAGCGGCCGTAACCATGATTTCAACGTTCGTCGCCGCCGATTCTAGTTCGAACTGCAATTGCGCCAGTTTGCGACCAAAAAAGTTGTAGGGAACCAAAGACACGATCGCGATGGCCAAACCGCACATGGTCGCGATCAGGGCTTCCCCGATGCCGCCCGTAATCGCTCCCGTGGCGCCTTCTACGGTTGCGCTCCCAATCGAGAGGAACGTGCGGAAGATGCCGGACACAGTCCCCAGCAACCCAAGCAACGGCGCCAGCGTCACCAGCGTGTCCATGACGGTTAAAAAGCGCCCGGCCTTTTGCAATTCCACTCCTGCGGCCACCTGCAGGGCTCCCTGCAAGGATGAGTGGAAATGGTTCATCCCATGCCAAATCATGCGGATCACCGGGTCTTCGGAATTCTTGGATACCTGGGACGCCTGGCGGAAATCGCCCGCTTCCAGCGCGGCAAACAATTTCTCGAGAGTCACGGGATCCCTGCGCTGGCTCTCGCGGAACCACCAGAAGCTTCTCTCCCCTACCACAGCTACGGCGACGATGGCCGTGATCAATATCGGCCACATCACCGGTCCGCCAGCCTCAAAATACTTTACCAGGACGTTTGCAAACATACGCGTTAGTTTTGATTGGAATGATTGTTCGTTTTGGGTGGTTCTCTGATCAGAATTTGAAAGTGCAAGCCCATTGGTAGAGCCGGGGCGGCCCTTGCGGGAAGCGCCAGCGCCGTTTAACGACGTCCAGGGCCGCTTCGTCGAGCGCCGAGTATCCGGAGCTCTTGAAGACTTTGGCATCGGTGATTTTGCCGCTCGAATCCACCGCGATCTCGATCGTTACGGTTCCCTCGTAGTGATTGCGCTGGGCAATACCCGGATACATCGGGGGTGGATAACTTCCGCCGTCGCTTACATTGGGATTGAATTGAACGGCCCTCGGTGGGGCCTGGTTAGCGGGCGGGGGTGGTGTGGCCAGGTGCGCGGCTGGAGCAATGGCCACGGCTCCCTGAACTGGAACGGCAAAGGCCACCGAACTCGGATCGGCGGCCGCGACCACGGTCACCACCTGGGGCGCTTCCGTTGGCGTGTCCTGGGGTTGTTCCTGCTCGTCCGGTTTTACTTCGGGCTCAGTTTTGGGCGGCTCCTCAGGCGGGGTGAAAATCACCGGCACCGATTCGACGACCTCGCTGAGAGGTTTCTGGACCACTTTTGGGGGTTTGAGCCCGATCAAACCGACGACCAGGAACAGAAAACAGATCGAATCGACCCAGGCAAGTGTCCGGTAGGAATCTTTCCATTCCTGGGGCAGGCAAAGCTTCGCAAGATCGTCTGAAAGCTGGTAATTGCCCTGCGCGGAACCAAAAGCTGAAGCGCTTGTGGGAGGACTTTGGACTGGGGTGGATGCCTCACTCATTCAACCATAACGCCCCGGGGAATGGAGCGTCGCAAGACGTCAAACCCATTCCCAATACGGCATCCCTTGCCAACTCCACTCTGGTGCTCATAAAACAAACTGGACACATCGGGCAGGTCCAATCACGCAGGTAATATGCGTTCAGAGTGTCGAAGGCGCAAACCTTTCCTGACAGGGCCGTAACATTTTTGTCATATTTCTCTTGCGCAATGTCATCCAAATTGTGTAGAAGTCGCCCAAGTCATTCCGTAAAACCTTACAAGTCAACAGCTGCTTATGATAAAAAATCTGCTCAGACAGATCCCACGTTCCAACGTGCTCGCAGGCCTTGCCGGGGTTCTTACAGCTGGCCTTCCCGCACTCGCTCAAGACTCAAACGCCCCCACGGTGATGAAACCCACCGTTGTCACGGGGTCGTACATTCCCACCGCCGAAACGGTCACTGCCACGCCCGTGCAGACCCTCACAACCGAGGCAATAACGGAAGCTGGGGAGGCGGATACCCTAATCACCCTACGCCAGTTGGTCCCGGGCTTTACCGGTTCGGGCAATTACCTGGGCAGCGTCAATAACAACGTCAATATTGGCGCGGGGTTCCAGGCGTTTACGGGAGAGTCATACGCTTCGATTCGCAACCTAACCACCTTGATTCTGATCGATGGGCAACGCGTTGTTAGTTCTGCGTTGAGCGGTGCCCAGGCAGTGGATCTCAATTCAATTCCAATCGCGATGATCGAGCGCATTGAGGTTCTGAAGGACGGAGCCTCGGCCATCTATGGATCGGACGCCATCGGTGGTGTCATTAACATAATTACCAAGAAGAACTATAACGGGTTTGAATTGTCTGGACGGTACGGCTTCCCGACAGATGGGCCCGGCACGGACGGTGTTCAGTACCAGGTTTCGTTGGTCGCCGGTGTTTCCACGGAGAATGCCAGATTCACTGCGGGCGCTCAGATCTACGAGCAAAACCCAGTCCAGACCAAGGACCGCAGCATCGGCGCGTTAAGCGCCGATCAACTCGCGGCTGCCAACGTCGGTGTTGCCCCATCTTATTTCAGCCCCAGTTTTCCGGGCAAAGTTCAAGTGGGCAGCACGATTTACGTTTTGGCCAGCTCGCCGTTTGCGAATCCCAGTGATCCACACTATGTCGGAGCAGGCGGCGTTCAGGCCGGTTACAATCCGTCCCTCACGACTCCCCCGGTATTTCCGGGACAGACTTTTGTGGGGCCAAACTCAATTGCTAATTACAATGCATACGCGATTGCGCATGGCTATGTTGCTCCCGGCTTCACATCCGAAAACACCCCGGGACCGTATTTGTCGGCGCCCGGAGTTGGTGCTGTGCTCAATACGACGGAGTTCGGAAGTACGACGATTCTCAGCCAGGACCGGAAACAGTTCTGGGCGAACGCCGAGCGAGACCTGATTGGAGACCATCTCACGGTTTACAGTCATTTGCTCTACTCGGACAATTCGGCCGAAGGGCAGTTGGCCCCTTCACCTGTGCCATCGTTGACAACCTATAATACTACGATTCCCGCGAACAATCCGTACAACCCTTTTGGTGTGGTTCTCGGACAAGGCCAAGGCACAGGCACCAACGCTCCTCCGAGGGTGCGCTCACGCTTTGTTGATTTCGGCAATCGTGATTTCGTCAGCTTGTCGGATTTTTTCCAATGGGTTGGCGGCCTCAAAGGCAAAATCACTCCCGACTATGGGTATGACATGTCGTTTGATTATGGCCAGGATCGGCAGGAACAGCAGACCCGGAATGCCGTGAATGGAGCTTTGCTCAATCAAGCCCTTACGCCCATCGGTCCGGTTGACGCTCAGGGTCGGCCTCTCAGCGCGTTGCTGGATGCCTCAGGAAACAATCTCCCTGTTTATAATTTCCTGGGAGGATCCCTCACTCCTGGCGCGGCAGGTAATGCGCAATCTACGATCGATGCTCTTAAATCGACCCTTTTTTACTGGGGGCAATCTGAACTGTGGAGCGCTCAAGGCGTATTTAATGCCACCCCATTTGAACTCCCCGCTGGCAAACTGGGCATTGCCGCTGGTGGACAGTATATCAATGAAAACCTGCGTGTTCTGGTCGATGGCCTTAGCCAGGGTAATCTTGCGCCAGGACTCAACGTCGCCGTTCCTTTCCCGGCGGCCAGTCGCAAGACAGCGGCCGGCTTTATCGAAGCTAGCATTCCCATCACCGGCCCCGATATGAACATTCCGGGATTTTATGATTTTTCGCTGGATGTGGCGGGCCGGTACCAGACATTTGATCCAGGTGGTGACGCCGCTGTTCCCAAAATCTCGGTCCGCTGGCAGCCTCTGGATGATGAAATCACGCTGCGCGGTAGCTACAATCAGGGTTTCATAGCTCCCTCTATATACAACTTGTATGGCCCTGCGTTCGCCAGTCAACCGAACGTCATCATCCCGGCGCATAACGGCTTGCCCGCCTCGATTGGCCAGGTTCAAACGGAGGTTGTTGGGAATCCGAACTTGAAGGCTTCCAATAGCGAGCAGTACGGAGCCGGAATTGTGATTACGCCCAAGAAACTGGTCGATGGCCTCACACTGAGTCTGGACTATTACCGCGTTACACAGGATCATCTCCCTGTGGCAGACTACCAAAGTGTTGCAAACAGTCTGGCGGCGTTGGGACCTGCATCTCCTTATGCAAGCGGATTCACCACACAGGACGGTCTGCCGTTTACTTCGGCGTCGCAGGTCACCGTCGACAATTGGCTTAACGCCACATTCCCCTGGCAACCAAACGGCGCGCTCCGCACGGACGGCTTTGACATCGGTGCCACTTACGTCATTCCCGATGCCGTTACACACAGCTTTGGCAAAATCACCCTTGGCGGCGTTGCCGATTACAAACTCTCCTACCAGGTCCAGCAGAGCCCGAGCCTTCCCTTCATCGAATACAAAGGTACGTTTACCCCGTTCCAGGGAACTATTCCGGAATGGGATTTGAACCTGTCTCTGACTTGGGAATTCAAAGGGTTTACCTACACCGTTATGGCGAATTACGTTCCGGAGATTTCCGATCCCGGCCTCCTGATTGGCCCATACAGTCAGCCGCAGCAGGGATTCACCATCAACAATCCCACACAGCCGTACAAGGTGCCTGATTACTATACGATCAATATGCGCCTGAGCTACGAGTTCGGCAAAGACAAGACCGAAGGCCGCAAGTGGTACGACGGCACGCGGTTGACTGTCGGCTGCCTTAACATTGCCGATGCTCAGCCTCTGATCATTCCCGACGCCGTTGAAGACAACACGGACAAAAACGTCTACGACATTCTCGGCCGCTTCGTTTATTTCGAGGTCTCAAAGAAATTCTAAGACGTTTTAGTTTTTTCTCGAAGGCCGGACCGGAATCGGTCCGGCCTTTTTGGTGCTTGTCAAAGCACGCCATTAGAGCGATATGTACACGTAATAAGCCGAGTTTTATGAAACGCATCTCCATACTTTTCCCAGTGTTTCTTGCCTCGATGATTTGCGCGTACGGCGCTGACAAGGGAACTTCGAACTCCGCAGCAGAGCCTCGTGGAAAACCTGCCAAGATCCGAAAACGTGTAAAAATAGATGACCGCGTGGCCCCAACCGGATCGTACATTAAGCAGGACATTCACCGCAAAGGCATGGTCACTGACGGTGCAAATTCGCTCTTTGTTCTCGATAGCAACATGATCCGCAATAGCGGTGCGGCGGACCTGCGCCAGTTGCTCGTGCTGCGCGGGTTGAGCAGATAGTCGACGAGAGTCGAGTTGCAGGATTTGGCTCAGCCCCGGGTAACCAGGCGAATTTTTTGCGAGGGCGCGCGTTTCCTGCGCTTCTTGCCCGCGCCCCGGAGGTTCTTCGTAATCAGGCCGTACCAGTGCTTAAGATTTGTTCCTCGCACGAACCAGAACTTCGTCGACAACTCTTTTTCCGCCACGCTGTGCTTCGTACTCTCGTCCCTTGCACCTCGTCGCGACCACATCGCGTTTCCCCGAGTTGAAACGTCGTGTCTTTCGTGCTTCACTCGGTGGGTGGCCAAACCGGTTAAATCGCAATGGGATTTCGGGGAGCTTTTTCCTCCCGAAAGCCTCGCGGCCCAGCGCAAAATCCTATCGGTCGCCGAGTTGACGTCCCAAATTCGCCGGTTGCTGGAGAAAGACCTCGGCCAGCTTTGGGTCACAGGCGAAATCACTAATCTGCGTCTTCAGGGTTCCGGCCACATTTATTTCACTCTCAAAGACAATGCCGCGCAGTTGAGTTGCGTGGTGTTTCGAGGTGAGACGCAGGTCGATCGCGCGGTGTTGCAGGATGGCCGCAAGGTCGTGCTGGGCGGAGCGGTGACGGTTTATGAACCGCGCGGCCAATATCAGTTGCGCGTGATCAGCGCCGAATTGCAGGGACTTGGCGCCCTTCAAATCGCGTTTGAAAAGCTCAAACAAAAGCTGAAGGCCGAAGGGTTATTTGAGCAGGGCCGGAAGAGGACATTGCCCCGGTATGTCCAACGGATTGGGTTGGTGACCTCTCCCACCGGCGCGGCAATACGGGACGTTTTGCACGTTGTCCAAAGACGGCACCCGGCGCTGGGAATCGTCCTCGCGCCCTGCCGCGTGCAGGGGGACGGCGCCGCCGCTGAGATTGCCGCCGCGATACGGTTGTTGAACGAGTTTCACACGCGCACCGATTCAAAAGCTGCCTTGGGCGCTGGGCTGGATCTAATCCTGGTCACTCGCGGCGGCGGCAGCCTCGAAGACTTATGGGCCTTCAACGAGGAGGCCGTCGCCCGGGCAATATTTCATTCGGCGCTGCCGGTGGTTTCAGCGGTGGGCCATGAAATCGATTTCACAATCAGTGATTTTGTTGCCGATGTGCGCGCCGCAACGCCCAGCGCAGCCGCTGAAATCATTACCGAAGGCATGTATTCGAGCTGCCAGTTTATCGCCGAGGTCAGCGCGCGAATTCGGCAGTTGATGCGGCGGCAGTTTGAAAACAAAGGCGGCGAGCTTGCGCGAGCCGGCCAGCGGTTGGCCCGAGTGCACCCGCGCCGGCGCTTTGAAGGGTGGCTTCAAAGATTAGACGATTTGAACGGAAGCTTATCTCGGTGCGCCCGGCAAGCAGTCCGCCGGTACTCGACGGAGTGCCGGAACTTGACGGAGAGACTGTCCCGGGTGCGGCCGGGCCTGGTCATAAAACAACGCCACGAAGTCCTGGAACAAGCCGCGTCCCGGCTTAGAGAACAAGCCCGCCATCGCCTGCGCGAACTCGAGCAAAGGGTTCAGTCGCTTCAAGACAGATTGCGCCTGCTGGGGCCGGAACAGGTGCTGGCTCGGGGTTATTCGATCACGATGAAAGCCGGAACCGGCGCAGTTGTTCGCAGCGCGGCGGAGGTTCGGCGCGGCGACGTTTTGAAAACCCGGGTTAAGGATGGCGAACTCAAGAGCCGCGTTGAGGAGTAAGCCGGGACGATTCCGGAGCAAACATAAGGGACGCAGAGCGGCCTCCTTCGAACAGGGCTGGGTTTGCGGGACCTTTATCCCGCAGCCGTCAGAGCGATCATGGTTTTGTGTTGCGCAACCGGTAAAACGCCGCGCCCGCTCCTGGATTGTCCGTGATAAGCACGTTTAAGCCGTTTGTGACCGGCGTGTTCGTCATGGGCGTCCATGTGGCGTTCGAGAATGGCGACGGGCTTGTTTCAGGAACATAAGTTGTGGCTGCCGTAGGCCAGGTAAGCACGATTTTTCCAAACGCCATGTTGAGGCCCAGCGCTGGAACGAATTCGCCGCGCCTGAGAGTTTGATTGCCGTAATCGGCGACGAAGATTCTGTCCAATGCATCCAGGGCGATGCCCCACGGATGCTTGAAAAGGGATGCGCCCCCTAACCCGTCCGCGGCACCAGTTTGGAGAGGCGTTCCCGCAATCGTGCTCACGGTCCAGTCGTTGCCCGCGGCCGCGATTTTGCGAATCGTGTCATTGCTTTGGTCGGTGACGTAAAGATTCCCCCAGTGATCGAGGGCCGCGCTGTTGGGAAAATTAAAGGTCGCCGCGCTTCCCGGACCGTCATTCGTGCCCATTGCGCCCGTGCCGCCCGCGATCGTCGTTACGACCCAATCTATTCCCGACATTTGCAACTGCCGGACCGCGTTGTTGCCGGAGTCCACCACGTAAAGCCGGCCGTCCGAAGCCGCCACGATACCGGCGGGTGTATTGAACTGGGCATCGCCGTTTGTGCCGTCGGCAAACCCGAAGTTCAACGCCACTCCCGCTATCGTGCCGACGACCCAGTTGGTTCCCTGCGGCGCGATTTCCCGCACCGTGAAATTGGCGGTGTCGGTTACGAACAGGTGATTGTTTGTGCCCACGGCAATGCCGGTCGGACTCCAGAAACGAGCGTCGCTGTTAGTCGCGTCGGTGCTCCCGCGCGCGCCGGCCAGGCCCGCAATGGTCGTGACGATCCAGTTTGTGCCGTAAGGAGCCAGTTTCCGGATCGTGTGATTGTAGTGATCGGCTACGAACAGGTTGCCCGCCCGATCCATGGCGATCCCGTTGGGACGATTGAACAGAGCGTCACTGTTTGTCCCGTCGTCCGAACCCGGCACGCCGGTCGCGCCGGCAATGGTCGTCACAACCCAGTTGGTCCCCGAGCGCGCGATCTTCCGAATCGTGTGGTTCAGAATGTCGGAAACGAACAAGTCTCCACGCGCGTCCATCGCAACCCCGCCGGGAAAGTTAAAACTCGCGGCGCCGTTGGTGGCGTCCCTGGAGCCGCTCACGCCCGGAGTTCCCGCGATCGTTGAGAACAAATACGCGCCCGACTGCGCAAGAATTGGGGTTGCCAGGCCCAGCCCGCACACAACGAGGATCCGGCACGCGATTGTGTTCATGCGAGCTGAAAACATTCCAGGAGCAACGTTACAACTACACCACCGGTTCCGCCAATCCTCAAGCCCAATCGCCGAGCAAGACGCGTCACCTGGAACCCTGAAGACCTCCCTTGCTCGCCTCCCTTAAAAACCCTAGGCCAAAATCCGTACTCAGCGGTATGGAAAACGGTGCGATTCCCATTCATAATGACCACCATTAAGAAGAACGCCAGCTTGAATCAGAAACTTACCGAACCCCGGCCCAACACCGAGAAGGACAGCGCGTTTTTCATGAGCGCTCCCGAGATCTCCCTGTTCGTGGCCTGCTGCGTCATGATTAACGAGTTGCGCGGGCTCGAAAAAACTTTCAAAGCAGGGGACATCACTCGAACGGTTTTCGACGACAAAAGCGCAGCCCTGATCGACCGGTTGGGCGAGGCGGTCGAGGCCACGCGCCGCTTCGATATCGTTTTTCCCGTCTTTGGGCGCGGCCAATTCTCTCCCTTTTTCTGGGCGTGGTTCAATTGGTGGGACGATTACCTGAAATCTTTGACACCGAGCCAGGTGGCTGAAACCGAGCGGCGTGCCCGCGACGGAGGCTCGTTAATGGACGATTTGCGCCCCAAAGGCCACTGGCTGCGATACCGCAAAACCCCCGGCCTGACCCTGACGTCCGATTCGAAGTGACCGGTCGGG
Organism: Verrucomicrobiia bacterium; assembly: GCA_035294005.1. GTDB lineage: Bacteria > Verrucomicrobiota > Verrucomicrobiia > Limisphaerales > UBA8199 > JANXQE01. The sequence continues at coordinate 100,821 of DATGLT010000188.1, forward strand.
TCCAAACCCCCGGCGCCAAGCACCGGATGGTCGGAGCGCCGAGTTTCACTCGGCTTAAGCCACAGAGAATTCATCAGCTCCATTGCTTAGAGAGGCATAAGCCGGCTACAAGCCAGCGCTCCGGGGGCGGTGTCCGAGTGCATCGCCAAATTTTCTGTTAGCGGCTAATTTTCTTGCCAAGGGCGTGGCCGCGGTTCACATTCCAGCGCAGCTTTTTGCGGCCAGGAGCGCAATGATCGCCGTTTAAAAACTCTGGTGGAATGGGGTCGTAGCTCAGTTGGTAGAGCGTCTCGTTCGCAATGAGAAGGTCAGGGGTTCGACTCCCCTCGGCTCCACCATTCCGTCATAACCAGGGTCCTCTCACAAAAATTAAACTGCCGAGATGTTTGCCGATCCATGCTGGAGTTGAAGGGGGGCGCGGTTGTGAATCTGCTTGGGCGACTTTCCAAAAGCCGGGGATGACAAAATCGTCATCGAGGCTTCACGAAACATTCACAATGTGATGCGAGGATCCTGGTGGCAGTTCAGGGTCATTGCCTGAAACTGACCTCCCGAATTTGAGATGCGACCATGAAAGAACCAGGCGAGCTTAGAGAAGCCGCCAAGCCCTCACTTCGCAGTCGGGGCAAATGGTTTGCCGTAACCACGGGGCCCGGTGGCGCGTCTGGAGGTCAAGCACCACGCTGACCACCCAAACTACCGACCTCAACCACACAGGATAAAACTCATGAAACGGAATACGCAAAATATCAGGGACATCATGGCAGTTTGCGCAGTCGCGTCGCTGCCGTTTGCTCAAGGGCTTCTGGCCGCCGAGCCGTACAAAGTGATCGACACCACGCAGGTGATGGGAAATGGCGGTATCGATTATGTTTACGCCGATAGCGATGGCCGGCGGGCGTACGTGCCGCGCGGGAACCAGACCTTTGTATTCGACCTGGACAGCCACAAACTCGTGGGTTCGATCACGAACGTCAGCGGCCATGGCGTGGCGATCGACACGCCATCTCATCACGGGTTCAGCAGCAGCAAACCTCTGGGGATGTTCGACACCGAAACCATGCAAAAGATAAAGAGCATCGATGTTCAGGGAAGACCCGACGGCATTCTGTTCGAGCCGTTTACCAAGCGCATTTTCGTTTTCAGTCACCAGGCACCCAGCATCACGATGATCGATCCCAAAGACGGTTCGGTTCTCGGAACCATCGATGTCGGCGGCGCTATGGAACAGGCCCAAAGCGATGGAATGGGGAAACTCTATGTGGACGTTGAAGACGAGAAAAAGGTTGCCGTGATCGATCTGAAAGAAATGAAAGTGGTCAATAAATATGATCTAGGCGAAAAGGCGGGCGAACCCGGGGGCCTGGGCCTGGATGTGAAAAACCATCTTTTGTTCGCCATGTGCGGGAACCCTGATGTTTGTGTGGTGGTCAATGCGGACACGGGAAAAGTCCTCGCGACGCTGCCGATCGGCAAGGGCACTGACGGAGGCGGTTTTAACCCAAACACCATGGAAGCTTTCAGTTCACAGCGCGACGGCACCCTGACGATTATCAAAGAAAATAGTCCTACCGACTTCTCCGTTGAACAGACGGTTCAAACGAAGCCTGGGTGCAAAACGTGCTCGCTGGACGCAAAGACCGA
>DATGLT010000189.1:0-13454 GCA_035294005.1 Verrucomicrobiia bacterium
GGAACTAGTCGCTGCTGCGGATCTGAGGTGAGCCTGCTAGAGCAGGTATATTAGTCAGCCAATGACATCAAAGGAACATTCTGGCTCGGTAGTAGCGACCGCAGACCTTGATCGTTGGGCGGTAACAGCAAAGGTCTGACTCCCATGCCGAACGGAAAACCTGGAGACAATCCTCTAACCGATTTCATCGCTCATGGACAGCAGCCGTTCCCGCCGGATATCGCGGTAATGCTGCACAAGATTGATAGGCTCGGCAGAAAACCCGGACGTTGGCCGTTGGGCGAGAACTGGCCATTTTCGCCGCGTGAGTTCGACTGGGTTGAAGGGAAGGATCTCGACGGTGCAAGGCGCGACCTCGCACACCTTATCTCGATGTTAGAGGCTGGCCGAGGTGACGAAGTCCTGATTCATCCGCTAACCCGCTTGCCTTTGAGGTCGCCTGTATGAAAGCGCCCAACCCCTTGCTGCTAGCGACCCCGGTTTACATCGAGCTGATATTCCCGAGTTGGTCGCCCGGGGCGCCAGACCAAGACCGTTAGCCAAATGACGCCGCCCCAAGCATTCCTTGCAGCATTCTTACGCGAAAAGGCTGATGTGTACGCTGAGGCCGATGAACGCCTTGCACCACTTTACACGAAATACTTCGGCCAGCCGCTCTTGGATCATAGTGAGGACTTCCTTCTGCGGGATTCATCGCAGGCTGTTTTCGAGAACGCGGTGGAGGCCGAAAGCTCAGCTACGATCACTACCGTCGAACATCTCAAGACGGCTGACCTCCGAATGAGGTACCACTTGGGAAAAGTTTGTGACACCTGGAAGATCTTGGCTATAGACCGAGAGTGCTTTTATTGCCAGCGCACGGGACAATCCTCGGGCGCGAAATGCCCAGTATGTGCCGGGGAAGGATGGTATGATCCGAGGCGAAAACATGGCTAACTTTGCTGCTGCAGTGGACGCGCCGACGGGAGTCTGTTTGGATTGTGGCGTCTGGGGCGGCGCGCCACTGACCAGCGTTGTTGGGCGAAAGCATGAATCCCATTAAGAACATGCTGGCCGTAGTCGACCCGTGGACAACAGAACTGGGGTTTGAAAGCAACTTTGCCGATTACCAGATCTACAGCTACGAGTGGATCGATCGGCTCTCTCACTTCGAGGACGCGGAAGAAGAACTCAAATTCTGGCCATTGCGCGACTTGTTTCTCACGTATTTTAAGAAGCGCTTTTCAGATGCAGGCTGGCAAGGCGACGGGACGCTACAGCTACTGTGGCTACCACCCTTTGCAGGCACCGGTGCACCCACGCAAGGCTTCTACATTCTACATGTGAAGCAGAGTGATGACGGTATTTCTTGGATTGCCTCGCGCTATCGTATTGTCGGTTTGGAGGGCACATGAAGAAGGAGCCCAACAATCGGACTGAAACGAACCCCGCGATTTCGCTAAGGGTGCAATCAGAAACCCAGTGGCGCGGGGTCGTTTACTCGATCCGTTGGGTGAGCTTGCGAGCATGAGATTTGCACTCCTATTACTTGCGGCGGCCACACTTTTGACCGCCTGTAGGCACGCCGAAGTGGCACGTCAGCCAGACCCAAGCCCGAACCCCTCTGGCTACTTCACAGGCCGTCCAGGGGTGAGGGCTGATAATGCCCCGACGTTTTTCTCACCTCGGACACCGGCGGAGGTGACAACCGACGCGGAGATAGTTCAACACATTGTTGGGACCTGGGTGCTAGACCCACGGACGGACTCAGATGAGTTCCAGGCCATCACCATCCGACCCGATGGCAGCTTTACTGCTACCACCAGTCGGAACAAGCAGGTTTCTGGGGCTTGGCGCGTTGACCGGCGTGTGCTGCTCCTCGGGAAACCAGGTGCGTCCACGCCGCTTGACTATACCGGGTTTCACGCAATTAACTTGGTAGATGACCATCACTTGGTTTGCGGCATCGACATCAGCGTGGCCGGCAGAATGAGGTTTACACGATGACACCCAACCACCGCAGGCAGCGGACCCCGCGATTCCGCGTTGTTTGCATGTCACGTCAGTGGCGCGGGGCCGCTGCTGCTGGACGTTATGCAGAGGCTTAAGTTGCTGCCGATAGGAACCGTGTTTCTGGCCAGCGTAGTCGGCCTAGTAGCTCTTGGTTTGTATTCTGGCGCTGGCTCGGTCAAGGTCGAGATTCTCCGTGACCAGCAGTATGGGACGGATCGCAGAATAGTGGTGTTCAAAGTGAGGGGCTGGAACGTGGAGCCTTACGGCACCAACAATCTGGTTCAAGTGCATTTGAAAGCTCGCTGGTCAGAATCCGCGGAACTTTTCGGAGAAGGCGGCCAGGTGGCTTGTATAGTGCCAGCGCAGGCTTACAGGTGCAAACTCCAGATGCGAGCGCAACGAGACTCGCCATCCGAACGAGCATCCGCGCTCTTTGAGCGTTGTGGGCTCATGAAGTTTTTGCCCAAGGTTTGCGACTGGGTCACCTCTCGCCTTCCCAAGAATCGTCCCCCGGTAGGTGATGTCACGGTCGAGACTTCTCTCCCGAGGATTGCGCATAACGCGGCTGCCGCAGTGAACGCGCCGACTACGTTTAGTTGTTTTGACGAGTGTCGCTGGGGGCGCGTCACCGACCAGCGTTGTTAAGCCGTGGCAAGGGCATGAAGACGAGACGCCTGTTTTTTCTAGCCTTGTTGCTTGTTGTCTGCGCTCTCTTCTCGCACATGGTGGCACTGCGTTACGCTGCTCAATCCGCCAGGTTGACCGCACGGGCAATCGCTATGCCTGCCACTGCCGTTGAACTACGAATCCAACGTTCCGTCATCAATCGCCAAAGCACCGTGGCGCTCTTTGTTGGCGTCGCTTGTGCTGTTCTGAGCAGTGCTTTTGCGGTTTTTTCCCGCCGTGCTGACGAGTCAGCGCCTCGCAGTATTGTCGTTGTCCTGCTGGTCTTTTACGGAATTCTACACTTCGCCGTGGTATGAAGACTCAGCTTAACAATTTGCTGGAGCAGAACCGCCGCCCGGCTTCTCCGCTCAATGCTGCCCAGGATTTTGGACCCTCCGTCCACGCCCGAGCTTCCGCTTGCGGCGGCGGTCGCTCAGCAAACCGTTGGGCTTGAACGCTGGGCTTGCGTCCAATATGCGAAGGGATACATTGAGAGTATGAGCGCGAAAGAAGCCGTCCTGCAGGCAATCCACCGGCTCCCCGACGATGTGGATTATCGTGCCATCGGGGAGGAAATTGCATTTTTGGCAGCCCTCGAGCAAGGGGACCGAGACATTCATTCGGGCCGAGTGGTCTCAAATGAAGACGCCAAGAAGAGGCTCGAGTCGTGGACTTCAAGCTGATTTGGTCTGAGAGTTCTATCGAGGACCTGGGTGCAATTGTCCGATTCATAGCCCTGCGGGATGGGTCGGAGAGGGCTCGGCAGATTGGATTTGGCATTTATGATCGAGCCCAGATTCTGGCTGGCCAGCCTGAGGCAGGTTCCATTTTGGAGGAGAAGCGGGAATCCGGGTGGCGCAAGTTGAGCTTCAAGTCCTGGAAGATAGCCTACCGGATTGATCGAGACGCGAGGGCTGTATATGTGGTTCGGGTCTGGCATGCCTCCCTAAATGAGATCGACATCCAGTGATCCAATGAGGCCCAACCCAGCTGCTGCAGTGGACGCGCCGATAGCGTTCAAGTTGCATTTGGTCACCAGGTTGCGGCGCGCCACTGACCAGCGCCGTTATGGCTCCAAAGCAGCTTTTAGCGAGTGAATAAGCGGAAGCAAAAACTGAGCTCTAAGATTGGCGCCTTCATGCAGCAATACACTCGCAAGGCACAGCGCGGTCAGGAGCCGAACGACCGAGCCTACAGTCGTTCAATCGAAGGTAAGCTTAAGCGAATGAAGCCTGAGGATTTCGACGAGTTGCTTAACGGCGAGCAAGATGAGCCCCCTGTTCCGCCCCGCCGTTCTTCTGCAGTCGGTTATTCCGATGCAAGAACTGACTACGGGCCGTTGCGGCGCACGGCTTAGATGCCCCAGTGATGTAGCTCAAAATGAAAATGCGCCATAACGAGGCTCTGCTGCGAACTGGCGCCCGCCCAGGGTTTCGACCCAGTTCAGGCGCGAGTTCCTGGGGTATCCTTGTTTTCGACGCGAACTGCCAGGCGCCAGTCGCAGAGCTTGGTCGATGAAAATGTCACCCTTTGGAAACAACTTCACTCGTGTCCACGCCTTCGTCGCTGGTGGCTTGTTGGCAGCATTTATGGCGCTTGTGCTGTTTGGCTGCTTGATGGGCTGGGAGCATATCCGCGACCTCCCCCTAGTCCTCCGAGCGACCCTGGCCGTTGTCACGGGCCCCTTCGACGGCCCAATCGCCAGACCAGGCGATTGGGCCGCATGGATGGCCGCTCGGTGGTGCTTACCAGTCTGTGCCTCCTTTCTCGTGTTGGGCGCGCTCTGCCAGCTCATCCCCTTGCCATTCCGCCGGGGCGCTTTTGCCTTCCGAATTGGAACGTGGACCGTCGGATGGTTCCTTTGGCTTGCGGGCGCGATCCTTTCTCTGATGAACGCTCTTGACTGATGAAATCATCTAACGAGCCGCCCGGAGCTAACAGCCGACACGTGAGCCGTGGACGGCTAGGGAGTTCTGGGATGACGGCTGTAGCTCAGGCGGGGCGTTACACTCGGCGAGACCTTTTATGAAGATCCTGCTTGCGACATCGATTAGTTTTAAAACCGATGTCGCGGCTTAAAAACGTGAGAAAGTGAAGTCAAAAACGCTTCTAATTATTTTGGCAATGGCGGCGATGATTGGGAACGTTCTAGCTGTTTGCTCACCGGCTTTACATCAGTGCTTCAAGGCGCCGAACCATGCGAAGACTCCACAATAACACTATCGAGCGTAGCAATTTGCTGCAGGCGACTGCGGTTTTCGGCTTTCTGTTCGTCGTGGGCAAGGTGCCCGCATCGCTTGAGGACAATCGTTGGGTGCAATGAGTAAGCGCGCGCTAATCACATCTGGCCCTTCGATAATTTGCGGTGGCGCCGCCGGCGCCACCACCCCCAGGTCAACCGCGATATCAATTTGCTCGCTCACCTTGTGTATCCACCGGTTTAATTGCATCCTTGCTTGCGTGCGAAGAACTCGCCTGAGGAACGTGGTGCTTGCCGGTCTCGTTGTAATCGCCGTCGCAGCGGTGCCGCTCTGGCGGTCGAAGGAGCCCAGCCACGATGGTCGGCCCCTCTCTCAATGGCTTACGATATTGGCATCGTCGGAGGCCAAGAGTGCGGACTTTACGAAAGCAACTAACGCAATAGGCCGCATTGGCCCAAAAGCCGTCCCGTACCTCCTGTCTTACCTGAGTCCCCACCGTCACCAATCCAAAGTACGAGACTTTTTCTGCTCCGTGCTCGATAAACCCCCAGGGAAGTTTCTGCCTCAAGTCGTAAAGAATTGGGTACAAGAGGACCAGGAATTTCTCTGGCGCGACGGAGCGATGACTGCTTTCTACGTCCTCGGCAAGTCCGCGGCTCCAACCATCCCAACTCTCTTTCAGTTGGCGACCAACCGCGCTGACGAAGACCTCGCCCGTTACGCGACCATGTCTTTGGCATGTGTCGGCCCCGATGCCATGCCTGAATTGCTGCAGATTCTCACTAATGCTGAGTCTCCTGGGCGCGACCAAGCCATCCTCCCGCTGAGCGAATTTGGCACCAACTCCCCCGCGGTTGTGACCGCAATTGTTAAGTGCGTCAGCGACCCGGACTACGCCGTTTCGGACCGGGCGGCGGAAGCCCTGGGCAAGATGCCAATCCCTGCCAGCGTGAGCGTTCCTCCGCTCATCGGGGCACTCAAGGCCCACTCCAAGATTAGAGCCAGGGCAATCGACTCTCTCGCCATGCTTGGCGCAGCGGCCTCGCCAGCAGCGCCCGACCTTACGATGGCCTTGACTGACGAGTGGTATTTCGTCCGAGTGAAAGCGACCAATGCACTGGAAGAACTCTCTGCTGCCCTGAACAGTGAGAAGAGCCGTTAAGTGTTCTTTACTGGTCATCCTCCTCACTCCCTCAGCCAAACCAACCTCTGCAGCTTCCCCTCCCTCCACGCCCCCGGCACCCTCACCGGCTGCGAGTAAGTAAACACCTTCGGGTCACAACCAAAAGCTCCAGGTCAACCGCGATATCAATCTGCTCGCTCATTCAACACCACCGGTCCAAACTGGGGCATGCGGATGCGGACGAAGGCGATGGGCTTGCTCCTGCTGATTGCTGCAAGCGCCTGGCTTGCATATCTCCTCGCCCGCCCCGGAGAACCCACGTACAAAGGCCGCCCACTTTCCTACTGGATAGCCAGATATGAAACCCAATCCATGGATGGTCCGGATGACAATGACTCTGGGGATGCAATCCGGGCAATCGGTACAAACGCTGTCCCTTTCCTTCGCCGGTGGGCGGCATACAACCCTCCAGCTTGGCCACCTTGGCTCCCACGGACAGCCGACCGCGTAATATATGCGATATACGGACTCCTTGGGGTCGTGTCCCAGGCAGAGCGATCGGACGCGGCAATCTTCGCGTTCACGGCCTTTCGGACCAACGCAGAGATAGCGGTTCCGGAACTGACCCGGCTCCTCAAAGACCACCCTATGGCAATTGACGCTCTCGGCCGGCTTGGCAACCAGGCCCTCCCGCCACTTTTGAACGCCTGGTCGAATTCCGTTGATCAGAACGACCGATGGCGGATCCAATACGCCGTCGTCATCAATCTCAAGCCCGACGTCCGAGACACCAATCTCGTGCCGCTGCTCCTTGCCACCATAAACCAAAGCCGCCAACAGTCCGTCCGCACAGCCGCTAGCAACGCTCTCTTCCAAATCGCCCCCAATCTCCTCACCAACACACCCCCGCAATAACTTTTTGCGCTCTCTGCGTTCTCTCGCGGCAACTCCCATCCGTGTAATCCGTTTCATCTGGTTTCTTAGTGCCAATTCGTGCAATTCGTGTCTCACTCCCTCAGCCAAACCAACCTCTGCAGCTTCCCATCCCTCCACGCCCCCGGCACCCTCACCGGCTGCGAGTAAGTAAACACCTTCGGAGTTACTCAAACCGGCCCGCTTTGAAGTTGGCCCGCCCGCTCAGCATCCCCTTGCAATGCGACGCCGAACTTCTGAACATATCGCGAGTCTGGCCTCTTGCTGAGGTTAGACGGCACCGATGCCAGCCAAAGCCAACAGGATCCCCCCGCGTTCAAAGCAAAGTCCCAGAGAAGATTCACTGGCGTCGGCTTTCTCTCAGCTCTGGGATCGGCGCAAACGGAGCATTGCGGGCATTGTTCTGTTTCTGATCGCCCTGACCGTGTTTTGGCCTGCCATCGAAAACGATTTCGTCGGGTATGACGATCCCGATTATGTCACGGGTAATCCTCACGTCCGGCAACTGAACTGGGAAACCGTTCAATGGGCGTTCACGAATACCGAAGTGACGGCGTGGCACCCGCTGGCCTGGCTGTCGCATGCGATGGACTGCCAGCTATATGGTTTAGAGCCTTGGGGCCACCACCTTTCCTCCGTGCTGCTCCATGCGTTCAATGCTCTTCTTTGTTTTCTTGTCCTTGCCCGGATGACCGGGGCAGTCGGCCGGAGTTGGGTCGTTGCGGCGTTGTTTGCTTTGCATCCGCTGCGGGTTGAGTCCGTAGCCTGGGTCTCTGAACGCAAAGACGTATTAAGCATGGCTTTCCTGTTGCTCGCCCTGTTGGCTTACGAGCGGTACGTAAAATCCTGCAACGCTTCAAAAACTCTCGAGCCCGCCACGGCATCGAACTTTCGTTGGAACAACCAACCGCTGTTTTATTTTTTCCTGTGCCTGATCCTCTTTGCTTTTGGCCTCATGAGCAAACCCATGCTCGTGACGTTCCCTTTTATTCTGCTCCTGCTCGATGTGTGGCCGCTGCGCCGGTTTGAGAGTTCCAGCGCTGCCCACCGATTCGAGGTCCTGCGGCGGGTTCTATTGGAAAAAGCGCCGTTTCTTTTGCTCGCCCTTCTGGTCAGCGTCGTGACGATCATTGCCCAGCCCAAATCCCAAGTCGCCGCGGGTGGTGCGATTCCAATTCAAACCCGGCTGGAGAATGCGCCGGTTTTTTACTGCCGTTATCTCGCAAAATGTTTTTGGCCGGCAAAACTCGCGCCGTTTTATCCGCCGGTCGAGCATTGGCCCAGTCCTGTTTGGGGCGGCGCGGCGTTGCTTCTGCTGGGAGCCACCGTTTTGGCAGTCTACGTATGGCGCCGCCATCCATTTCTGGCAGTCGGCTGGTTGTGGTTTCTCGGGACACTGGTGCCCGTCATCGGAGTGGTCCAGATTGGCGAACAATCGATCGCCGACCGCTACATGTACTTGCCGAGCGTTGGCCTCATGGTTGCCGTGGTTTGGGGCGTGGCCACCGTGTTTCCACGAACACGGTACCGAGCGTCCGCCCTGGCCCTTATGACGGCAGTCCTGCTGGCTATCTGCGTAAGCCTCACCACGAGACAAATCGGAATGTGGAAAAATTCGGAAACGCTCTTTCAACATACTCTGGCGGTAACATCCGGAAATTATCTCGCCCACAATAACCTGGGAGTCGTCCTGGACCAGCAAGGGCGCACCTCCGAGGCCATTGATGAGTTCGAGCAGGCTTTGAAAATCAAACCCGGCTACGCTGACGCCCTGAAGAACATGGCGATTGTGCTGCATCATCAAGGTCGCAACGACAAGGCGGAAGAATTCTTTAAGGCGGCATTGCGTCAGAAGCCGGACCTGGCCTCCGCCCTGAACGGCCTGGGCCTTCTCTACCAGGAGCAGGGAAAAGATCGCGATGCCGAGCAACAGTTCCGCGAAGCGCTCAAGGTCAAACCGGATTATGCCGACGCCCACTTCAATCTCGCGCTCGAACTCGAACGCGCGGGTGACGTGGCCCAGGCCGAGGCTGAATTGAAAAGCACTTTAAAACTGCAGCCGAATTCGGCTGACGCTCACAGCAATCTTGGAGTTCTTCTCGAGAAACAAGGACGCCTGGATGCCGCCATCCAGGAATACTCGACGGCCGTCCGCCTTAACCCGGATTTCGCTCGCGGGTGGTTCAACCTGGGCGTGGGTCTTTCAAGGAAAGGCCTTGTTGACGACGCCATCGGCGCGTTTGAAACGGCGTTGCGATTGAAACCCGACTACGCCGCGGCTCAGACCAACCTCAACACGCTCAAGGCGGTTCGCCGGTGACGTGACGCTGTCGCCAGGCTCCGCCGACCTTCACCTCGAAAAAATCCTCTGCACGGCCAAGCCCAAGCCGGCGAACAGTGCGGTAGAAAAAACCCAAATTCCGAAAACCCACACGGCGGCTTTGGCGAAACTCGATTGCGTGACGCGCGCCACTCCTATGGCCCTGACCAAAAGCACCCAGAACGTAATGATATTGAACGCCGTCAGCAACCCGTGCACAGGGTTTTGCGGATCGAATTGCTTCACAAACATCACCAGGCTCGGCGAGGCAAAAAGGCTGCCCGTAATCAATATCATTAACGCTCGCAGGATGCTGTCCAGCGTGCTGACCATGCTCGACAAGCCCGCAATTTCCACCGCTTTCATGTAGGACAAGCTCCCCTTTAATGGCTTGGACCCAATGAACCACAGAATCAGCCCCCACCAGAAAGGAATCACCAGGCCTACCCACACCGGCGCGACAATCGCCCCTATTTTCGGCCCCAAAGTCCCAAACTTTGCCGCGGCCGCCCGGGCCTGTTCCGCTTGCTGTTCGGACAACTTCCCCTTTTCAATCTGTTTCTCGATTGCCTGGTCGGTTATTTCCCTGAGTTGTTGCTGAATGGAATCCTGCGAGAAGACCACCCATGCCCCAATCCAACTGACCAGGATCAGAATTATTCCCGGGACCAGCCAATTTGCATTCGAGACGCGGCTGGTTCGGATTTGTTGAAATACTTCGCCGGGCGTGGCCAGGACGTTAAAAAGCCGCGCCCACAGGGACATCGTCGGCAGAGCGGTTTCCGGTTGGGGATCCAGAATTGGAGGAGGCTGTTCCATATGGGTCAGGGTTTGCCACCGGCTCAACTGAACGGAACATATTCTTGGCAGGGCGCCTTTGTCGAGACCAACCTTTCAGAGGTTCAACGGCGACGGGTGCCGATTAGCCGCTGCCTGCGTTGTCGTTGTGACCTTATGCGGAGTTCCGCGTAAGGGGACTTCGTGTGAACTTCTTGGCTACGTCAGCACGAGGGCGAAGGCGGGCGTGTGCCGGTATTTGACCCAATGATCTTTAGGCCTGTGCGCGCTGGAGGTCGACCCTGCGAGCGCTGCCCGCTCAAGGTAACCCACCTGGCGCGGACTGAGGTCTTTTAGAAAATCATGCCACCAATTGAACCAGCGCCAGAAAAAGGGAGAAAACCTCCCGAATTCCATCACCGGACAGACCACGTCAAAGCGTTCGGTGGCCAGTGCCAATTCACTCAGTTCGGCAACCACGCTGGTCGAGTGCCGTGAAAAGGCGATCCGGCTCAGTTCTCCCGTTTCGTAAGCGCCGGCAAGGGTCCGCAGTTCGTTTACCGCGCTGACACATGCCAGAAAAATGGACAGTTCCGGCGATTCCTCGAGGAACGTTTCGTCCGTCTCAACCTTGAACTTCGATTTTACTTTCGTTTTTGGCATGTCGTGGGCCCGCGGCTGCCCTGTGTGCGCAGTGTCCGTTCTGCGCAACCAGGACGGAATCCAACGGCTCCGTCGAGTGTCTTTTGCTGTTCACGTGCAACTGCATAGAGCGTGCCACTCAAAGTCGAGAAACCCCGGTACTAGCCAACCCGAATGCCGTTTGATAGCTTCCACGGCATGTTGTTTTCGGGAAAATGGGTCGCCGATTGGCTGGAAGGCCTGGGCCAGCTAACACTCCTGGCCAGGGACACCGTCAAATCGGTCTTCACTTTCAAGGTGGCTTGGAAGGATCTGTTGTACCAGGTTTACTTCGTGGGAGTAAAATCGCAGTCGGTGGTCCTGATCACCGGCGCTTTTACGGGAATGGTCCTGGCCGCCCAGACGTACATCCAGTTCCACAAGGTTAAAATGGACACTGCCACCCTTGCGGTGGTCAGCGTCTCGATGTGCAGCGAGTTGGGACCTGTCCTTACCGGGCTGATGGTGGCCGGCCGTGTCGGCGCCGCCATCGCCGCCGAACTGGGCACCATGCGTGTGACCGAACAAATCGACGCGCTGCGCACACTGGCCACGCACCCGGTCGATTACCTTATCGTTCCGCGGTTGCTGGCGTTGCATGTCGCGTTGCCCTTGTTGACCGCTGAATCGATCGTGATTGGGATCGCGTCAGGTTACCTCGTCGGGGTTTACCTTTACGGCATCGATTCAACCTATATTTGGTACAACATGCTTAAATACACGGGGGACAGCGACGTTGCCGCGGGCCTGATCAAGGCGTTCGTTTTCGGAGGGATTGTGGCAATTATCGGGTGCTACAAGGGCATGTCTTGCGGCGAGGGAGCGGAGGGGGTTGGCCGCGCCACCACTGAGGCCGTTGTTTATTCCTCAATTACTATTCTTATCACCAACTTTTTCCTCACGTTGACCCTCGGCAAAATCCTCCATACCGTATGATCGAGGTGCGGAACCTGGAGAAAAGCTTCGGATCGCACAAGGTCCTCGAAGGCGTCAGCTTCACCATTCACAAGGGAGAGTCGGTGGTGATCATGGGCCGCAGCGGCGGGGGGAAAAGTGTGCTGCTCAAGCATCTGATCGCGCTGCTCAAACCGGATTCCGGCCAGGTCCTCATTGAGGGCGAGAACATCGTGCCCATGGACGAACGCCAGCTTTTGAGAGTGCGTCACAAATTTGGAATGCTCTTTCAAGGCGCCGCTTTGTTTGATTCAATGACCGTGTCCGAGAACATTGCCTTTCCGTTTCGCCGCGACCGGACTTTGCCTGAGGACGAAATAGCGCGCCGGGTGGCGCATGTGCTCGAATTGGTCGAGTTGCCCGGAATTGAGTCGAAAAACCCGTCCGAGTTATCCGGCGGCATGCGCAAACGGGTGGGGCTCGCGCGAGCGATCGTGTATGAACCGCAGATTGTGCTTTATGACGAGCCGACGACCGGGCTGGACCCGGTTGTTTCGGACAGCATCGACAAATTGATCCTGCGGGTGCGGGATCGGCTGGACGTCACGTCGGTGGTGGTGACCCATGACATGCGCAGCGCCCGGCGCCTGGGCCAGCGCATTCTGATGCTGCATGAAAGGAAAATTTACGCAACCGGCACCGCCGAAGAGATCTTTACCTCGAAAGATCCCATCGTGAAGCAATTCGTTGAAGGGATCTCCGATCCGATTCCCGAAGGAACTCCAACATCACTATGAGCAAGTCGCGTCTCGAATGGCGGGTGGGATTGTTTGTCTTTCTGGGCCTGGCCTTATTGGCTGGGCTCCTCGTTGAATTCAGCAAGGGCCTGACATTCTTTCAACCCACTTATACCATTTCTTTACGGGCCAGCAACGTAGGCGGCCTCAAAACCAGGGCCGCGGTCCAGATGTCCGGGTTCCAGGTCGGCACCGTTTCGGACATCCAGCTCGCGCCCGACGGCAAGAGCGTCACGATCAAGCTGACCCTTTTTAAACGGTACGAAATTCACAAGGACGCGGAGTTCATCATAGACCAATCCGGGTTCCTGGGAGATCAGTACGTCGCAATCCAGCCAACCAAGAACGAAAAGGAACCCTTCAAGGACGGTGACCAGGCCGAGGCTCAGGCGCCGTTTAACCTTCAGGAATTCACACGATCGGCCACCGGCTTTATTCAACGCATCGACGAGACGGTGAAAAAACTCGACGAAGCGCTCGACAACGTGACCCGGCTGGTTCTGAACCCTGAGACTTTGACCAACCTTGCCGTGGCCATTTCAAACCTGCGCGGGTTTTCCGAACACGCCCAAAGCCTTGCGGACAACCTGAACGGCCTGGTCAATTCCAATAGCCCGGCTATTTACCATTCCGCCAGCAACCTGGTGGTTTTCTCCGACCGGCTCAACCAGTTCGGGGACGGTCTCAATGGCATCCTTTCGACCAACCGGGACGCCATACAGCTGGCCGTCAGCAATGTCGAGAGCTCGTCAGAGACGCTCAAGAGCCTCCTGAGTGGAGTCAGCGAAGGCAGAGGTTTGGCGGGGGAATTGCTCAAAGACGAACGGGTATCGAAAAACGTGGCACAAATTGTCCAGAATCTAAGCATCACGACCAGCAATCTCAATCGCTTGGGCGTGTGGGGCGTCCTGTGGCAGCATAAACCGCCCAAGACCAGGGAACCGGGCCCGCCACAACCGCTGCGAACGCCTAAATCCTTATCCGAGCAATGACGCCTCGCGGCAACTGTTCTTAAATTATGGCCATTTGGATCATCCGATTGCTGTTCCTGGCCATGTGCACCGTAGGCG
>DATGLT010000190.1:0-3961 GCA_035294005.1 Verrucomicrobiia bacterium
CTGAAATGGACATGTTCTTTTCCCGCAACTGCTACTCGCAAAAGGAGCGTTCGAGGGTAAAAGCTTGCCTGCAGTATCGACTCGCAGAGGAGAGCAACGATTTTGTCTATGCACAAGCGGTCGCAATGCAGGTTGCCGAAGGCAAGATTGCGAGCCCGGAAGAATAGTGTCGGCTTTCCTGCGCATCCTCCTCCGGACGCGAACGGTATTCACGGTCTCTGCACCATAAACCAGAAAATGAGCCCGCAGCGCTGGCCGGATGGCCAAAGCGGAGCGCAATAAAAACCCCCTGGGGAGGCACTCCGGAGGGGGAGAAAGGGGGAGGGGCCGCCGCACGAGCCCCAGAGCCAGAGGTCTTTTGAATGAGCCAAACGGAAGCCCCGCGCACTGGCGGGGCTTTCCGGGACGGTGAGAATTCCTCAATCGGCAG
The DNA here is from genome assembly GCA_035294005.1 of Verrucomicrobiia bacterium. GTDB lineage: Bacteria > Verrucomicrobiota > Verrucomicrobiia > Limisphaerales > UBA8199 > JANXQE01. The sequence goes on from DATGLT010000190.1 coordinate 431, forward strand.
AACCGACCGGCCTGTCTTCAAGCCTGTCCTCCAATTCCGCCAAGCGGCCGTAGATACGGGATTCCGCGGCATCAATCCGCTCCTCCAGCCGCTCAAAGCTGCGGCCGATGGAAACGGCAATGTCGTCGGCGTTCTTGTACACGATGCGCTCGATTGATTCGAGGTCCTTTTGGTCTAATGACATGTGATATACTTGAGCTCTTAATGCAAGCCGGCGACTATGCGGCTTTGCCGGGAAGGCCGCGGCGGCGGCTATCTCCCTGTCGGATCACCTTGGTGCCTTTTTGGCCGGCGGTGATGCCATTGCGGTAGCTTTCGAGGACTTTCTCCGAGACCCATCGGACGAGCGTGGCGTTGTCCGAACCACCCTCAAGTTTCTTCTGAAGCTCCGCTTCAAATTCCTGGATGTATGTCATGGAAGTTTATTGTTGGCTGATAAACTGGGGGCTCGACCAGGGGCTCGCGTGCGGCCAAGAAACAGCTTCTTTTCTTTTTGCCCGCCCTCACTTTGGGGAGGGGCGGGCGAAAAGGGAAGAATCGGAGGGGGAAACCTACTGTTAGCTCCGCATGGATTCCCTCGTCGTCGCGTTAAATTTCCTGGCCGCTAAAATGAATCACAACATACTCCGCATGGCTTCGCGGGGCTTAGTAATTTCGTTGCAGCCCCGATCTAGGAGTTTTATGTTCCGCTGATGGCCGAAATCAGATTCCGCAGACTAGCACCCGAAGCGATCCTAATTGCTGAATTGCTGAGCTGGGCCCGACAAGCCCAAGCTTACGGAACATTTTTGCCGCTGATTGTTTACCGCGGGCATTCAAGCGAAACATGGAAATTGCTGCCAAGCTTATGCCGTCACAAGCTTCCGCGAGAGACGTTGGAGCATTATGAACAACAAGTGATCCAAAAATTCCGTGAAACCATGGGTTTGAGTAGCTGGAATGACATGCGGGTCCTTGCATACGCACGTCATCACGGGGCTCCTACGCGTCTCCTCGATTGGTCTCGCAACGTCTTTGCAGCATTATGGTTCGCCGTTCAGGATAAAACCTACGATTCGGATGACGGAATCGTATTCCGTTTGTGGTTGCATAGCCCCTCGACGGTTGTAACGCTTTTGGTCGATGTGAAGAGCCTCGATCTGTCAAACATTGAAACACCCGTTGTGCTGTTTGCCGCTCCGGCTGGAGTCGATCGAACCGCAAGGCAGCAAAGTGTATTCTCATTGGCTAAGTTTGAGCACCAAAATGCGATGAGGCCACTAGAGGAGATATGCGCCGCAGAAAAACCACCCCTGATCACGAAGTTCTCGGTTCCAGCGAAACTGAAACCGGAACTTCGCCGTCTGCTCTCGGATGTGGGCCTCGATGCTTTCACTCTTTACGGCGGGCCCGACTTTTTGGGGGAATCGCTAGAAGCTCATCTTGATCTGACCGGGATCGAAATCTCTGGACCCAGTACGTGACAGGTCGTTGAACCCTCCCGGACGTAAGGTCACGCAGGATTTGCATCCGGCGTTATTGTGCTGCTCTAGCCCTGAATAATTGAGACCAGTACGGGGAGGTACCTTCCCAGGCTGGGAAAAAAATTTGACCCCGCTTATTTGCGGCCCGGCTTGAAACCGGGCAGCGGATGAAATCCAAGCGCCTCAAGATTGCGCCTTGTGCGCTCCGGGGCACCGTCGGCAAGAAAGCAGACCGCCTGCTCAAGCTTCTCAAGCCGCTCCCGCGTAGCCTTTGTCGCATTGTTGAATCTGTTTTCCAATTCTCTAAGCCGCATCTCTGGGTCCTTTTCCATCCACAAGCTTTGTCTGAGCACGTAATGTCCGCAAGGTGGGTTCGATGCCGTGTCGAGTGCTTTCATCGTTTTGAAGTTGGCTTTAGCGGAGGTGAACCCCGGCGGTCTACTCTGTTCGTTTATACGTTTATACGAGGGTGTGTGGTTGTTGATAACGCGCAGGCTCGACCTGCGATTCCGTATGCGCGGCAAAGAAACAGCCTCATTTCTTTGAGCCTTCCTGCTGAGGTGCTGCATACTCCGTCACAGGCTCGGAGAGTTAAAGTCGGATGAATGAAAAATCTCGAAATAGTTGGCCATCGAGCAAAGTCGCCTTCCATGAATTCTGATTAACATGTCCCTTGTTTTGGGATTTCTTTGCAAATATTTCGCCGATCCATTTTCTGTTTTCCGCATCCAATTCAGAACTTGTATAAACGGCTCGCAAAGCCTGGGCAACCTGGCACCGATTCAAGCGCCCTTCGTCCTCTGGTGTTGTCCGGCTGCCGGTCACATCAACAACGCGTTTGTCGAACGCGACAGCTGTGAAGCGCGCGGTTAACGGAAGAATGACGAGATCAACTTTACGCTGCGCGAAAAGCGATGCCCAAGCCGCTGGATGGTCGGATGTTAAGAACTGGTTTCCCGAACCCGATTCAAGGACTCGAACCCGCCAGTATGCGCGCAGATGCTTCGCAACCAGGTCGTCGGTAGCATTTTCAATCAAACCACCCAGCAACAGCTCTTGCTTGAACGCATGGAACTTCATTCTGTATGCGTCGATACGCTCGCCGCCAGTCTCATTGAGGTACGCGTTGCCGCGAAGGTGGAGGTCAAACATCATGAGCATGAGTCCGAAATACTCCTCGGTGGTCGGACTCTGCCCGGCTTTTATCCGTTTCAAGCACTGCCCGTAAAGTCCTTCAATGCCGTGGAAGAGCTTTTCAGCTTCCGCCGGAGCTGCCGCGGAGTAAAAATAGTCCTCGGCACATTGGCTCTCGACCGAAACCTGACTGCTCTTTGTACCGTCGAATTTCCAGATTGACGACGTTCGGGTGGGTTTTACCTCGCCCGAAAACTGCTTCAGGTAAACCGCCGGCAAGTAATGTTGTCGCTTGTACGCAGGCACGACCTGATATTCCCTCGCCTACTCCAGATGCCTTTCAACGCGCTCTTCCTTTAGAATTTTCTGCGGTTATCGCGAAATCAATTAATCAACTGCGCCTCATTTTTTCTTAAATAGTTAACGAGCTCCGCAGGCCGGACCAAACTTGACGGAGCGCGCCTCTGTTCAGGCGTGCGTAAAATCTTATATTCCACCAGGAGCTTTCCCTGGTGGCCAATCTGGATAAACCCGTTTTTCAGCTTCCAAATTTGGCCTTTCATCAGGTTCTGAACTCCAAGGACATCTTTAGCGATCATTGCATGCACAATACAAAGCATCCGGCCTGGGGGCCATACAATTGCCCTGCGACGATTTACCCGTTTACGTTTCATTGGGCACAAACGGCTGGAAATCGTTCAATTCTCAATTATGCAAAAACTCGTTCTCCATGAATGGAACCCGACCATCTTCCATAAAGGACATGATGTCCTTTACTCGTGTTAAACCCGTAAAACCCGTCCGTCGGTGAACTCGTTTTCCCCTCTGCCACGAGGGCGAGCACGGGCGTGAGCCCGCGCGCAGCCCGAGTGTGCGTGAGCGCGTGAGCGCTCCAACCTTCATACTCAAATATGCTGGAAGTCGGGGATGGCGC
>DATGLT010000191.1:0-2675 GCA_035294005.1 Verrucomicrobiia bacterium
TCAAGGATGTCCCACTCGGTGGAACCGAGGCCGATCGGGAAGAAGCCAAGAAAAAGGGGATTGAATAGCAGTTCGCAACTCTACGTGACCGGTTTGGCGTCAGAAGAAGTTTCGTAGGGCGCGGAACCAAAGCTTCAGTTCCAAGGAGTCATTCATGCGAGGTCGTCTGATCGGATGCTGCGTTCTGTTGGTTTCAGCACTTGCTCCTTTGCCGCTTGTATTTTCTCAGAGCGCATCGCAGATGCCACAGAACAACAGATCATCGGACACACAACCCGTAGATCCCCGTGACCTTTCTGGTGTTTGGGAAGCTCCGGTCCGTGTCACCACCGGCAATGAGATTTCGCCTATGACAGCGTGGGGAAAAGAGCGGTTCGAAGCCAATAAGCCCTTCAACGGGCCCCGAATGATTCCACTCGAGGAATCGAACGATCCGATGATCAAATGTGATCCCTTAGGCTTTCCGCGCAATCTCTTTTACGAAATCCGGCACATGAGGTTCATTCAGACTCCGGCCGAAACCGTTCAGCTTTTCCAATATCAAGCAATTTGGCGCGAGATCTGGACTGATAACCGTAAACTTCCCGACAATATTGGCAAACCCGGCGGGCCCGACCCACGATGGTATGGCTACTCGGTGGGCCGGTGGGAGGGCAACACGTTCGTAATCGATACGACCGGCGTGGATGACCGAAGCTGGCTCGACGTTTACGGTAACCCTCACAGCATTGAAATGCGCGTCCAGGAACGCTACACCCGGCTGGATCATGGCCATTTGAAGCTCGTGGTCACAATCGACGATCCCAAAGCGTACACGAGACCCTTTGTGGCTCAACCGGGATTGGTGTTCCGTTTGGCGACGAAAACAGGCGTCGGCACGATGGTTGCGTGGTCAACTGGAGAGCTTCCCGAGCAGATGTGTGTCCCCTCGGAAGCTGCGAACTATTTGGGTCTGGTTGCTGATCCCGCTGCTGGGAAGACAGGCAAATAGGCCGGAAGCGGATAGGCAGATATATGTGGATACGGAGGTCGCCGTGAAGAAATCGCTCAGGTTTCTTTTGATCGGAAGTGCCGCTCTCATCGTGATGGTGATGGGCTGGACTTTCTCCGCGCGCTCTGCCGCCAGTCAGGAAGGGCTGAGCGGCCCCGTAGAGGTTGAGGGCGGACTGGTTACCGGAACTCCCGCCTGGGCCTGGGGCGTGCGCCTGTATCGCGGGATTCCGTTTGCTGCTCCACCGGTTGGCCAACTGCGATGGCGCCCGCCTCAACCCGTAGTGCCGTGGAAAGGCATCCTCGCGGCGGACCACTTCTCGCCAAAGTGTTTCCAGCGGCAAGGCGGCGTCGAGCAATCGCCGGCAGGCGTTGGAACGAACGGACCACTTTGGGATGAGCCCGGAACCAATACGATGAGTGAGGATTGTCTGTACCTGAATGTTTGGACGCCGGCGACTTCTCCCGAAGACAAGCGAGCCGTAATTGTGTACTTCCACGGCGGCGGTGGCACCAGTGGAGAAGGTTCCGAAGCGATCTTCGACGGATCAATGATGGCAAAGAAAGGCGTAATTTGGGTTACCGCGAATTACCGCCTGGGCATCTTTGGCAATCTCTCGTTGCCTGAGTTGACCGCCGAGGATGAACACCATTCTTCGGGCAATTACGCCGAACTCGACAAGATTGCCGCGCTCCGCTGGGTAAAAGACAACATCGCCCATTTTGGCGGCGACCCCAACAACATCACCATTATGGGTCACTCTTCGGCAAGCCGTAGTGTCAACAATATTGTGGCTTCGCCGCTGGCGGCGGGTTTGTTTCAGCGCGCGATCGCGCACTCGCACACTTCGTTCGGCAGAATGATCACGCTCTCAGAAGCCGAAGCTGAAGGGCTTAAGTATCAGGAACGCGCCGGTGCGAAAAACCTGGCGGAAATGCGTGCCAAATCCGCCAAGGAACTCCAGGACGTGGCGAATCGTTCAGGCCGTGAATTGGTGTACGGCGATGCCAAGATCGACGGTTATTTCCTTTCCACTGACGTGAACGCGGTGTTCAATCAGCGCAAAGAAAATGACGTGTATTTACTCACTGGCGCCACGAATGACGAACATGGTATCGGTGAGAACCTGAATGAGTGGACGTTCTATCTGCGCCTGCCGCTCGAGCCGCCAAAAACTCCGGAAGAGTACACCGCTTGGGCCAAAAAGGCTTTTGGCGACCAAGCCGACAGGCTGCTGAAGGTTTATCCCGCTCACACCGACGCTGACGTTGCCAAGAACGTACATGACATCGGCCGCGACGCCATTCTGCAGGGTCAGCGCGTATGGGCGCAGTTCCAATCGAAGGATGGAAAAGGCAAAGCATACCTTTACGACTTCAGCCACAAGCCTCCGGTCCCGACAACCCCGGGAGCTCAGCAACCGCTGATTGGAATGATCCATGGCGCCGAGTTCTTTTACGTGTTGAACAACCTACGCATAAGAGATCTTCCCTGGACGGACACTGATCGCAAGGTCGCCGACATTGCCTCTTCCTATTGGACTAACTTCGCGAAAACAGGAGATCCGAATGGTCCCGGGCTCGCACATTGGCCGGCTTACAGCGCGACAGGCGATGAACTCATGAACATCGGAGATGTTGCGCGAGCTGAGCCGATTCACAATAAAGCCGGCCTAGACTTTCTG
>DATGLT010000192.1:0-8195 GCA_035294005.1 Verrucomicrobiia bacterium
ACGAGCCGGCCGTTTGCGCGCCCCGCGCCGACGGCCCCCGGCAAAACGCCCACTCCCAAGCCGGGCTCAAAACCGGCCGCGGAGTCGCCTCTTCTGAAAGAGCGCTGGGGAGTCGAGATTGGGTTCAAAGCATTGCCCGAGGGCGACGGAGGAAAGTACGAACCGGTATCGGTCCGGCGTACCGAGGAGCTTGCCTTGCCGCCGGAGCTTGACTGGCACAGCGGCCTCTTTTTCACGAATCTGAACTCCGCCTGGCTCCCCATTTATTCGCGGGGGACCCAACCGGTGGTCATCGAACGCTATTTTGGCAAGGGCAGTGTTGTTCTCATGACGGACTGCTTCTTCCTCAGCAACGAGGCGATGATCGGCCAGGAACGGCATGCCGACCTGCTGGCCTGGATTGTGGGTCCGGTTCGCACGGTTTTTTTTGACGAGGCCCACCTGGGTTTGACCGAGACTTCGGGCGTTGTCTCGCTGATGCGCAAGTACCGACTTCACGGTCTCCTGGCCGGAATTGCCGTGCTTGTAGGTTTGTTCATCTGGAAATATTCCGCCAGTTTCACACCGCGGGTGGACGAGGCGCAGGAGGCGAACGAGATTGCGGGTAAGGAAGCGTCCGCCGGTTTCGTCAACCTGTTGCGGCGAAATATCGCCCCGGGCAACATCCTCAAGGTTTGCTTTGATGAATGGACCAATACTTTCGCCCGCCGCGGGTCCGTTTCCATTACGCGCGTCGACCAGGCCCAGGCTGTGTTTGCAGCCGAGGCGTCTCTGCCCAGGAGCGCGCAGGATCCAGTCCGGGCTTATCGTGAAATCCGGCGAGTTCTCAAGGCACCCACAGCGGTGCCCGTCCCTCCAACCGTTCAGAATAAAAACCCATGAATACCGATCGGCTCAAGGAAGTGCTCACTCTCGCGCGCCAGGAGATATCCAAGGTCATCATCGGCCAGCAGGAAGTCGTGGACCGCTCCCTAATCGCCATTTTCACCCGCAACCATGCGCTGGTTGAAGGCGTTCCGGGCGTCGCCAAGACGCTGTTGGTGCGCACGCTCGCCCACGTGCTCGGCTGCGAGTTTTCCCGCATCCAATTTACTCCGGACCTGATGCCCGCGGACATCACCGGGACTAACGTTTTCAACCTCCAAAAAAACGAATTTTCGCTGATCCGTGGACCGATTTTTACCTCGTTTCTCCTTGCCGACGAAATCAACCGCGCTCCGGCCAAAACCCAGTCAGCGCTCCTCCAGGCAATGCAGGAGCGGGTTGTGACGATTGACCGCGAGACCCACGTCCTTTCGCCTGACTTCACCGTGTTCGCCACCCAGAACCCGATCGAGTATGAGGGCACATATCCGCTTCCCGAGGCGCAGAAAGATCGGTTCATGCTCAAAATCACGATGCGAGCCCCGGAACGGGCCGAAGAGATCAGCTTGGCGCAGCGCACCATGACACCCGAAGCGCCCGAAACGTTGCTGGCCAGCGGCGCGGTGCGACCCGTGATTCAAGCAGGGGATTTACAGGAATTGCGGCAGCAACTTGGGGCGGTGGTCGTGCGCAATGAGCTGGTTGAATACCTGGTGGACATCACCCGCGCGACCCGGCAGCACGAGAGTGTGCTCGTAGGCGCGGGTCCGCGCGCCACTCAATCCCTGTTAATGGCCGCGCGCGCCCTGGCCGCCATTTCAGGACGCGATTTCGTGACTCCAGACGACGTGAAGACCATGGCTGCCCCCGTCCTCGAGCACCGGCTCATCCTGCGGCCCGAATTCGAAATCGAGGGCCTCGGAATTCCGGAGGTCGTTCAGCAGATCCTGCAGCAAATTGCCGTCCCTCGATGATTGTCCCTCGGACCAGGTTATTTTTCTGGGTGGCCGTCGTGGTGTTGCCCTGCGGGCTGTTGAGCGCCGTGCAACCGGAGGCGGCCGCCGCCGGCTTGATCGCCCTGGCGGCTTTGGCCCTGGCGTGCGCATGGGACGCCCGGCGCGCCTGCCTGCGGCTTGGCCGATTGCGTGTCGAGTTGCCGGCGATTGTTCGCATGTCCAAGGACCGTGGCGCCAGTTTTGAAGTGCGCATTTGCAATTCGGGCCTGGCAAACCGCCGCGTGCGCCTGGCGCCGGTCACTCCGCGCCCCATCCATTCCGAACTGGAAGAATTAAACGTAGAGTTGCCCTCTGACAGCGAGTGGTCCCGGTTTCAATGGAACTGTTTGCCCCGCCGCAAAGGCGTGTTTCACATCAATACCGTTTGCCTCGAAACACCGTCGCCGTGGGGCTTCTGGGACGCGCGGCGTCCCGAGACAGTTTCCTGCGAAATCCGGGTCTATCCGAACCTGGCCTCAGAGCGAAAGAACCTCGCCGCTCTGTTCTTGAATCGGGGTTCGTTTGGTCTGCACGTCCAACGGCAGCTTGGCAAAGGACGCGAATTCGAGAAACTGCGCGAGTACCTCCCGGGCGACGGTTTCGAGGATGTGCATTGGAAAGCCACCGCCAAACGCGGCAAACCCGTCACCAAAGTTTTTCAGATCGAGAGAACCCAGGAGATTTATGTGATTATTGACGGGTCCCGTTTGTCGGCCAGGACGCCTGGCGCGCCGCCGGGTTCGAAAGAAGCCAGCGAGCCCAGGGCAGGGCAGGGCGCGGGGGAAGCGGTCGCGGTGACCGAAGCCCCGACTGCGCTCGACCGCTACGTTTCCGCGGCGCTTGTGCTCGGCCTCGTCGCAGAACAACAGGGCGATCTTTTTGGCCTGCTTGCTTTCTCGGACAAGGTGGACCGTTTCGTTCGCGCGCGGAACGGCAAAGCCCACTTCAGCGCGTGCCGCGATGCGCTCTACACGCTGGAACCCAAAACCGTCACGCCCGATTATGAGGAGCTTTTTACCTTCATCCGGCTGCGGTTGCGGCGAAGGGCGTTGCTCATGTTCCTGACCGCGCTCGACGACCCTGCGCTGGCGGAGAGTTTTACCCGGAACGTGCAACTGATCCGCAACCAGCACCTGGTGCTGGTCAACATGATGCAGCCGCCCGGGGTGGGCCCGCTGTTTGATGGCGCCGAACCGAATTGCGTCGACGACTTGTATCAGCGCCTTGGCGGGCATCTGATGTGGGAGAACCTGTGTGAGCTTGAAAAAAAATTGCAACGGCGGGGCGTCAAATTTGCGCTGTTGCAGGATGAACGCTTAAGCGTGCAGCTTGTGCACCAGTACTTGCAATCGAAGCGGAGGCAGGCCTTGTGATTATCGACCTGGATCGGTTTGTTGCCGCCGAACGCCCTTTCTGGACCGAATTGGAAGGATTGCTCGACAAGCTTGAAGCGGATCCGAACCGCCAGATGTCCCTCGAAGGAGTGCGCCGTTTTCATTTCCTCTACGAGCGCACCGCGTCGGCGCTGGCCAAAATCACGACGTTCTCCGCGGAGCCCGAAACACGGCGCTATCTCGAGAATCTTGTTGCGCGCGCCTATGGCGAAATCCACGAGACTCGCGAGAAGCGCACGCGGTTGCACCTGTTGGATTGGTTTTTCCGGACCCTCCCCCAAACGTTCCGCCAGCACGTGCGCGCGTTCCAGGTATCGCTGGCCATCACCGTGGTGGGTTGCGCCTTCGGTGGCCTCGCCATTTTGTTGGACCCGGCCTCCAAGCCCGTTCTGATGCCGTTTCCTCATTTGCTCCAGGATCCCGCCAAGCGCGTGGCCGAGGAAGAGCACGCCCGGTCGGACAGGTTGGCGGGACAGAAAACATCTTTTTCCGCGTTTCTAATGACCCACAATATCCGGGTCTCCATTCTGACGATGGCCATGGGGATGTCCTGGGGCGTCGGGACCATTATTCTCCTTTTCTACAACGGCGTGATGCTCGGCGCGGTCGCGGCGGATTACATTCGCGCGGGCCAGACCAAATTCCTGCTGGGCTGGCTGCTTCCGCACGGCGTCGTCGAGATCCCCGCCATCCTCATCGCCGGCCAGGCCGGCCTCGTGCTCGCCTTTGCCCTGGTCGGCTGGGGCAACCGCAATTCTCTCCGGGTCCGCTTGCGAATCGTCTCGCGCGACATCGTGACACTGATTTTCGGCGTCGGTGTGCTCCTCGTCTGGGCCGGGATCGTGGAGGCATTTCTCTCGCAATACCACGAGCCGGTTCTGCCTTACTCCGTCAAAATTACGTTCGGGATCGTCGAATTGGTTCTTCTGACGCTTTACCTGTCACGGTCGGGCAAGTCATAAACTGCCGATGCGCGCTCACTCGCTTCAAATTCGCACGCCGGAAGGAATTGTCTTTTCGCAGTTGCTGGCCAGCCCTGTCACGCGCTTTCTGGCATGGCTGGTGGACCTGCTCTGCATATCGACTGTTATCACCACGTTCGGGTTCCTGCTCGTGCCGTTGCAACTCATCAGCGTGGACCTGGCCTCCGGAGTTGCAACCTTGAGTTACTTCGCCATCAGCATCGGGTACGGAGTCTGTTTCGAATGGTGGTGGCGCGGACAGACCATCGGCAAAAAACTTCTGCGGCTGCGGGTTGTCGATGCCGAAGCTCTCCGACTTCAGTTCAGCCAAATTGCCCTGCGCAACCTCCTCCGCTTTGTCGATTCCCTCCCGCTGTTTTACCTCGTCGGCGGCCTGGTCTGCTGGTTCAGTTCCAAATCCCAGCGCCTGGGCGACATCGCCGCCAACACCGTCGTGGTTCGTTTCCCGCGCGTCTCCGAGCCCGACCTCGATCAACTCCTGGCCGGCAAATATAATTCGCTTCGCAACTACCCTCACCTGTGCGCGCGGTTGCGCCAGCGAGTCTCTCCGATCGAAGCCTCAGTCGTTCTTCAATCCTTGCTCCGGCGCGACGATTTGGACCTGGCCGACCGAATCCAACTGTTCGCTGATTTGGCGGCTTATTTCCGTGAAAAAGTCGAGTTCCCACTCGAGGCCACCACGGGCATCGCCGACGAGCAATATCTCCGCAACGTAACGGATGTGCTTTTTCGGGCGCAAGATGCCCGTCACACTCAAGGTCCGAAACCCGCGGGGCAGGTCGCCGCCTGAACTCTCGGGCCCGGAACGTATGCGACCGTCCGTTTCGAAATTTGCGGCCCACAGGGACGCACTCCCGGGCCTCCCAATCACCAATCTCATTGATCCAACACCAAAATTGACATCTGGTGGGTAATCGTGCCTAATGCTCCGGGCCCAAGAACATCACGCCGCGTCGGCATGCGGAGTGGTTCAACCGATTTGGTTCCGGCATCGCAGATTCGAACGGTTTTGTGCCCAACTCCCGGACAATTGGGTATTGTTTCGGGACAACTTGCTCCATGACGACAACGATATTCAGGCGCCGGATTCGACCTAAGCGCATACTGGTCGCCGAAGACGAATTCATGGTCGCGCAGACCATTCGAATGGCTTTGGCCGTCGATGGGCATCAAATCGAGCTCGCCGATAATGGACGTAAAGCCCTCGAAACCTTTGATCAGGCCAAGCATGACCTGGTCATTACCGATTTCAAAATGGCTGAGATGGACGGCCTGGAGCTTGCCGAGAAGGTCAAAGAGCTCTCGCCCACGACCCCGGTAATTCTGATTACGGCTTTTGCCGAAGCCATTAAACCTGAGGGCGGCGCGGTGTCCAATGTCGATGTCGTGCTCGGCAAGCCCTGCTCGATTGTCGAACTTCAAGCGGCGCTGGAGCGGCTCTTTACCGAGTAAAATGACCGCTTTCTAGCGTGGCTTCGCTGCCCGTGCGTCCTTCGGGTGATCAAAACCTGGCGCCAGCTTTTGACCCGAACTTTCTTTCAACGAGCGTATTAGCCCTTCGCGAATGGCGGGACTCGCTGTTCATGAAAACTTTTGGCACGAGACACGCTCGCGAATGCCCGTGGCAAAATGTAATTACTGCGATTCCAGCATCGTTTTTGGAGGGAGATCGGATCCAACCGGCCGCTACTGCAATGCAAAGTGCCAGCAGTCGGGACATCTGGTTGCCATCGCCAAAGAAGTTCCCGCCCAGGAAATTGAAAGACTTCTCGAGGAGGTGCGTCACGGCACGTGTCCTCGCTGCGGAGGTCCCGGTCCGCTGGACGTGCACAAAAGCTACCAGGTGTGGTCCGCCCTTGTCGTAACCTCGTGGCGTTCGAACCTCGCGTTGTCCTGCAAATCCTGCGCTACGAAACGGCAGGTCGGCGCGCTCGCATTATCTTTCTTTGTCGGTTGGTGGGGAGTTCCGTGGGGTTTGCTGATGACACCTATTCAGATCGGACGCAACCTCGGCGGGATTTTCGGCGGACCTGATCCAAGCACGCCTTCTGCGACTCTCCGCAAGTTCGTTCTCCTCCACGCGGGCGCAAATCGAGCGAAGTCGCAGTCCACGTTTAAAACCACCGCGCCTCCGCCTCTGCCGCCATCGTTGGGGCGGGGAATACCATCGCTGGGACACATGCCGCGGGCCTGAAATGTTTCAGCCAACCGCCGGGGTATCCGCCACTCAAATCGGATGATGATCAAATTTCTCCTGAACAGTTGTCTGATTCTTTGCCTGGTTTTAATCTCGGCGCATGCCGCGGGTCCGCCCCGGGATATGGAGCGCGAGGCGCAAATCGAGAGCGACCTTGCTGCCAAACATCCGGAACTGCTGGAATCGTTCCGTGCCGCCCGGATGGCTTTCGATCGCGAGGATTTTCCGCAGGCTATTTCATTGTTGCGTGATATCACGGCCAAAGCTCCGGATTACGATGTGGCTCTGAGGCGTCTCGGCGGGGCTTTGGTGCGCCAGGGCAAGCGTGACGAAGGCCTGCAGTTCGGCGAACGCGCTGTCGCTTTGAACCGGTCGCAAGAGAATCTGACAACCCTGGCCTACTCCTTGATTGCCCAGCGATCCATCGAGCAGAACCGCGGCGATTACGAGCGGGCCATGCAGTTGTTGCGCGAGTGCCGCGCCCTGCCGGGCCGCCTCGATTTGGATACCATAGCGCTGAGCGCACAGGTCGCCCTCTTGCTCAACCTGCGTTCGGAGTTCAACGCCTCGGTCGGCTTGCTCCAGCGCAATTTTCCAAACCAAATGGCGACTCATTATTTCGCCGCCATTGATGCCGCAATGGACGAGCAGTGGCGCCGCGCGGAAGCCGAGATCAAGAAAGCCGAAAAGCTGGGATTGCCACATGCATCGGCGCAAAAATTTCTAGGCAGCGGCGTGCATTCAGGCGCGGTGAAGGCAACGCTCATTTCAGACGCCCTTCTTGTCTTTGGCTGCTGGGCCGGAGGGCTGGGTTTGCTTTTTGCCGTGGGTTTTCTCCTGTCCGGGCTCACGCTTCGGCAGGTCCAGCCGGCGACGGTCCAGGCGGCCGGGACCAGTAGTGAGAGAACCATTCGTAAGATCTACCGAGTCGTTCTGAACGTTACCGGCGTCTATTACTATCTTTCTTTGCCCATCGTGCTGTTGCTGGTCGTCAGCATCGCGGGGGCCATCGTTTACGGTTTCCTCATGCTCGGGCGCATTCCAATCAAGCTTCTGGTCATCCTGGTCCTGGGCGCGTTCTTCACGGTCGTGGCGATGATAAAATCGTTGTTTCTCCGAGTGAAAGCATCCGATCCCGGCCGCGCGCTCAAGCGCGCTGAAGCGGAGGGACTCTGGCGTTTAACCGAGGAGGTCGCGCAGTCGGTTGGCACCCGCCCGATCGACGAGATCCGAATCACTCCCGGGACGGACCTGGCGGTTTATGAGCGCGGTTCGTGGCGCCAAAAGCTCCGCAACCAGGCTGAGCGAATCCTGATCCTGGGAACCGGGGTTTTGAATGGGTTCAAGCAGAACGATTTTCGATGCGTGCTGGCCCACGAGTACGGGCACTTCTCCAATCGCGACACCGCCGGCGGCGATATCGCGCTGCGCGTGCGCAATGACATGCTCAAGTTCTATTACGCGATGCGATCCGCCGGGCAGGCTACCTACTTCAATGCCGCCTTTCATTTCCTGCGCATCTACAACTTTATCTTCCGGCGAATCAGCCATGGCGCCACGCGACTCCAGGAAATCCTTGCCGACCGTGTTGCCGCTCAAATCTATGGCGCCCACGCTTTCCAGGCCGGGCTGACCCATGTCATCCGTCGAAGCATCGAGTTCGAGGCCGCCGCCAACGCCGAGATCCAGCAAAGCATACAAAGCCGGCGCCCGTTGCAAAACCTGTATCAATTGCCTGCGCCACAAACGAGCCGCATCGAAG
>DATGLT010000193.1:0-21012 GCA_035294005.1 Verrucomicrobiia bacterium
TTCGCCGGAATGGCCTCGGCGGCGCAATTCAAGCGCCGCATAGGGCACCGCCAAGGGAACGCTCACACCCCAATCGCACGCGCTGTTCATCCAAAGCCGTTCCGAACCATAACGCTCAATCATGTCGACCGCCCGCGCAGCCGTGCATTTCGTCTCGGGGTAAAGAGTCATGCCCGCCCAAAACCCGGCATCGAGCACCCTCGCAATCGTATGCTCCTCGACGTGGTCAATGATGCAGCGCTCCGGTTTGAGCCGCTTTTCGTTCCGCAGAACATCGAGAATCAATTTCGTGCCTTTAAGCTTGTCTTCGAGATGCGGCGTGTGGACCAAAACCAGCTGGTCATGGCGGGCCGCAAGGTCGACATGCAGCTCGAGCACTTTCAACTCATTTTTTGAGTTTTTGTTGAGACCGATCTCGCCGATGCCGAGAACATTGGGCCGGCTAAGAAATTTTGGGATGAGGCTGACTACCTCGGCGGCAAGAACAGTGTCCTCGGATTCCTTTGGGTTGATGCAAAGCCAGCAGTAATGCGCCAACCCGAACTTCGCCGCCCTTTTTGGTTCATGGTCGGTCAATTGGCAGAAGTAGTCATAAAAGCCGGCGGGAGAACTGCGATCGAAGCCGGCCCAGAATGCGGGTTCACAAACTGCCGCGCACCCGGACGCCGCCATGTCCCGGTAATCATCGGTGACCCGGCTGACCATGTGGGCGTGAGGCTCGATGTACCGCATAGCTCAGTGCGTCTGGGCCCAAGCGCCGCAAGCGGCTTTTGTGGTCGCAACCGGGATGGGATCCGTCGTCGGATCACTAAGCGAAAGCAGCACGTTTTCAGTGCGATTGCCGTTTTTTTGAAGGGCAGCCATTGCCTGGACCAGCGCGTTCAATCGAAAATCCGCTTCGCCCGGCGCGCGATCCAGGCGATCCAAAAAAGCCGCGAGATCGATCAGTTTTGAGCGTGCCTCGAGAAAATACAAATCCAGCAACTGTTGGCGATTCATAAAGCCGCCTCAAAGTTAGCATTCGAGAAAAGGCACATAAAGAAAAACCAGCCGAGGCGTAGGCTGCGTACGAGAAGAGACCGGACCTTTCGATCCGGTCTCTTGTGATTTCAGAATTTAGAACTTCCGCTGCTTACTGCTTAACCTTGAAGAACTGGGCGCCTGTCGTGCTGGGCACCGTGTATGGGCTGGTGGCCCCGTTCACCGGCGAGTAATTGCCGTTGACAGTCGGTGAGGACAGGAGAGTTCCTGTGAAGGTAATAACGACGTTGTTGCCCTGTTTTCCAGCCTTCACAGTCGGCCTGGAAGTAATCTGGGCCGCCGTCGGCAGATACGCGATCGGAGATGCCGGATCGGTGACGTCATTGACGAGGCTGCGCACGCCGTCCGCTGGCAGGCCCGCATTAACGATTGTCCATTCCAGGCCGGCACCGCCGCCACCCTGCCAGTAAAGCAGGTGCAGCGGATAAGCCCCAGCGACCGGGACGGTGAATGGGAAGTCGATGTGACTCATTCCCTTGCCGTAGTTGGCTTCACCGAGGATCGGGTTCGCATCGGAAGCGATGTTGGCCGTGAGGTTCGCGTTGGTGATCCAGAAGTCACGCTGGCCGCCAAAACCGCTGACATTCAGCGCCGGGATGGTAATCGGGCCCGGTGCCGAACCGTTCATGACGTAGGGCATACCATTAGCGGGTTTATTGATTTCAATGAACGCAATCGCGCCATTGGTTTGAGCCGCGTAGGCCAATGTCGCGTCGCTGGCCCCGTAAAGCCCTTGGTCAACCACGGCGACCTTGCCGCTCAGGTTGATCGGGGTTCCCGGGGTGTAATTGTTCGAATTGACGATCATGACCGGCCCGATTATCGGGGTGACAGGCGGGGTGATTCCAAAGCCGCCGTTGCCAAAGGCTTTGTCGCTCACAACTGCAGCCACGTCGGTGTCCACGCCAGAACCGGTGACATGCAGCACTTGCCGCGTCACGCCCTGGCCTTCGGACAGCCGGAAGCCGTCGTCGCTGTTCACACCCATGACGTAAAGGCCGGCATTGGTGAATACGATCCAAGTGTCAAACGCGCGGGCGAAGTTGGCCGTACTGCTGGTCAGTCCTGGAATACCCGGTCCCGTGAAGTTGAAACCGAAATCGCCGCCCGAGCCCGTGTCGTTAAAGTCGACGGCGTTTGTCCAAATGTACATGTTATTGGTGTAAGCGGGGCCAGACGCGGCGGAAGCGCTCGTTAGATCGGCTACGTTGGTCCCATACCATGGGAAATAGAGTCCGGCCAACAGTGCATTGTTTTCGTCCGCCGTGTTTGCAAGGCCGTCACCCGAATCCCCGACCGTGGCCGGATCAACTTGTGTGACAGCGAGGTTCAAGCCGAGTTGGGCCTTATCGAGCTTGCTCACAGGCACGCTCATGCTCGAATCAAGTGTAAGGCTGGTGGCCCAGTTCATGACGGAGAATGCCCAGGTGTTGCTGTGAACATTGGGGACAGTCGCATTGTCGCTCCAAACCAGGGTAGCCGTGTAATTGGATCCTGATTCGAGGAACGGATTGAAGGAGAGCTTGGCAGTCGTTACTCCACCGGACTTGGTGATGGTCGGATTGGGACTGCTGGTAATCCCAGGCCCGCTGACCGAGAGCTTGATCGAGCCCTGGTTGACGGTCGTGCTGCCGTCGGTCAACTGAACGATGACCTGGTCGGGACGAGCGCCGCCCTGGCCGTCGTACGGGTTGATTTGGGAAACATACGCTGGCAAAGCCGGCCCGGAATAATAGGCAGTGATGCCCGTGGTGTTGGTCGGGCTGGGGTCATTCACCAGAACACGCACGCCGTTGTTCACAGTGAACCATTCCATGTTGGCTCCGCCAACGCCGTTATACCAGAGAAGGCGGAACGGATAGATGCCCGCGTTTGTAATCACGATATCAAACCGTGTGTCGGAAGCGCCACGGCCGCCATCGAAGGAGCCGAGCACCGGGGCAAAGCGGTCTTTGGGATTGATGCCCGTTGTGATAGCAAAACCATCGTCGCTGTTGACGCCCATTTCATAAAGCCCAGGGGATGCGAACTTGAGGAAGCACAACACTTCCATCGAGGAATTGTCGGTTCCATTGCCTATGCTGCCGGGCAAGCCCGGGAACTGAACGTCGGCATAGCCGTTGTTGGTCTTGAAATCCCCTTGCTCGCCGCCACCCGCAACGGAGGAAGGAGTGATATTGAAGTTCAGGTAATTCTGGTAATCGAGGTAACCGTTATCGGTGAAGCCCGCCAGGTTAGCCGCGTTGGTCCCGTGCAAACCGGCAACCTGCTCATTGGCCCAGTAGATGCGAGTGGTCGATCCGCTGTTTTGCCAGGTCAACAGCTTGAAACCAGGCTTGGTGGTGTCCACACCGTTCACGGTCAAGTTACCCGGCACTGTGATATAAGTGGGCGCGACGAAAGTTCTCGTGCCGCTGGCGACCGTGTTGTTGAGCGTATCCTTGGCGCTCAACGTCCAGGTGTTGGTTGAGCCGGACCCCAGGATATTGGCAAAACCGCCGTGGTAAACCACGGTCGTCGTGCCGCCTGATTTGGTGACCGAGGTCGGAGTTACAGACTTGCCGTTCAAGGTCAAAGCAATCGGTTGATTGGTGTCAATGACACTCTGGCCGGAGTCGCCAACTTCGACAGAAAAGCCGTCGGCGAAACCAGTAGCCGGGCCGACCAACGCTTCTTGAGCCGGAATCGTGGTGATTTGAACGTTGTCGATATCGATATTGGCCGTATTGCCGCCTACACGCGAAGCCAGGATCAAGCGGCCGGGGGACGGGAAGTAAGTGGTCGGGTAATTGGTCAGAATCTGTTTGTTCTTCCACCAGACGTTTAGCACGCCGTTTGTGTCGAGCACGACTTTGAGGTGGACCCAAGACAGGTTGGTGCCGCAACCAGTGCCGGTGTAAGGACCGGTTTCCAGGGAGGTCGGGTCGGTGGGGGCGTTGTTACCGTTGGAATCGGTCGAGGGGACCGCATTACCATGTTCGTCAGAAGTGCCCTGCGTGGTCCCATTGGGCATCGGAATCGTCGTCTGAAGGACGTTGTCCACGATAATGTCCAAGCCGATGCCGTCGTGAGTAATGCCGGGGGCAACTTCGCCGACAGCGGGGGCATTGGGAGGAATCGTATAACTTCCGCTATCCCACATGTCGAAGCCGAGCGCCAAACCTGTGGTGGTCCCCTCTTCCATGAGGCTCAGATCACCGGCGTTGCCATTATCGCGAAACTGTCCGCCGTTAAGCGAGATCTTGCCGTTCATGTCCGGGAACTGATCGCCGGCATTCAACGCGGCCAGCACGGGATCGTTGCCGCGGGCGTAGTTGATGCTGAAGCCGTCAGCGGGATTGGGCCGGCCATCGCCGATCCGCAAGTCGGCCTCGAAGGTGAAGCCCGCGACGACCAGGCCTTTGTCAAAGTCGTCAAAGAGCACGCAACCGCTAAGGCTGCTCGAGAAGGCCGTGGGACTGGCACCGCAGGTCGCGGTAGCGAAGGTCAGTTGAACGAAGCCGTCGCCTGCGACGCCTTTGACAGGACCATTGGTCGTGTTGCCGATGGGGCCGGCGCCGCCGCTGGATTGCCAGTTCGCGCTGCCCGCTTGGGAATTGGCTGTGCCGTTCCACAAAGTGCCGCCGAAGTTCAACTTGCCCGAAGGGTCGGTGTTGAAGTCATAGGTGGCCTGCCCGGCGTTTGCGGCGCCGGCAGCGAGGAGACACGAACCCATCAATGCGCGTAGAGTACGCGCTCGAAACGTTGAGCCAAGCCAATAGGCTGCGGCTCCATGAGGAGAGTTTTTTCTCATAGTGATCGGGTGAGGTGTTACTACTTTTCGTTGCTATTTACCAATGTCGCGTTGCTAGCGCGAACAACAGCACATCCGCTTTAATCACGGGTCGGCGGCTTGTGCTTGTGAATAGAGTTGTAAGATGACGCGTGAAACAGTGTCAACAAAATATTCAAAAAAAGTTGAAAACAGGCCTACGTCAAAAGGCCTCTGCCAGCGCCGCAACTCTCGCAATGAACGCGCGCACGCACGGCCTGCCCAAGGTTGATCCCTTCCAGGCGCTCCCGTCGTTGGTCTAAACAGTGCGAGCACGTTGAAAAGGCCGACAAATCCCATGTGTCCGCGAAAACCCGGCCCATTTCAAGCGCCAGAACGGCTTCCTGGCTGCTCTCCAGCGTCTCAAGCTTCGGCGGAGAGAACTCACCCAAAGCGGCCAAGGCGTCCATAGCGCCGTTCCCTGCCCTGGTTGGAATTAACGAAACCACGTCCGCCCCGCAGGAAAATGCGAACCGCGCCGACTCGACCGCCCAGTTCACGGCTTCGTCTTCGCGAATGAACGGCGGTTTGACAAGGATAAATGCCCGCACCGAAATGCGTTGCTTGCGCAGAAACTCGACCGCGTCGGCAAAGTGATCCAGCGTGAATCGTTTGTTAAGACGCGGAAGCACCTCCGGATGGACGGTCTCAAGGCCCATGGCAACTTCGAGGGAACCTGCGAGGAGTTCTCGCAACAGCAGAGCGCGAGGTCCCACCAGCCGCGGATGGCACTCCACAATGACATGTTTGGCAAAGGCCACGCTCGTTGCTATAGCCCCATAGTCCTCGACCGGAATTGCGCCGGGATCAAAGAAGCTGCCGCTATTGTACAATTTGATCTGCTCCGGCCGGGTCTCGAGCCGCTCCAGCGCA
This sequence comes from Verrucomicrobiia bacterium, assembly GCA_035294005.1. Taxonomy (GTDB): domain Bacteria; phylum Verrucomicrobiota; class Verrucomicrobiia; order Limisphaerales; family UBA8199; genus JANXQE01. The sequence continues at coordinate 5,726 of DATGLT010000193.1, forward strand.
TATTTGATTTGCGCCGGAATGGCCCCGGGAGGCACGCGCGACCTCAGTGTGTTTTTCCACAGATCACACATCAGGCAATGCCACGGACATTCTTTGTTGGTAAGCAAAATCCCCGCGCCGTCCACAATGCGGCCTGACCCGGAGCGCTCTTTCTCGAGAAAGAATCCGTATGGTTCAAACGGGTTCAGCTCGTTGCGTTTTGGCCTGGCGCGGACAATCCATGCTGAAGGATCGGAATCCGGGCCGGGATCCGATATCCCGCGGATCAAGGCTCGAGGCAGTTGCTCCCCCGGCTCAGTCATTGATGGTATGGTTTATGGTCCTGGTACAACGCCAGTCTCGACTCGCAAGCCTGGGCGGCGGCATTGTCCTGGGCGGCCAGGGCCAGTTCGCGCGTCTTGTGCGCCGCTTCGATTGCCTCGTCGAACCGGCCGCATTCTGCGAAAGCCGCGTCGAGCGCCGCCCAGCAACGCGTGTCCTGCCCGGAGGTTAGTTGCAATGCGCGCTGCGCCAACCGAACCGCCCGTGCACCGTTTCTGAACTGAGCCGACGGGTGAGTTGCCAGGAGCCACGCCATTTGGGCCTGCGCCCGAGGAGAGTCAGGTTGAAGCCACAAAACGCTATTGAGTCGAACGAAAGCTTCGTTGAACTGCCGACGACTCAAAAACTCCTCCGCCTCAATCAGGAGCTTCACTGGAAACTGCGGGTCCAACCGCACAACCTCCTTGAATTGCGCCGCCGCAGCGGAGCTGTTGCCCGCGAGCATCAAGGCCTTGCCGAACTCGAAATGGAGGCCCGCATTGGCGGGGATGAGCGCCGCGGCCTTGCCTAAAGGCTCCAGCGCCTCCTTCAATCTCCCCTGCCCGGCCAGCAACCGGCCCAATTGGGCAAGCGCCTCGCCGGAATCAGGTTTGAGACTAAGGTAGCTTTTCAGTTCGGCAACGGCTTCCGGAACTTTGTTTTGCGCAGCCAGGATATTCGCCCTCTGCAAATGCACTGAATTTTGCCCCGGGTCGAGTTTTAGAACCTCAGCGTATTGGGTCAGAGCTTCGTCACGGCGCCCCAGCGCATTGAGTGCCCCGGCAAATCGCAGGCGCGCCGACTCACTCCAGGGACGCAATCGGACCGTCGTGGCAAAATGCGCGGCGGCGTTTTCGAGATCACCTTTGAGCTCAAAAACGGTGCCCAGGTCCAAATAGGCCAGCGGGTAACGCGGATCGGCGCTCAAGGCCGCGCGAAAATGTGCTTCCGCGGCGGCAAGATTTCCCTGCTGCGCCAGGTCCTCGCCGACGTTGCATTCCGCCACCGCGTTGTGAGGGGTCACTTCGAGCGCGTGCCAGAACAGCGTCCAGTTATTCTTCCAATACGAGGTTTGTCGCCAGGTAAGAAAACCGCAGAGGGCAATAGCGACGGCTGCGAAAGCGGCTAAAACTGGAATCGCGCGGCTGTGTTTCGCCGCAATCTCCCCTGCCCCCCAGGCAACACAGATAAACAGACCAATCGAAGGAATATACATGTACCGGTCGGCCATGCCTTGCATGCCGACCTGTATGAGCCCGATCACCGGAACGAGGCTGCCCAGAAACCAAAACCAACCCACGAAAAACCACGGCCGGCGTCGAACCTGCAAAAACGCGAAACCGCAGGCGGCGGCGAGAAATAAAAGCGCGGCAACCACCAGCGGCCAGCCCCATTGTTCAGAAAGCGGGTAGTCCGAACTCCCGTTCCAACCGTAGCGCGTGTCCGGGTGCGGATAATAAATGGCGAGTTTGTGAGGCCAAAAGGCTTTGCCGAGGTACTTAACATACGAAACAAGGGCGTTGATGGCGCGCAAACGAAGCGGCAGGCCGGCGGTGACCGAATGACTCCCCGATTGCGCCAGGAAGGTCGCCAGGCTCGATAGTATGGCGAGCAGCAAAAACGGGATTTTCTCGAGCACCAAGATGCAAATGCGTGACCGCGTCAAATCCTTCATGCGATCCAGCGGCCATAGGTCCAGAAGCAGCAGCAGGAACGGCATCGTAACAAGCATCGGTTTAGACATCAGTCCAAACGCGAAAAGGAGAAGCGCCAGGCAAAAGAACCATCCGGCGCGATGCGGAACTCTGAAAGCGCTCTGCGTCAATTCGCCGCCTCCCTTCGCCTCCGGTTCCGCGGCGGCAGATGCGACCGAGTCGTTCGCGTACGCCGAATACGCCCAGATTGAAAGCAGGAAAAAGAAGGTGCTGAGAACGTCCTTGCGTTCGGCAACCCAGGCGACGGATTCCACGTGCAAAGGATGCACCCCAAACAGAATGGCGACCATGCCGCATGCCCATAGACGGCCGGTCAAACGATTGAGCAGCAGGAAAACGAGCACCGCGTTGAGAAGATGCAGAACCAGGCTGGTGAGGTGATGTGCGGCAGGGCGCAACCCAAACAACTGCACGTCGGTCATGTGTGATATCCATGTCAGGGGGTGCCAGTTCGAGGCATAACCGGAAGTGAAGGCCCACTTCACGTTGGGCCAGGTCAATCCGCTCAAGACATGGCCGTTCTCGACGACATATTGATGGTCATCAAATTTGATGAAATCGCTGCGAGCGACGGGGCTGAACGCGACGGCCGTCAAAATGAGAAGCCCTGCGCATATCACAGGCACCAGCCATCGCGGATGCGCCGGCGTGCGGCCGGATTGAACAACAGGCGAAATCTCCACGCGGGTCAAAAGTCTCTCCTTTGCGGGTCGAATGCTGAATCGTCTGAAACTTTGTTTGGCGTCCGGCGGATCACAAATTCATTTTCGGCAACTGAAGTCTTCAGGCAAGCCGCATATGGCCGCCACTATTATATTGAATAATCAGCGAAAAATTGGTTCTATATGGCATTGTGAGGACCACGACACCAGGAAGATGCTCAGAACAGGTCAATCATTTATCGAGGGCCCGGGCGACAACCCCGGCGCTCCCGGCAGTGCGTTGCGGGCGTCAATGCCGCCAGATTGAGCGCCAGGTTACCGCCATCAAACGCGAAATGGTGCGGGAATACGGAAGCGCAATTTCAGGCCACTCGCACTTGCTGAACTCAGCGCTCAACGAAGCCGAAGCGATCGCCTGGCACACCGGCTATCTGCATTTATTGTTTCCCGTGTTAGCGGAGGAAAAAGCTTCGGCCGTCACCCGCTGGGCCGCGCGCCAGCGCATGGTGCGCCGTGCGACTCGGCAGGTCTCGCTCAAAGAATAGGACCCGCCGTGGCGATAAATTGCCAGGCTGGATCCGTTTTGAGCCAGAGTGCCGCGCCACCCACAATCGCGTTGTTGAAATACCTCAGGGAAATGCCGGATTTTCGCGCGAATTCAAACGCTCGGTACGAGGCAAATCAGTTGGCATGATCTCTGCCTTTAGTCCTGGCGTGAGGCGTAACAACCTCACTTGAGTTTGGGACAGGTGGTGCCAGGACCGAAGAGGCTCTACCTGGTTTTCATGACAAGGGTGGGGCGGCCCGGTTAGGGTTCCGGGTCGCTCTTTTTTTTCAGAGCACATCCAGTTCGCCACGGCAGTAGACAACCGCCGTTCCAGAAATTCCAACTCTGTCGCCGAGCAGGCGACAAGCAAGTTCTCCTTGCCGCTTCGAGATTTGCCGGGCCCGCAGCTCGGTCTTCCCCAAGCGTCGCGCCCAATATGGAATGAGTGTTGAATGGGCCGAACCGGTGACCGGGTCTTCGGGAACTCCAACCTGCGGAGCAAAAAACCTCGAGACGAAATCCACGTCAACTCCCGGCGCAGTCACAATCGTTCCGAGACAATCCAGGCCCGCAAGCAAATCGAAGTTCGCTGAAATGGCCGCCACCTGCGCCGCCGACTCAAACACGGCGAGATAATCGCGGGATTTCAAGACTTCTCTTGGCATTGCCCGAAGTCCTCTCAATAACGCCTCCGGCACGACACACGGTTCAGCAGGCCGCGACGGAAAATCGAGTTCGATTGCACCTTCACGCCGGGTTGCGGTCAACCTGCCGCTGGCGGTTTGGAAAGGGACTTCATTCCAGGGAAGCTTCTTCTCAAAGAAGAGCACGTGCGCCGCTGCCAGGGTCGCGTGCCCGCATAAGTCGACTTCGGCCTCGGGCGTCATCCAGCGGAGATCGAAAAAGGAGTCATGCGGCACCAGGAAGGCGGTTTCGGAAAGGTTGTTTTCGGCGGCAATCTGCTGCAGCAGTGGATCGGGCAACCACGAATCCAGGAGACAAACCCCGGCGGGATTGCCGCCGAAATTTCGTGAAGTGAAGGCGTTGACCTGGTAATAAGGAATTCGCATCTCAAAAACCCGGCTCACGGAGGAGCCACCGGAACTGTAACTGGATCGCGGCCATCTTCGCAATGCTGCCTGGGATTCTTGTGTGGTCCGGCGGGTGTCCCCTAATAACCCGACGCCGCTCAGTATTGCTTGGAATTGCTGGTAGACCCGCGCTCGCGGACGATGAGAGTGACGCAAGAGCAGAGGCGCCCGTCGCTCCTGCCAGGCGTTGGGGGCGCGGTCGCACAGTCCGCGCCCTCTTCTTGTACGTGCATTTGGGGAATCGCCCTCAATCGCGTGCAAGCCATCGGTAACCCTCTTGGCTGGTTCAACATTCCTTGCCGGGCGCCCAAGTTGATTTCATACTTCCTCAAAATCGAATGAGCCCAGAGTTGCAGGAAGGTTTGAGCAGCCTCGAGATCCTGATTGTTGAAGACGAGACTTTGCTGCGGAAACAACTGAGCGCGCAGCTGGAACGTCTCGGCATGGATGTGACAGGAGCCGGTACGCTGGCGGCTGCGCGCCAATTGTCGTCGGAGATGGCCTTTGATTTTGCCTTGTTGGATGTGAATCTTCCCGATGGGCGGGGCACCGATTTGCTGCGCGAAAGTGCGTTTTCGACGAACACCGCCGTGATCGTCATGACCGCCAATGGCGAGGTCTCCGGCGCAGTGGAAGCCATGCGGTTAGGAGCCCTGGACTACCTGGTAAAGCCGTTCGACCCACTGGAACTGCCCCTGGTACTGAACCGGGTCCGCCGTTCAAAACAAAGCTCCCGCGCCGCGGAACATAGGCGCGAGGAGGAACCTTCGTTTTTCTTCGGGTCAGCGCTGGCCGGCCTGGAAACGCAACTAGGCCGGATTCTTGCCGCGGATCGCCGCATGCAAGGTCCGCTGCCGCCGGTGTTGATTCAGGGAGAAACCGGCACAGGCAAGACGACCATTGCGCGGTGGCTTCACCAGCAAGGGCCGCGCAGCTCGGCTCCCATGGTGGAAGTCAATTGTTCGGCGCTGCCAGAATCGCTGGCCGAATCTGAATTGTTCGGACACGAACGCGGCGCCTTTACCGACGCCCGCAGCGCGCGCATGGGCCTGTTCGAAGCCGCAAACGGCGGATCCCTGTTTTTGGATGAGCTGCCCAGCTTGTCCCTCGCCCTGCAAGCCAAAGTCCTCACGGTGATCGAGGATCACCGCATCCGGCGCGTGGGCGGCAATAAACCGATATCCACCGATGTTCGGTTGATTACGGCGTCCAATCGGGACCTCCGCCAGCTTGCAGCCCAGGGAGCTTTCCGCGAAGATCTTTTCCACCGCCTTGACCTCTACCGCATCACCCTAACGCCGCTGAGAGAGCGGGGAGAGGATATTTTGAAATTGGCCGAACTGCTGATGGGCCGTCTCTGCCGTCAGCACCGCCTTCCTCTTAAGCGCATCTCCCAATCAGGTCAGCGCCGGCTGCTCAATTATTCGTGGCCAGGCAACGTGCGTGAGTTGGCCCACGAACTCGAGCGCGCCATCGTTTTTGAAGACCGCGATGAATTGGCTTTCGACAACCTCCAGACCCCCATCGATACCACGAAACCAATTGATTCGGATGGATGGCTCAGCCCCTCCTTTTCGTTCCCGCCCGAGGGCTTTTCGCTCGAAGATGCGATCGGAGCTTTCATTCAACGTGCTCTGAAGCAAAGCGGCAATAATGTCTCGGGCGCCGCAAGGCTTCTGGGGGTATCGCGAGATTACCTCCGCTACAGGCTCCGCGAAAAGTAACCCTGGAGAGGCCGAAGAGCGGGTGTCAGGGGACTTACCCCCCGCAGAGGGCGGCTCAGGCTGGGTGAAGGTCCCCACAGCAGCACCTTTCGCAAGTGTTGGAACCTTGGTTTTAGATTGCAAATGTCTGAAAATTAACGTTTTGTGGTTTTGTCCACAATTTTGGCATAGCGCTTGCCATTAGTGTTGTGGCTCGCGGATGATAGAACCGATTAACGAACCGCCCGCCGAAGTAGAACGATTGAACATGAAACGATACCGAATCTTGCTAACGCTCGGAGCAGCAGTGGCAAACCTGGTTTGTCCGCGTTCGGCGTTGGCGGCCGACCCGACCGTGCCTCCGGCGACGGTAGTGTCGCAAGATCGGGATGATCGCGACCTGAATCGCGATTTACGCGGACTCCCCAGCAACATCAAAACACTCATTGCCACGTTTGACCAAACGCGGGACAAGTACTTGGCGCAGCAGCGTCTACTGGAGGCCAAATTGCACCGGGCAACGACGCCACAGGAGCAAGATCAAATCCGGGCGCAACTTCAGGCCAATCGCGCTGAATTTATCACAGAGCTCGCGTCCTTCCGCGAACAACTGCGGACGGACCTGCTGGCGCTCAAAGGAAAGATCGGACACGCCGAGTTCGGCCGAATCATCGACGCGGCCCATAACGCCGCAAATGAAGGAGGCCATCGGCACAGGGGACAGTAGGAAAGGTTTTTAGCTGGTTCTGGAAAACGAAAAAGACGCGTGCAAAACGCAGGCCAAGCGATCCGAGGGGATCGCTTGGTTGCTTATTGGCTTTGATCAATGGCAACCTGGCGCGTATCCACGACAAGGGCGGGTCCGGACCCGAACGACGCCGCGCCGAGCAGAACCACGGGTGGCGGCTGCGTGGCTGGGCTTGGTTTGCTTCTTTCTATTTGTCGGAACGGGTCGGGCCATCGCCGCAACCGACACCAATGATTTTCTTCTTTCCGAAAGCACCTCGCTTTGGAACGAGTCCATGCTTTGGGACAAGGACATCGTCGTGCGGTCCGGCATTGGTTACAAAGACAACGTGCTCCTCGCTCCGAGTGGAGCGCAGGGAAGCGGGTTTGTTGCCAGCGGCCTCGACCTGACGTTGATTCGTTTGCCGCTCGACGGTTTGGAATTCAATCTGACGCTGATCGGCGATGATGTCCGCTATTTTCGGGCGCCGGGCGGTCTCAAAGGGGAAGACCTGTTCACTGCGAACGCAGTGCTCCAAAAGTACTTCGGCGGAGTGTGGAGAACCGGCCTGGAACTGCGCTACAGCTATGTGGACCAGGTTTTGCAGGAGTTGCTGGACCCGGGCGGAGTGCAAGCGGTGGAAGCCAAGGCAAACACACTGGGTGTGCGCCCATTTTTACGCCGGGACCTCACCACCAACTGGTGGGTGCAGGTGGACGCACCGCTGGCGAGGGATTGGTGGCAGGCTCCGCTGGACCCCACCTGGAAGCTGGGAGGCGAGGCCGTGGTCGGCTACAGTTATGGCCCTCACTCACAATTGTCTCTGAGTGGCGGCGCATTTTATATTCCCCACAGCACCTGGCTGGCCCGGGATGCCTCGGGCAACGAACTGGCCGGCCGCATATTGAGCGTGGTGCGCTACGTTGCCGAACTCAAATGGGAGCAGCAGTGGGACCGCAGCAATCACTGGACGACAGCCGCAAGGCTTGGCTTTAACTATAATCGCGATAATGGCGGAGGGTTCTTTAATTTTTACCGGTATTATGCCCTGCAGGAACTTCGGTTTCGTTTGCCGAATTGGGACATCAAAGCAACCGCCGGCGCCTCGTATTACGATTTTCCCATTCAGCTCGCAGGAACATCCCCGGGGCCAACGCTGCACCTGGCCACTTTTAACACGGGCCTGCGAATCGAACGGCGACTGTACAAGGCCCTGCGAGGGTTTGCCTCATTCGAATTTGAAGAAACCACTTCCAATGACCCCGGCAGCGAATACAGCTACAAAACAGTCACCGGGGGTTTAAGCTGGGAATTCTGATGGTGCAACCGCGCGCCAAAGCAGCCATTCTACCACTGCGGAATTGACGAAGAGATGAATGCTCGGGTATCGCGCGACCAGTCCTGGGATGCCTCGGCTCAGCCGACGCGATCCCGTGGTCCCTTCGCCGCCGGACTGGTCCTTGCTCTCGGAGTGCTGGCTGCAGCGATCGTAGTGTCCTTGCTCCACTTGAGGGAGCATGTTTTTGAAAAAATAACCAATCGCGATGGAGAAACGCTGGACGCGCTGGCAACGCAGCAGTTCATCGACGACAAGCGCAACGATGACACCATCCGGAGCCTCGATGAAACCGGCGCCCAGATTCAACTCGCATTCGAAATCTCACAACGCCTCTCGAACAATATCGTCGGAGTCCGATTGTTCTCCACGCGGGGCAAATTCGTCATCGCGGACCCGCCGCGAATAACCGAAGGCTCGTTGCCGGAAAGGGATTTGGCGCTGTTGCAGGAAGGCCGGCCCGTCAGCCACTTTATTCCTCATGCACGGCCCGATGAATATGATTTGCTCGCCGAATCCAATGCGGCGCCCGTGCCCCTGCTCCTCATCGATCTGCCGTTGCACGAGGAAGGGACAAACCACCTGGCCGGCGTCGCTCAATTTCTGATGAACGGCGAAAGCATTGCGCGCGAGTACAAGGACCTGGACCAGCACCTGGCGCTTCAGGGCTCCATCGTGTTTGTCATCTGCGGGGCTATTATCAGCGCCGGATTGGCACTGGCATTCAGGCGGGTGCAAAAGGCCAACGCTCTGTTGGCCGAAAGGACAACCAACCTGCTCCGCGCCAACCGCGAATTGGCACTCGCGGCGAAGACTTCGGCCATCGGTGCCGTCACTTCGCATTTGATTCATGGCTTGAAGAATCCGCTGAGCGGGTTGCGCAGCTTCGTGCAGGAACGCGCGTCCGATAACAGCGAAACCAGCGACTGGGAACTGGCGGTTGCCAGCACCCAGAGAATGCAGCAACTGATCGACCGCGTGGTGCGCGTGTTACAGGAGCAAAACACCGCAAGCGAATACGAGGTGACCCTGCCGGAAATGCTGGAGATGATTGAGGTGAAATTGAAGCCGCTGGCGGAAGCCTCGGGGGTGCACCTGGACTGCTCTGCGGCCGCTAAAGGAAGCGTCTCCAACCGGGAGGCGGACCTGATCCTGCTGATACTGGAAAACCTGGTCCAAAACGCGATTGAAGCCACCCCCAAAGGGAGGACCGTGCAGTTACGAGTCCGCAATGAGTCCAACCTCCTGTTGTTCGAAGTTGAGGATTCCGGCGCCGGCCTGAGCCCGGAACAGGTCGCGCGCCTGTTCACACCATGCACCTCTTCCAAAAAAGGCGGCAGCGGCATTGGCCTGACTATTAGCCGGCAACTGGCAATTCACCTTGGGGCGACACTCGAGTTAAAGGAAACCTCGATCCAGGGAACCCGATTCTGTTTGGGACTTCCCTTGCACCAACACCGCGAGGAGACATTGATACACACGAATCTTAAACACAGATGAATGAGTCCGATTAAAAGTGGTTTCCACGAGCGCTTCCTCAGCGCAAGGATTCGAGCAATTGCGCGGCAGGCGTGAACCCGGGATCTATCGAGAGCGCTTTGGCCGCCGCTTTGCGCGCTTGTTCAAGCGCGCCCAAACGCGCAAGGATTGACGCCCGGGCGTAAGGCGGGCGCGGGTCACGAGGGTCGGCCGCCTCGGAGCGCACCAGGGCATCCAGCGCTTCTTCCGTCTTGCCCTCTGAACTCAACGCCAGGCCCAGATTGTACCAGGCCTTGGCGAACGACGGATCGAGCTTAACGGCGGCGCGAAGGCATTCAATGGCCCGGCCTGCCTGGCCCGCTTCGTTGAAGCCGAGGCCCAGTTCAAACCGAAAACCCGCATTGGTCGGTTCCAGCCGGCAGGCCGCCGCCAGTTCCGCGATCGCCTCTTCAGCCCGTCCGAGGCTGGACAAAACAATCGCATAATCGTGCCGGCTCACAGCCGAGTTCGGATCCCAGGCGACGGCTTTCTGGTAGTGCTGAACCGCTGCCTCAGGCTGACCCCTTGCAAAGAAAAAGGCTCCCAACTGCATTTGACCCGAGGGTTGGTCGGCGTTGCAATCCATGTAGCGGGAAAGGTCCAAACCGGCAACAGACGAAGTTTCGACGCTCGACTTGCAGGCCCAGGCGGCAGCCACACGCACCGCGCGAATGGGATCTGACAAATGACGGCGCAAAGCCTGGGCAACCTGCGGTTCCAATGCGCAGGAATCCAGGGCTGACGCGCTTTCCAGCCGGACCAAGGGCTCAGGATCGTCGAGGGCCTGTGCCAATTTAATCCGGACCGTCGGTTCAGATGTCCAGGGCGCGAGCAACCCGGCGGCCACGGCTCGCCAATACGGGACGTCGTTGGTCGTCAGCATGTCTACCAGGCCGGCCAGGGCTGCAGAATCATTGCGGCGTGCTGCATATATCAAAAGGCTGCGGGTGCGCGAGGGCCGTTGCATTTTGCTCCCATACCATTCTTCGCAATACTTCGCCGACCAATCGGGATCCTTGTCTTTGTGGCACCGATTACAGGCGTTGGGGATACCGGCAATTTTGGTCAATTCCGGGTCCGGGCAAGTAAATCCGTGATCATGGCGATGGTGCCGCTGCATGTACGTTGTCTGCGGCATGTGACAGTTCACGCATTGGCCGCCCGTCTCCTTTATGCCCTCTTCCCGGTAGCTGCCGATATCAACGCCTGCCATGCTCCCGTCGGCGCCACACCCGAACACCTTGTGATGGCTGTGCCCGACCGGGTTAATAATTGGAGCATTCGTATAGGATCCATCGTGGCAACGCATGCACAGCCAGTTGCCCGGAAGCTTGATTCGGGCGGTGTGCGGGTCATGGCAGTCGGAGCACTGCACACCCCGCAGGTGCATCCGGCTCCCGATGAACGGAGCATATTCGTAGTCTTCTTCCCTGACCTGTCCGTCGGCGTAAAAAATTTCCGATGCGTCGACCAGGGTCGGCCGCATGTGATCGAGGAAAGTGTCGCCGGGCTTGAATTCGCCGGTCAACTCGGCGCGGCGCGAATGACAGAACCCGCAATTATCCAAAACACGCTCCTTGGGCCAGTGCGGGAGAGTCGGATCCGATTGACCGGACCTGCCAAACTGCTTTTGCCATTCGTTATGCGTCCGAAGCGGACCGTGGCAGGCTTCACAACCAACACCGCTCTCAGCCATCTCGGTCCGGTAATCGTCGGTGGACTGCCGGTAATTTTTCTGCACTCGCGTATTGTGGCAGGCGGCGCACATGCTGTTCCAATTCATGCCGCGACCGGTCCAATGCCCCCACTCACCGGGACGCCGGTTTTCAGCGCCGAACACATCAAACCATTGGTTCGCTCGCGGATCATACGCCGACTCAAGAGTCTGTAGGCGTCCCCCCGGGAAGCCGACCAGGTACTGGCGCAGCGGCGAAACGCCGATCACTGATTCTACGCGGAAACTTTTCTGTGTGCTGTCCAGACCGTCGGCCGTGACGAAGTATCCGGAATCGGTCTTGCCCACTGACACGCGTGACCCGCTGAAATCAAAGGACCGGTCCGGTATGAATGCAGGGGCCTCCAGCTTCGGCTGGGCACCGCGCTGGGCGAGTCGATGATGGGATTCCTGGAACAGCCGATACTCGTCTTCGTGACATTCTTTGCAACTCTCCGAGCCGGCATAGCCCCCGGTCTTTTGGTCCTCCGACTTAGCCCCGTCCCGAGTCACCCGGTCGGCCGGGACTGAGTGGAAAAAGGCAAGCCGGAGGAGGAGCGCGCAAATTGCCATCAACGGAAACGACCAAATGAGCCATCGACGAACGCGGCTGGGCGGACGTTGAGAGTGGGCCGATGACACTGGAATAACTTATCAAAAGCTCCCGGCATGGCCAGAGAATGTCCTTTACAACGGCGTATCCGGGTTTGAAGTTTAATGCAAGCATTTCGAGAATGAAGAACTTCGCGGTCTTGGCAGCAGTCGTCATCGTCTGCTTCAGTTGGACCTGCAACAAAGCCAGAGCCCGGGAGCCCAGGCTGCCAAACATTATCATCATCTTCACTGACGACCAGGGCTATGCGGATGTCGGGGTGTTTGGGGCTAAGGGCTTTCAAACGCCGAACCTGGACAAGCTCGCGGCTCAAGGCTGCATCTTCAGGAATTTCCATGTGGCCCAGCCAATTTGTTCGGCATCAAGGGCTGGGTTGTTGACCGGCTGTTACCCGAACAGGATCGGCATTCACGGCGCGCTTGGACCCAATTCCAAAGTCGGAATCAGCGCCTCCGAGGTCACGCTCGCCCAATTACTGAAGCAGCGCGGCTACGCTACGGCCATTTTCGGCAAGTGGCACCTCGGAGACGCTCCTCAATTCCTGCCGCTGCAACACGGGTTCGATGAATATTTTGGCCTGCCCTACTCCAATGACATGTGGCCGCTTCACCCGGACCTGGTCAACTTGCCGGCCAATGACGAGAAGCGAAAGCGCGGCTATCCGGACCTGGTGATGTACGAGGGCAACCGCGTGGTGATTCCGCAGGTAACTCACGCGGACCAGAACCAGCTCACCACCTGGTATACCGAGCACGCCTTGAAATTCATCGAGGAAAATCGGGAGCGTCCCTTTTTCCTGTTCCTGGCGCACAACATGCCTCACGTGCCTCTTCACGTGAGTGACAAGTTCCGCGGCAAAACCGCGCGCGGTCTTTACGGTGATGTGATCGAAGAAATCGATTGGTCGGTTGGACAGGTGATGGAAGCGCTGCGTCGCAATGGGCTCGAAGATAAAACGTGGGTGATTTTTACCTCCGACAACGGGCCCTGGCTCAGCTACGGAGATCACGCCGGATCGGCTTATCCACTCCGGGAAGGGAAAGGCACACAATGGGAGGGCGGCACTCGTGAACCTTGCATTATGCGATGGCCAGGCAAAATTCCAGCCGGGACCGAAAGTTGGCGCATACTCATGAGCATCGATCTGTTTCCAACCATCGCCAAACAAGTCCAAGCGCGCCTGCCCGCCCATAAAATCGACGGCCTGGATGTCTGGCCGATCATCACCGGCAAACGAAGCGCCCGCAATCCTCATTCGGCTTACTGGTTCTACTACGAAGTGAACCAATTGCAGGCAATTGTCTCAGGAGACGGCCGCTGGAAACTGCAATTGCCGCATACCTATCGAACTTTGGCGGGCCGACCCGGTGGCCACGGCGGAGTGCCGGTCCCATACGAACAGCGCAAGATCGAAAAGGCGGAACTTTACGATCTCGTTAACGATATCAGCGAAAGCAGGGATGTTGCGGCCGGGAATCCCGGAATTGTTAAACGACTCGAAACAGAGGCCGAGAAAGCCCGAGCCCAACTCGGCGATTCATTGAACGACCGCCCGGGAAAAGAACGGCGAGAACCGGGACGCCTTGAGCAAAAGTGAACAGGTCCTCAAAGAACCGTAATCGCACCGGTTCCCGGTATGAACTGCTGCGTTTGCTTCCGCTTTCGGCTTTTCCCTTCGGGCCAAATCATTACCATTTGCATGATGCGTTTAGTCGCCATAGAGCGGCTGTTCCGCTCCGACCGCGCCGCTGGAACAGAGGGCCGCTCCCGGGGTCTCCTATGGTCTTTGCTTCTTCCATTGGTCCTTATTGTCCTGAAGGCCTCCAGCCTTGAAGCCTCGCCCCTGACGTGGCGCTGGTCCAATCCCCTTCCCCACGGCAACAACATCGTTGACATGACCTGGGATGGCACAACGTCCGTTCAGGTGACCGATCTGGGCCAAATCTACACTGGGCTTGGGTTCTACGGCTGGTTGCCCCAAAACAGCGGGACGACCAATACGTTGCAGGCGGTGAGGTTTTTTGGAAACCGGATCGTGTTTGTCGGCGCCAGCGGCACCGCAGGTTATTCGGACGATGGAGTGCACTTCACAGTGTCGTCTTTGAATACCAGCGACTGGTTGGTTGACCTGGCAGTCTCGTCCAACCTCGTCGTGGCCGTCGGGGATAATGCCGTCATCTTCTCAAGCCACGACGGCGCGAAATGGTCGTTCCAAACCGTTGCGCCAAACGCGGGTCAAAACTGGTTGTTGAGTGTCGCTTGGGGCGCTGGAACCTTCGTCACGACCGGGGAAGGCGGTTACATCGCGACGAGCCCGGATGGAACAAACTGGACCTCCCGAACCAGCGGCGTGACGTCAGATCTGACCCGAGTCGAATGGATTGATACTGCAAGGGCCCCGGGAGTTTTTCCCTTTAGCGGATTTTGGGCGGTGACGAGCGCGGGGAAAGCTCTCTACAGCACCAATCTCGGCGTCAATTGGCAGTCCTTTAACCTGGGAACCAGCAGTAACGTTCTCTACGCCATCTCTGCCAATTCCGAAACCGGGCTCTTGGCCGGCGATTCTGAAGTCCGGCTTGGGACGAACGCAAGCACCTGGTTCAACGAGACCGCGTTCGGCCCCACCCTGGCCCCTGCCCCTGTATGGACATACTTCACGGCCTTATGGGACGGTACTAACTCCGCGTACCGACTCGTCGGCGATGACGGGATGATGGTCCAGGGAGCCGAAACCAATCAGGCCTATTTTTGGAGTGAACAGTATCCAAGCCCGCGCGACTGGCTTTGGCAAGTGACCGTCGCCAACGACTTGTACGTAGCCGTCGGCGACAATGCGCGCATTATGACCAGTCAAAATGGTGTGGACTGGACCATTGAAGCGATTACGTTCACAAATTCGCTGTCCGGTTCGGCCACGAACACAGTTCTGCTGTGCACAGCCGGGGACACGAACATGCTGCTTGCCGCCGGCAACCATGGCAGTCTTTTGACCAGCCCCAGTTCACTAAGCCCCGTGGTACTGACAAATACCGACGGGACGACCTTCACGAATTACGTGAACTCGCAAGGCTTGGCCTGGTTTGCACAGCCGGCTCCCACAACCAATGATCTAGCGGCGGCTTGCGCTTTTGCCTCCGGCTACCTTTTAGCCGGTGGGAATGGAACGATGCTCCTGAGCACCGATGGCACGAATTGGTCAAAACAGACAGTGTCGGTCACCAATTACCTCAGCGGGGTGGCGAGCTCGAGCAATCTTGTTGTGGCCACAGGAGACCAGGGAGTGATCCTCACCAGTCCAAACGGGCGCGCATGGACCAGGCGGACGACCGGCACCACGAATTGGCTGTTCCGCGCCAGGTAT
>DATGLT010000194.1:0-24258 GCA_035294005.1 Verrucomicrobiia bacterium
GAATCGGTGGGCACCACGAAAATGGATTGCGGAATGGGAACCTCGGGAACAGTGGGCACGACCGGTGGTCTCGACGCGGGCTTGGCCTGGTCCTTGGAAAAACCGTTGGGAGCCGCGGGACCGATCAAAGCCAGGCCGAGAAGCCAACTGCTGCCACAGACAAAAAATCGTTGAGCTTTATTCATGACAATGATCCAGGTTACGAAGCCGAGTTCTTGACGAGAGTGGCGATTTCCATACGAAACGAAAGCCGTTCGCGCTCGCCGGCCATGGAGGGAATAGGCTCGAGAGTAAGATTCAGGATCCGCATGTAAGGGAATTGGTTTTCGAAATCGGCAACGAACCTGCCGAGGTCCGAATAAAGCGCGGAACCGCTGATCGTCATGTTGGCCTGCTTGTACGGAAAGTTCGGCAGAAGATTCATGTCTTTGGGTCCATCAATCTGGCTGAATTGAGGGATCTCGACGCGGTACCCGGGCTTGAACTGGCGCAGGGTATTAATGGTCCAGAGATACAGGTCGCCACTGGCCATGGTGGATTCGATCTTCGCCAGGCGCTTGTTCGCTTCGCCCAATTGCATTTCAACGGCATCGGCCGTTTCGATGGCTTGCCTGACCTGTTCGAGCTTTTGTTGGGCCGAGCGCTTGCTTTGGGCCAGTTGTTCGAGAGTCTGCTGTTGTGAACGGATCAGACCGAACCAAAGGCCGGCGACCACGCCAATCGACAGAATGATGACCAGGACCAGCTGGTTGCGTTTTTCTTTTGAAAGAGAGTTCATCGTGTCTTCTCCGGAAAACGGCATTCGAGCGTAAACAGGACAAAAGGTTTGCCATCGGGCCCGGTTTGCGGCGGAGAAAGATTGGCAAGGCGCACGTCGCCGGTTTTGCCGAGAGCTTCTTTAAAATAGGCAGACTGGCTGACTTTCGTTTTGAAATGGTTGACCTGGTCGCCCGGGTTGGAACTGCTGTCCTTGGCTTCGAACCCCAGCATGATCCTTTCCGTAACGCTGGCTGGCCGGCCGGCAATAATGCGGCCGTTGGAGTTGGTCTTTGTTTTAATCTCTTCGTTGTAAACGCAGCTTTCCTCGGTGCGGAACCGGGTCAGTTGCACGTCATCGAGAGTGGTTTGCTGAAGAGCGTTGAGCAAAGTCCCGTGGAGCATCCGGTTGGTGGCCAGTTGCTGCAGCATGCTCAGCTTGCGATTGGCTTCGATCAGCTGGCGCTGATTGACCAGCACCTGCTGGAATTCATTGGTGCGGGTGCTCAACTGGCCGGCGACCTTGTGCAGTTCGCGTTTGGCCATGACGACTTTCAGCTGCACAGAGGTGCTCCAGGCGAGCACGATGATCACGAGGAGAACTCCGACCCAGATGGCCCGTTTGACGGGATCCCGGCGGCGCAAATCCTCCAGGGCGTGGGCTTCGGCCAAAAGATTGATGGGTATCGGCATACGTTTTCAGAAAGCGCCGGTGGCAGCCCCCACGGCCACGGCAAGTTGAGGGGCGACGTGCTCAATTTCAGCCGCTTGCTGCGGCGGCAACGCCATTTGAACAAAGCTCAGCGGGTTCCAGGCCTTGCAATCGGCCATCAATTCGGTTTGCAACGTCTGAACGATAAACTCAGAACGGGCAGATCCGCCACTGACGAAAATCTGGCTCACGGTTTGATCGTATTGATGCTCGAAGAAATCGATCGATGCGCGGAGTTCACGACCCAGCGGCAGGACGAGGGCTTCCAGGTTGGATTGAACCTCCGTCGGCATTCCTACTTTGATGCCTTCGGCTTCCGCGTAACTGATCCCCAGCGATTCGGCAAGTCCCGCCGTCAGCCGGTCTCCGCCAATCGCGACGACACGACTCAGCACCAGGTCGCCTTCCTGCAGGATACAAATACTGGTGTTTTTGAAACCGACATCCACAAGGGCAACGACGGACGTGGCAAAAATTTGGGGCATCGCCAATTCGAAGGCGTTTACCGGGCCCAGCAATCCCGGAACAATGCTTTCGGCGGTGAAACCGGTGTTCTTTACGGCATTTTGCATTTCCTCGACCAGCTGTTTGCGGGCGCCGGCCACCAACACGCGGGCCTTGGGGTTGCCTGTCAGCTTCGGTTTTTCGGGTGCTTTGTCCCTGTTATTGGGGTTGGGCACGTCGCGAGGCGGAATAATATAGCAATCGAAAACGTAGCCGGGGAGATCCTGTTGAAGATAGTTTTTGCTGTTGTTTTTGAGCACCTGCCGCATATCGCCGACAGGCATTTGCGGCAGTTCCGCATGGCGCACGATCGAATCGCTTACCCCGACAGCCAGGCTGACGCTGCGGGTCTTGGCATTGAGCGCCTGGCAAACATTTTTTAAATGTTCGCCTAACAGATCCGCCGAAAGATTCTTTTCGTAGATCGGGGCGTCCAACATCGCGTAGCCCGACATAATGTAGCGGTCGCCGCGACGCTGCAGATTCACTGCTTTTGTCGTTCGGCCGCCCAGGTCCACCGAGAGCAATTGATCCGGCTTTTTGGTGGTTCCGTTCAAGAATGGCAATGCCATAGTCGCTTTCTCTAAGTTCCTGAGTTCACTTGATCGGACCGAAATACCGGACCGGTCGGCGGATAGATAGCAACCACTGGGCCATTCGCCGTATTCCTTGTCATTATTGGCGTTTCCGTCCGGCCAGAGAGCCGGCTCGTTAGTCAGGACTGGAGTTGAGCGACTAAAGTGTCTCAACAGTAGGCAGAAACTGCCCAGGAATGCCCTCCCCTGCACTATTCACGCCGAGCCGCGCTCCGCTAACTCAAGCGTTTCGCGCCCAAACGCAATTCATCAACAAACGCCTGCAGCAAAGCAGAAATTTTCCCACGCCACAAAGCCCCAATCACGACGGGTTCGAATTCGGATTTCGGCAGGTGGACCGCGCGGATACCCGGAGGCAGCTCTGCTTTGGGGACAAAAACCGACAATCCAATTCCGAAGCCGCTGGCCACATACGTTTCGATTAAATCAATCGAACTGACTTCGATTCCCGTGAACCAGTCGACCCCAAGGGCGCGCAGTCCCTGGTGGAAATGTTTGCAAACGGCTTCGGCTTGGGGCAGGCAAATCAGTTGGTCTTCGATTTTATCCCGTTTCCACAGAGACTCCGGTTCCGTGACAGGCGAATTCTTTTCGACGAGTAACACCAGCGGCAATTCAAGCAGGGCCAGCGATTGAATTCCAGGAGAGGACTTCTTTTCGATTAAAGTGACGGCCAGGTCCAGTTCCTCTCTTTGCAGCAGGCTCTCCAACTCCGCCTGGCAGCCTTCTCGCAAGGAGATTTTGAGGTTGGGATATTTCTTGCGCACGTTGCGGAAGAACGTCGGCAGATGATCCCGCAGCACAATCGTCGAGGCGCCGATTCGGACGTGCCGTTGCTGACCGCCTTGCAGTTCGCCGGCAATAATATCGAGGTTTGAAAAAAACGGTTGAATAAATTTGTAAAGCTTCTCGCCCGCAGGCGTCAACCCAAATGGCCGTCGCTGAAAGAGCACGACCCCAAGGTATTCCTCCAACTGTCCGACCTGCCCGCTCACGGCCGGTTGTTGAATGCCGTAGGGAATGTTTCTCACCGCCTCGCTGATGCCGCCGTGGCGGGCAACATAGTAGAACAGTTCCAGGTGATGAATGTTCATAGGCGGTTCGAGTTGCTAAAGTCAGTTCCTGAAACTCCTTCGGAGCCAATTCGGCCCCGCCGCTCTGGAGTTCGCATTGGTGTAACCAAATCGGCACAGCTTTTCAATAGAATTGAGGTTATGGGGTTACTCTCTGAAACCCAACCGAGTAAACCGTGGCGCCGGCGCTTGTCCGTAACGCATTAGGTGTTTTGGGTTCGTTGACACGTCAATGTGCTTTGTGTAATTTGCGCCCGGGCTGGATTTGGAAATGAGTCCCATGCTAAGCCAACATGTGCTGGTATTGAACCGGCTGTGGCAGGCGGTCAATGTCTGCACGGCACGGAGGGCCCTCACACTGCTTTTTCAGGGGCACGCCCAGGCTGTGCTCAACCGGGAGGACGGTTCCTTCCAGACGTTCAATTTCAGCGAGTGGCAACACTTATCGTCTCGAGAGCCCCATGCCGAGTCGGTCCGCACGATAAGCCTTCGGCTGCGGATCCCGCGTGTCATCCTGTTGTTGGTTTACGATCACGTCCCCAAGAAGGAAGTAAAGTTCACGCGTCATAACATATTCGAGCGTGATAAGAACACGTGCCAGTATTGCGGCACGACCTGCGACCGCAAAGACTTGAACCTGGACCATGTCATCCCTCGGGATCGCGGCGGCCCGACAACCTGGGAAAACATCGTCTGCTCTTGCATCGAGTGCAACACGCACAAGGCCAATCGCACCCCGCAGGAAGCCGGCATGCACCTGATTCGCAAACCGAAGCGGCCCAAATGGCGGCCGTTTGTACAGATTAATTTCAGTCTCCACCAACACGATAGCTGGAAACACTTTGTTGACCTGGCTTATTGGAACGTCGAATTGGGCGAAGATCTGGCCTGATTAGTGTTGGAGATACAAGTTGTAGCCGGCCATCTACTCGGCTTGGGTATCGAATCTCGAAATTCCCACGTTTCACCTGCTCCTGGCTCCCGTCTGGGATGTGACGAACGGCCGTAGACGGATCATGAGATAAGGCCACGGCCGTGCAGAAAGCGAGGCTTGGCAATACGGCGGCCCCGTTTGAACGCATTTTCTGGTTTTCATGTCCATCCGACTGTAGGATTGAGCATTCAATGAACACGGGAATTAGTGCTATCAACGAAGCGGTGCAATCTGCGGGAGCGTTTGTGCGGCCGCTCTTCAGCGAATTAGGCAAGGTGGTCATCGGGCAGACTTACCTGGTCGAACGTCTGGTGATTGGCCTGCTGGCCAACGGTCACGTCCTCCTGGAAGGCGTTCCGGGGCTGGCCAAAACGCTGTCAGTCAAATCCCTTGCCAATTGTATTAGCGTTAAGTTTTCGCGCCTTCAATTCACGCCGGACATGTTGCCGGCCGACGTGATCGGCACCCAAATTTACAATCCCCAATCCGGCGCGTTCACCACGCGAAAGGGGCCGGTTTTTGCCAACCTGGTGCTGGCCGATGAAATCAACCGCGCGCCGGCAAAAGTCCAAAGCGCGCTTTTGGAAGCCATGCAGGAACGGCAGGTCACCATCGGGGACCAGACGTTCCGCCTAGAAGAACCGTTCCTGGTGTTGGCCACGCAAAATCCAATCGAGCAGGAAGGAACCTACCCATTGCCTGAGGCGCAAGTGGATCGCTTCATGTTGAAGCTCAAAATCGGATATCCGTCCCGGGCCGAGGAGCGGCAGATCCTGGAGCTGATGGCCCGCACTTCCGGGACGCCGGAGACAACGGCGGTGGTCGAGCCTTCGGATATTCTGAAGGCACGCCAGGTGATCAACGAGATTTACGTCGATGACAAAGTAAAGGACTACATCGTGGATCTCGTCTGTGCGACCCGGGATCCTGAGGCCTACAAAATCCAGGTCAAGGAGTTCATCCAGCTCGGGGCTTCGCCCAGGGCGACCATCTCACTGACGCTGGCCGCGAAGGCGTACGCGTTTTTGCGCGGGCGCGGATACGTCACTCCCCAGGACGTCAAGAGCATCGGGATGGATGTTTTGCGGCATCGCGTGGCGATTACGTACGAGGCTGAGGCGGAAGAGAAAACCAGTGAAACGGTGATTCAAAAGATTTTCGACGAGCTGCCTGTCCCGTAAGAATCTGCGCAGAGAAAAATGATGGAAGACGGATCACGCGCAAAGCCCGTTGCGCCTCCCGGACCAAAGCCGGCGCCGGGTCTTATTCCTTTGCTCTCTCCGACTTTCGTTAGGACCAGCAAGGACCGGCCGGCCGGCTTAGACACTTCTTCGCAATGATTCCCCGAGAGATCCTTAAAAAAATCCGGCAGATCGAGATCCGCACGAATCGGCTGGTGACGGAAACGCTCGCCGGCCAGTACCACAGCGTTTTTAAGGGCCAGGGGATGAATTTCGAGGAAGTCCGCGAATACCAACCGGGAGACGAAGTGCGCTCGATTGACTGGAACGTTACGGCGCGGATGAACCATCCGTTTGTTAAGAAATTTGTCGAGGAACGTGAGCTGACCTTGATGTTGATGGTGGACGTCAGCGCGTCAGGATTGTTCGGATCGCGTGAACAATCAAAGCGTGAGTTAGCGGCGGAAATTGCTTCGGTCCTGGCGTTCTCCGCTATTCGCAATAACGACAAAGTGGGACTGATTTTGTTCAGCGATGAAGTCGAAAAGTTCATTCCGCCGCGTAAAGGCCGCAAGCACGTGCTGCGCGTTATTCGGGAAGTCCTGTTCTTCGAACCACAGGGCCGCGGGACGGACTTGAACGGGGCGCTGGAGTTCCTGTTGCGGGTGACTCCTCACAAGGCCATTGCAGTGATTATTTCAGATTTCATCGGCGGCCCGCCCGACTCGGCCAAGCGCCACGGCAAAGCCCGGCCTCAATTGATGTTGCTCGAATCGCTCGCGCAAGCGGCGCACCCCATGCTGCGCCACGCCAACCGGCGCCATGACGTCGTAGCGGTCCATATCACCGACCCATACGAACTGCAACTTCCCCCCCTGGGCCGCATTGTCCTGCAGGACGCCGAAACCGGGGAAATTGTGGAGGTCAATACGGGCGATGCGCGAAAGCGCGCCGCCTTTGCCGAGCGCCAGGGCAAGGCCCGAAACGACCTCGCCCGCCTGTTCCGCTCTGTTGGCATCGACGCTATCCAGCTGAGAACCGACGAGCCTTACGCGGCGGAACTGGGTCGCTTTTTCGAGACCCGTGAGAAACGGAGGTTGCGCGGATGACAAAGGTCGATTTGACCAACACGGCCAGAGCGGCCGTCTCAGGGTCAGCAACGAACGGCTTGCGGGATATCAAACCGCCGGTCGAAATCCCAAGCGGCTGGCTGTGGCTGGGCTGGATTGCGGGCGCGATCCTGCTGGCCGGATTGGCCTGGCTGGCGTGGCGTTATTGGCAGCGGAAAAAAATGGAAGTTCCGGTTGTTCCACCCGTGCCCGCACACGTCCTGGCGAAACAACGGCTTACAGAAGCCCTGGCTCTCATCGGGCAGCCGAAGGAGTTTTGCATTGCCGTCTCCGACGCCTTGCGCTGGTACCTCGAAGAGCGCTTTGATTTCCACGCACCCGAACGGACCACGGAGGAATTTCTAAACGAACTCAGAGACACGGACCTTTTGACGCGCGACCAAAAGGAAAGCCTGGTGGAATTTTTAAATCGGTGCGACCTGGTGAAATTTGCCCGTTACGAGCCGGTCCAGGCGGAGTTGCGCGATCTTCACGCTTGCGCCGTCCGGCTGGTCGAAGAGACCGAACCGCCGCCGCCGGCTGAGGGCGGAACCTCAAATGACACGGTTCCCAGTTCGGATCCCGGCGCCGCGCAGCCCGCAATCAAATGACTTTCGGCCATCCATGGTTTCTTTTGTTGTTGCTGCTTTTGCCTTTGCTGGCGTGGCTCAAAGGCAAGCGAGGCGAACCGCCCGCCTTTGTCTATTCCTCTGTCCAACTCGTACGCGGCTTGATGAATATCAGCCGGACTCGTTCAGGCGGGTTTTTATCGGCGCTGCGTTGGCTGGCGCTCGGCCTTTTGATTGTGGCGCTGTCGCAGCCTCGGCTGACCCGCAGTGAAACCAAGGTCAGCGCCAGCGGCGTGGATATCGTCGTTGCCCTGGATATGTCCGGCAGCATGATCTCCGAGGATTTCGAAGTGCGCGGCCAGCGAGTCAACCGGTTTAACATGGCGCGGGCAGTCCTGGAAAAGTTCATCGAAAAGCGCCCCAACGACCGCATTGGGTTGATCGTTTTCGCGACCGACCCTTATATCGCCACGCCACTGACCCTGGATCACGATTTCCTGATGCAGGACCTGGACCGGCTCGAGATCGGGACCATTGACGAAAACCGCACGGCCATCGGCTCGGCGCTGAGCACCGCGGTAAACCGCCTGCGCGACATAAAGTCGAAGAGCAAAATTGTGATCCTGATGACTGACGGAAAAAACAATTCTGGTAAGATCGCTCCGCTGACGGCGGCTGAAGCGGCGCAGGCGCTCGGGGTCAAGGTCTACACGATCGGCGTCGGAATGCGGGGCATGGCCCCAATGCCGGACTTCTTCGGACGTCAGCGAGTGGGACAGCATATGGAGCCGGTGGACATTGACGAGGACACGCTGCAAAAAATCGCGCAAATGACCGGCGGCAAATACTACCGGGCCGACAACACCGAGCGGTTCCAAAACATTTACACCGAGATCGACAAACTCGAAAAGACGGAAAAAGAGATCAAAAAGTACGCGCACCATAAAGAATTGTTTGCCTGGGCGATTGCGCCCGGCCTGGTGCTGGTGTTGTTGGAAACGCTGTTGCGCCACACAATGTTCAGGAGGTTGCCATGAAGCGGAAAACAACACTTGGTTTTACTCGGCTTAACGGTCTCGATGGTTCGGCCGCCGCCCTCAGATCGCGGGATATTTGAACGTGCAATTCGGAAGTCCAAACATTTTGCTGCTGCTGCTGGTTCTGCCGCCGGCGTTGCTGGTTTTTTTCTGGTGGTCGTTTCGCAAGCGGCAGGTGTTAATGCAGCAGTTCATTCAGGCGCGGCTGTTGCCCGGCCTGGTTGCGGGGATTTCCAGCACGCGTCAAAAGGTCCGGCTCGGTTGCCTCGTGCTTGCAGTAGCCTGCATCATCGTGGCATTGGCCAGGCCGCAGTGGGGTTTTTCGTGGGAAGAAGTCAAAGTGCGCGGCATCGACATCGTGGTTGCAATTGACACTTCGAAAAGCATGCTGGCCCAGGACATTGCCCCGAACCGCCTGGCCAGGGCCAAGCTGGCTGCCCTGGATCTGATGCAATTGGCAAAATCGGATCGCCTGGGGCTGATTGCTTTTGCGGGAAGCGCCTTTTTGCAATGCCCATTGACCATCGACGATGCCGCCTTTCGGCAAAGCGTCGAATCATTGAGCATCAACAGCATCCCCGAGGGCGGCACCGACCTGGCTGACGCCATCAACACGGCGCAAACCGCGTTTAAAGAAGGCGATAATCACAAGGTCCTCATCCTGATGACGGACGGCGAGGACCAGGACTCGGGAGCGTTGGACGCCGCCAAAAAGGCCGCGCAAGCGGGCTTGCGCATCTACACCATTGGAATCGGGACTGCCGAGGGGGAGTTGTTGCGGATTCAGGATGCCCAGGGCAAATCCGATTACATTCGGGATGAACAGGGCAACGTTGTTAAATCGCACCTCAATGAAAGCTTATTACAGCAGATTGCGGGCGCCAGTGAAGGCGGATTTTATCTGCCCTTGCGGGGAGCGAAAACCATCGACACTTTGTACGAGCAAGGCCTGGCGAAACTGCCGAAATCCGAGCATCAGCAAAAGCTCGTAAAGCAGTATGAAGAGCGTTACCAATGGCCGCTGGGCCTGGCGATATTGCTGCTGGTGACGGAAATTCTCGTGCCCGAACGCGCGCGCAAATTGAAATCGACCCTGCCATTGACTGTGGGTTCGAAGAGCATTGCCGGAGGAGTTGCGTTGTTCTTGTTTGCCATGGCCCTGAACGAGCCAGCCTCGGCCTCTCCCTCCAGCGCGTTGCGCGAATACAAAGCGGGCAAATACGACGAGGCCCTCAAGGAGTATCAAAACCTGCTCCAACGTAAAGCAGATGATCCACGGCTTCACTTCAATGCAGGCGCCGCTGCCTATCGCGATCATCAATTTGATGAAGCCGCCAAACAATTCAACGAGGCGGTGGCTTCGCCGGATTTGAAACTGCAACAACTCGCCTATTACAACCGCGGCAACGCGCAATATTGGCAGGGCGAAAACAATTCGGATCCCTCCAAGCGCAGCGACTTGTGGGAAAAAGCGGTCAAGGATTATGAACTAAGTATGAAACTAAACCCGCAGGATCCCGACGCAAAGTTCAATCACGACTTCGTTAAAAAGCGGCTCGAAGAACTCAAACAGCAACAGCAGCAGCAGAATAAATCCCAGAAGAATCAGTCGGATCAGAAGGATCAGAATCAACAGGACCAAAACCAGAACCAACAGCAACAGGACCAACAACAGCAGCAGCAGCAACAGAATCAACAATCGCAACAGCAGCAGGGTCAATCCGATCAGAAGCAGCAAAGCTCACAGCAGAAACAACAGCAGGACCAGCAGAAACAGGATCAACAGCAGCAAAGGGCCGCAAATCAGTCCCAGGATCAAAAGCAAAAGGACCAACAGTCGGCCAAAGCTTCCCAGAAGGAAAATCAGGAGCAAGATGGCGAAACCAATCAACAACAATACGCTGAGGGACAAATGACCCCCGAACAGGCGCGTCAGTTGCTCGACGCCCAGAAAGGGGATGAAAAGATGTTACCACCCATCAGGGAAGGAAAACCCGCCGAACGAAGCAAGCCGTTGCGGGATTGGTAAGGGCGAAGCTCACTTGATTTCAGGGGCCGCCCCCAGGCGGGACACCTTCGGCTCCGGAAACAGGTCAGGCGGTGGGCTTGTCGGCGCACCGCCTGAGGTTGCAGAATTGTAGAATCTAAAGCCGGTCTAAGCCTTGCTTTCGCCTTTTGGTGCGCGTTCGGGGCGTTGAGGCTTCTCAGCTTTGCCGGGGCGGGCTTTGCGGTCCGCGCCTTCGGGTTTTCCAACCCTTTCAGGTGCGCCCTTGTCAGCGCCTTCGGGCCGGCGGCCACGCTTCTCGGTTTTGGCTTCTTCCCTTTTCGGTTCGGCCACCGGCTCGGGCAACGGCGTGATGCTGTCGACCCGAACTTTCAGAGTCGTGGTCACGTCGGCGTGCAGACGAAGTTGAACTTCGTGTTCGCCAAGCGTGCGAATCGGTTGTTCGAGATGGATCTTCTTCTTATCAAGAGAGATTTCGAACTGCGTCTTGAGTTGATCGGCAATCATCCCGGAAGTCACAGTTCCAAACATCTTGCCGTCCTCGCCGGTTTTGACAGCGATCACGCAGAGCAGTTTCGAGATGCTCTTGGACAGTTCGGACATGGTGTTGAGTTCATGGGCTTCGCGCTCGGCGCGGCGTTGCTTCAAGGCTTCCAAGCGGCGCTTGTTTGCGCCGGTCAGCGGAATCGCCAGTCCCTGCGGAAACAGATAATTCCGGGCGTAACCCGCCGCGACTTTGACCTGGTCGGACTCGCCGCCCAACCCAACGATGTTGTGTGTCAGTATGACTTCAGTTTTAGACATAACGAAATGAATGGTTGCGTGTTCAAGCGGCATTCAAGCCGCGCAAATGGGATTAAAATGGCACGTCGTCTTCTTCGTGCGGGGGGGCTGAAGGTTCCGCAGGTTCCGGAGCCCCGGAATTCGAGGCTTGCGGAGCCGGAGGCCGGGGCCGCGGAGCCTCGCTGGAACCACCGCCATCGTCACCGCGAGTGCCGAGGAACGAAAAACTGTCGAGCACGACTTTGAGTTTGCTTTGCTTCTGGTGGGTATTTTTATCTTCCCACTGGTCCAGTTTGAGGCGGCCTTCCACGAGCAGGGGCCGGCCCTTTTTCATATATTGGGCGATGACTTCGGCCTGGCGTCCGAAGGCGTCGACATCCACGAACGTGACTTCTTCCTTGGTTTCGCCGGTCTCGGTTTTCCAGGAGCGATTGATGGCCATGCCGATGCGGGCAATGGCCGTGCCTTTGGGCGTGTAACGCAGCTCGGGGTCCCGGGTAAGATTCCCGGCCAGGATGACTTTATTGAAGTTTGCCATAGGGGTTTTCCTTCTGAGGGGTTAATCAGCTAGGCAACAGCAGCCTTCGGAGCGGGCGCTTCCGTAAAGAGCACGCGGAACACTTCACCATTCATGGCGAAGCGACGCTTGAGTTGCTCGATCGCGGAAGGTGGGCACTCGAAAATAACATTTACGTAAAAACCGGCGGTGTACTTCTTGTTGGCCACCCTCGAAAAACTCCGCTTGTCCATTTTCTGAACGGTCTCCACTTTGCCGCCCAGGCTGGTAATTTCCGCGGAAACTTTGTCGATCGTGTCCTTGATCGTTTCTTCTTTTCCCGCCGTGTCGAGTATGAACAGGCCTTCGTATCGTTTCACTGATTGTCTCTTTCGTCGGCGGCGCCGTCCACAGCGCCGTTAAACTGACTCATTGCTTTCTGTATTCCAGCGGTCAGCCAGGTCTCGGCCTGGTCCACCGCCGCCGTTAAAACTTTATCCACCGTCGCAAGTTCGGTCGAATTAAATCGCCCCAACACGTGTCCCGTAATCTCGCGAGGGCCTTCCGTGCGGCCTATGCCCAATCGCTGGCGCGGATAAGCGCGCGTGCCCAAATGTTGCTCAATCGACTCGAGCCCATGGTGGCCGCCGCTGCTGCCCGCGGGACGCAAACGCACCTGGCCCAGCGGCAAGTCGGCATCGTCCACAATCACCAGCACATGAGCCGGCGGCATATCATAAAACCCACTCACAGCGCGCACCGCTTCGCCGCTCGAATTCATGTAAGTCTGCGGCCGGCACAGCACGACTCGCCGCCCCTCCCGCTCCCCTCGCGCCAGGGCGGCTTGAAACTTTTTTTCCATCGACCACCCGGCGCCCCAACGCTCCGCCAGCCGTTCCACAACCATGAAACCGATGTTGTGGCGCGTGTTCCTGTACTCCGCCCCCGGATTTCCCAAACCCACAATGAGGTAAAGGTTCTCCATTGCGGAACTCCCCGAGGCTCAAACGCCAGTCCAGGGCGGCACGCCCGGTTACTTCTTCTTGTCCGCCGGAGCAGCTTTCTTTTCGGCTGCGGGCGCGCCCTTCTTCTCGGCAGCCGGCGCGGCCGCGGCACCTTTGGCCGGGGCTTTGTCTCCACCTTTTTCGGCGCCTTTGGCCGGAGGGGCTCCCTCTTCGCCATCTTCCTTCTTTTCCTTGATCATCTCCACTTCGCCAGGAGCTGCCGCCGCTTCGGCCGCCTCGGCCGCTTCTTCTTCCTCAGTTCGAGGAGCAGCAACCGCGATTACCGGAATCCCTTTGTCGCCAATCAACTCAACCCCTGCCGGGGTCTTGATTTCGCCCAAATGAACAGCCTCGCCGATTTTCAAATGCGTCACGTCGACCGTGATCAGTTCCGGGATGTCCTTGGCCAGGCCGCGGACTTTGATTTTGAAAAGCACGTGCTCAAGGACCCCACCCTGCGTCTTGACACCTTCCGCTTCGCCCTCGGTCTCCACCGGAACGCTCACGACAACTTTTTCGTTTTCGGCAATTTCATGGAAATCGACGTGCAGCACTTTGCCATTGAGCGGGTGGTGCTGGACCTCTTGAACCAGGGCCAGCCGCTTGGGACGCGAGTCGTCCTTCACGGCCAAATCGACCAGGAGATTTTCGGAGAGCGAGTGGTGGATCAAATCCTCCATTTCCTTGGAGCTAACCTCCAGGTTTTGGGGTTGGGCTTGACGCCCGTAGATGACCGCGGGAATTCGCCCCTGCGACCGGAGTTTCTTTGCGCCTGCGCGGCGCCCCAAATTACGAGGAAATGCGTTTAGTGCTACAGATTTCATGTCTTAAAATTAAATCGCGTCGCACCGTCTCTAGCTGGTGCGCCCGCCCTTAAACTCGAACAGCGATGTTACGGACGAATTGCTGTGAATTCGCTTGATGGCTTCGCCCAAAAGCCCCGCAACCGACAATGTCGTAATGTTGACACCGCTGATTGCAGGGCGTAGGACTGTATCAGTTGTTACTAGCTCGTCAATAGCCGATTTTCGCAATCTTTCGATCCCCACTTCGTTCAAAACCGCGTGCGAAACACAGGCCAGAATTCGCTTTGCGCCCTTCTTCTTTATCAAGGCCGCGGCCTGCGTTAAAGTCCCCGCGGTTTCGGTCAGGTCATCAACCAGGAGGGCATCCTTGCCGCGGGTTTCACCAATGACCGCCATGGATTCGACTTCGCTGGCGCTCTTGCGCCTTTTGGCCACGATGGCCAACCCGGCCCCGAGCACCTGGGAATAGGCATAGGCCATTTTCAAACCCCCGACATCAGGGCTGACCACCACCAGGTCCCGCAACTTCTTGGTTTTGAGGTACTCATACATCACCGGCGCCGCATACAAGTGATCGACGGGAATATCGAAAAAGCCCTGAATTTGCTGCGCATGGAGGTCGACCGTTAGAATGCGGTTGGCGCCTGCGGCAACGAGCAGGTTGGCAATCAACTTTGCCGTAATGGGGACACGCGGCTGGTCTTTGCGATCCTGGCGAGCATAACCGTAGAAAGGCAGGACGGTTGTGATCCTGGCGGCGCTGGCTCTGCGCAGCGCATCAATCATGATGAACATCTCCATCAGGTGATGATTGGTGGGGGGACTCGTGGATTGAACGAGGAACACGTCTTCACCGCGGACGTTCTCCTCAATCTTGACGAAGGTTTCGCCGTCAGGAAACGGCTTGATGGTGGACTTGCCGAGCGCAATGCCTATGTAAGCGCAAATGGCTTCGGCCAGGGGTTGGTTGGACGTACCGCTAAAGACCTTCACGATGGTTAGTCAGGGTTGAGCCAAAAACAAAAATCCACCGCAGGGGTGGAAGCAGGCGAGACTTTAGCAACGAAGCGGCCGAGCGCAAGGTGAAACTGGGCTGGGATAGACCCCATGGCTGCGGCGCCTCCGGATGGGATGCTTTAAGAAAGGAGGATGTAAGAATGAAAACAATGGTTCTTCTATTGATTGGGGCGGCCACAATGTTGGTTACAGCCGGTTGTGAAGAGGAGCATGAGCATCATGGGAATTACGGCGGCGCTTATGACGGGGGCTATCGCTCTTACGGCCATGGCGAATCCTACGGATACCCCGGCCACGAAGGGAATTGGCAGCGCAGCGACGACTGGCATCCTCATTAATCAGCAAAAATTCAGGCCAGGAAAACACGGTCGCGGGCGACCGTTGTTTCCTGGACCTGCTAATTCAGCAGGCGGTACCAGTTGTCCCGCTGGTGGGGCTCGTAGCCGAGTTCCAAAATCAACCGCCGCATATCCGCGATACTCATCCGAAAAGTGGTTCCCGCCTGGGACACCACGTTTTCTTCGATCATGATGCTTCCCAAATCGTTCGCCCCGTATTTGAGCGCCACCTGGCCGATTTCCTGCCCTTGAGTTACCCACGAGCTTTGCACGCTTGGGATATTGTCCAGATAGATTCGTGCCAAAGCTTGGGTGCGAAGGTATTCGTGGGCGCCGACCGTTGGGGCGCGCAGCTTCGTATGTTCGGACTGAAAGGTCCAACAAATGAACGCGGTGAAGCCGGCGGATGAATTTGATCCTGCGAATTTCAGGCTTTTGTCCTGCTGCGCGCGTATCCGATCCAAGTGTTCCACCCGGTCGGCGATCGTCTCAACATGGCCGAACATCATCGTGGCGGATGAATTCAATCCAAGGCGATGTGCCACGTCCATGACTTCAAGCCAGTCATCACTCATCGCCTTCAACGGCGATATGCGTTGGCGAACGCTGTCCACGAGAATTTCGCCGCCCCCGCCCGGAATGGATCCCAGGCCGGCAGCGTGAAAATCTGAAATGATCTTCTCAAACGGTTCCTGGAACACCTCGCGAAAATGCACAAACTCGCTCGGGCTAAAGCCGTGGATGTTGATTTGAGGGAACCGGGATTTGATGTGGCCCAGCAGATCGAGATACCATTGCTTCGTCAACTTCGGGTGGTGCCCTCCCTGCATCAGGATTTGCGTCCCGCCGAGCGCGATTGTTTCTTCAATTTTTTGATCCAACTCATCGAAGGAAATCACATACGCATCGGCGTCTCTTTCCGTCCTGTAGAAGGCGCAAAATTTGCAATAAACGTTGCACACGTTGGTGTAGTTGATATTGCGATCGACGATGTAAGTGACGATTTGATTTCCACGCCCCCCATAGGCCGACGCTCGAGCCAATTCACGACGGCGATCCGCTAAAGCCCCAAGTTCTTCCAAGGGCAAAGCATACAACCGCGCGGCTTCAGCCTGGTCAATCCTCTGCCCGAGCCAGACCTTCTGAAGCAGGTCGTCCAAGGAGGCGTCGTAAATCACGGGATGAGTCTAGAGACAATTACGAGGCAAAACAAGTTGACTCGCAAGAAAGCGATTGGCACGGCCGATGCTTAAATGGGGGTGTCAAACTATCAGTAGAAAAGTAGAAGTCCCCTCATGACAAATCTTCTTGGCGTGTTAAATTCGGTCTCGATTGGAGCGAAGGCTCCCAGATGGTGCGGAACAGAGGTGAGTTGGTTCCCTCGCAAGCATTCTCGTCGTTCTAAGTCTTAATCCAGGCAGGGCATTCCGGGGCGCAATGGAAGGCAAGTTCCGGGAGCAAGCCGCGCTGCAACGAAAAAAGCACTTAAATGATGACGAATTCCGGCTGGAAGGACAAAAGGGAAGAACGAAACGCGAATACCGCGACGGTCGCACTAGCAGGCCTTATATTTTTACGCTTCGCATTTTGGGGCAGTCCGGCGAACGCATCGCCGCCAAATTTCAAGACACTCCATGGCCACGTGCCCGAAATCAGCCGCCGTCTCACTCCGAAAGAAAACCTCTCTTCAGACAAGCAAATCCGCCTGGCGATAGGCCTGCCGCTTCGCGACGAAGCGGGATTGAGCGAGTTTCTGAACAGCGTTTATGACCCTGCCAGCCCGGCGTTTCATCAATACCTCACGCCCGAGCAGTTCACTGAGAAGTTCGGCCCCACGCAGGAACAGTATGAAAAAGTGGTGGCATTCGCGCGCCAGCATCACCTTGCGGTCACGGCCCGGCACAGCAATCGGCTGGTGTTGGACGTCGCGGGGTCCGTCGGCGACGTGCAGCGGGCCTTCAACGTAACGTTGCGGAACTTCGCGCACCCGACTGAGAATCGAGATTTCTACGCGCCGGACACTGAACCGAGCGTGGCAGTGGAAGTGCCGGTGCTCGATATCACAGGGCTGAGCGACTATGTTCGGCCGTTTCCAAAGAGCCTTCGATTGGAAGCCGGGTCCGTTGCAGCCGATGCGGTCCCTCACTCCGGTTCCGGGCCGAACGGAGCTTATATGGGGAACGACTTGCGCGCGGCGTATATGCCAGGGGTCAGCCTGAATGGGGCCGGCCAGATTCTCGGGCTCGTTCAGTTTGACGGCTTTTACACGAACGACATCACGGCGTATGAAACGGCGGCAGGTCTGCCGCAAGTTCCGCTGCAAACGGTGCTGTTGGACGGGTATGACGGCGTTCCCACGACGGGATCCAAAAGCGGAAATTCCGAAGTGTCATTGGACATCGAAATGGCCATTGCCATGGCGCCGGGGCTTTCGAAAATCATGGTTTTCGAGGGCGGCCCCAACGGATATCAAAATGACATCTTGAGCTCGATGGCCGCCCACAGCGAAGCGAAGCAATTGAGCTGCTCCTGGGGATGGGGAGGAGGACCCAGCGCCACCACGGACAACATTTTCAAGCAGATGGCCGCGCAGGGCCAATCCTTTTTCTCGGCTTCAGGCGACAGCGACGCTTTTCCAGCCGGAGCAGCCGATGATCCGAACCAGTCCAACGCCCCTTCGGATTGTCCTTACATTACCGTGGTTGGTGGAACAACTCTGACCACGACCGGGACGGGGGGCGGGTGGTCCTCGGAAACGGTTTGGAATCGAGGCGGAGGAGTCGGCAGCAGCGGGGGCATCAGCTCGCACTATGCGCTGCCGACGTGGCAGGCGGGAATTAACATGAGCGCGGCGGGAGGATCAACCAGCTATCGCAATACTCCGGACGTGGCGTGCGTTGCGGAAAATATCCATGTCGTTTATGGGAACGGTTCGAGCGGGATGTTTGGCGGCACCAGTTGCGCCGCCCCGCTTTGGGGTGCACTGGCCGCGTTGATTAACCAGCAAGCGGCATCTCTCAACCGTGCGCCCGTGGGCTTTATCAACCCTGCCATCTACAATGCCGCCAAAGGAGCCGCTTACGCCCAGTATTTCCACGACGTAACTACCGGAAACAATTTCTGGAGCGGCAGCCCCAATTCCTTCAATGCGGTGGCTGGATACGATTTATGCACAGGTCTGGGAACACCGGCCGGAGGCGCTCTGATTGACGCACTGGCTGGACCTGCAGACAGCTTGCGCGTTTCGCCCAGTGTTGCCTTTGCGGCCACAGGTCCACTCAACGGCCCCTTCAACCCGTCTTCAGGCAAGTTCGTTTTGACCAACTCCGGCGCGACAACCATGGGGTGGAGCCTTGTAAATACCTCCTCCTGGTTAAGCGTGGATTCGACACAAGGCAGCCTCGTCGCAGGATCCTCGATGGCGATTAACGTCCAATTGACGGCGACGGCAATCTCCCTCCCGGCAGGGAACTATACTGCCACCCTGACATTCTCCAACGTTGCTTCCCACATGGTTCAAAACACCACGTGCACGCTGGCGGTAGGCCAAAGCATTGTCCAAAATGGCGGCTTCGAATCGGGAGATTTTGCCGGCTGGACATTGTCGGGGCGGACCGTGGTTAACAGCTCGTCAGGCCCGACGGTGTACAACGCCGTCGAGAGCAACACAGGAGGATACACCGTTGCCCATTCGGGAACTTACGGTGCGTTCCTTGGAGACACCCAACCCGCAACTCTTTCGCAGTCCATCCCGACGATTCCCGGTTACAACTACGTGCTTTCGTTTTGGCTGAACAATTCAACGGGAGGCACCGGCCAGACTTTCAGCGTCTCCTGGAACACTGGCTCCAGCGGCTC
Source organism: Verrucomicrobiia bacterium (assembly GCA_035294005.1). Classification (GTDB taxonomy): domain Bacteria; phylum Verrucomicrobiota; class Verrucomicrobiia; order Limisphaerales; family UBA8199; genus JANXQE01. The sequence goes on from DATGLT010000194.1 coordinate 18,779, forward strand.
CAATCAGCTCTATTCAGTCAGCAATCCGGGGGCGTTCGGGTGGACGAACCTGCAGTTTACCGTAGCCGCGAACTCGACGAGCACCATTTTGCAATTCGTTGCGGAAAACGATCCGGCGGGGTTCGGGCTTGATGATGTCAGCGTTACGCCACTGCCAGCGCTGGGATTTTCATCAATCGCGTTGCAAACCGGAGCGTGCAAGCTCGGCTGGCAGTCCGCAGCGGGAACGCGGTACCAGGTCCAATATTCAACGACGCTGGCGCAAGGGAACTGGGCGAACCTAGGCAGTCCCATAACCGGCAGTGGCGGGGTGCTGACAATTACCGACAGCGGGTCTGGTTCGGGGCACCGATTCTACCGCCTTACGGTAGCCCCTTAGCAGAGCTTTCGATTCGCTGAGGACGGGGCGGACGGCGCGAAAAAGAAGCGGCGAATCCGCCTGGTTCGCTCTGCAGATGGGGGCGCTTCGACCCTCTACCTGGGTGCAAAGAGCTTTTGGAAATCCGGGTTCGTGCGCAAGGCGGTAAAGCGCATCTCTTGCCGCGCGTCGTTGGCGAGGTCGCGGGCCTTGGGATCCTTTTTCAGTCGCTCGGCGCTGAGTGCCAGGCACTGCGCCAGCGCCGTAAGAGCCTCAGGATTTTTGCCCACGTTCGCTTTCATCGCGGCAAGGTCGTACCAGGCTTCAGGACTGGACGGAGAGACTTTCGTCAGCCTTTCCAGCGCCATTTCCAGCTTGGGCAAATCGCCCAGCTGGTTGTAAATCTGGGCTGCGTGCACAACGACGTTGGGTGCTGCCGCTGGATTGCTCAGCGCGGCATCAAGCAGTTGAGCGGCGCGGCCGGTCTGTTGCATTTGCGCGTATACGCTGGCCAACTGGACCTCCGCCTGGGCATTGGCCGGGTTCTTTCGCACTTCCTCTTCCATCGTTTGAAGGTCGGTCTTGGGCTGCACCGGTTGCATCGAGGACATTTGGGTCTTGATGCTCTGCAAATTGCCGACCAGCCCGATGACCTGGGAGTTGTACGGGTCGAGTTTCAGGCACGTCTCTCCCAGCAAGAGCGCGTCATCAACGCGATTGAGCGGCAGCAGCAGGTTGACATACCGGAAGAGGGCCTCAGGACTGTACGGGCAGAAGGCGAATGCCTGGCGAAACGTGAATTCCGCTTCCTTGAGCAGGCGTTGGAATTCGGCATCTGATTTGGGACGGTACTGCGCCGGGGACTGCGGGCTCAGGCGCCAGGCGTAAATTCCGCCGATGGAACTTCGGAGCTTCGAGAAAGCCTTCTGCGCGTCATCATCGCGAATGAACTTGCGGTCGCCGGTAAAGCCGTTGAAATCGTGGCGCAGGTACGTTTTTTCAATCCAATCACAGATCTGCTTGATGGAAGTGTCGTAATCGATGATATCACCGGTCAGGCGTTTGGAATATTGCTTCCAAAAATCGTGATCTCGCTGCATTACGTCTTCGGGGAGGCTCGCCAGTGGCTGCCGGTTGATCTTCATAATCACGCCGTAGGGCGTGAGGTGCGGGTACATCCAATCCAGAGGGAAGCTCTCCTCGACATAAAAATCGTTCTTCGGGTTGTGATCGAACATGACCTTGGTCAGAAGACCATTGATGGCCATCACGGCGACCTGCCCGGCGACGGTCACCCGGTTCTCGATTACCCGCACGTCCTCGCCCGGCCTGATTTGCTTCGGCTCATTGGGGAATTGCGTGTCATGCTGAAGCCTGCGGTTGGCGTCCGAAAGATATTCGTTGAAGCATTTCTGGGAGTCCTCAGGCGAGGCGATGTAAATTTCGCGATCGGGATAAACCCCGCCCAGGCTCTTGGCAATTTCCTTTGGATAAGCCGCCTCGAGCAGGAGCCGGTTGAGCCGTACCCGGGTGTGGCTTTGGGGGTTTTGCTTGATAAAATCCTGAAGGTATTCCGAGATCGGCACCTGCTTAAAGCGTTCGGGATCGTACAGGGGCGGAATCTTGGAGACTTCGGCGATTTGTTTGGCCAAGTCATCCTGTTTTCGGCGCAGGCTCTCGGAATTACTGCCGTCGGAGATCTTTTGATCCACTTCGGCTTTGCGTTGCTGCAGGTCGGCAAGCCGTTTGTGGATTTGCAGCTCGCGGTCCAGCAACTCGTTCAAATCTTTGCACAATGGATCCACCAGCGCGTCGAGATTGGAGGCGCCCTGAAGAAGCTGCCGGGTTTTGTCGCTGAGATTATCGTAAATGAACTTTGAAACCGGGTCCTGTCCAGGCGCGGGGCGAAGCTTGGCGACAAACCCAGCCAAATCGGTAAACTCCTTCTTTGTGAGCCAGGAGGTGTAGGTCCGGCGCTGTTTTTCGACGCGATCACCGTGATTCTCCAAAAGGGTGTCCAATGGCGAAACCAGGCGGGCCAGAAAATTGGTCTGGTAACCCTGTTCGCGTTCCTTGTCTGAGCGGAACAGTTCCTGGAAGAAAGGCGGGTCGATTTCTTTGCTGCGGTTATAGTGGGCGCGGATGTAGTCCAGGTATGTGCCGTCCGCGAGCGCGTTTTGAGTAATGATATACACGTCGCGCCGATCGAATTTTTGATCTTCCTTGGGCTGGCAATCATGCGGGGTGAAACTCTCGCAGAAAATCATGTAGGTGGGGCAGAAACGGCCGGGGTCGGTTCCTCCGTAAAGCACCGCGTCTTTGGTCATTTCGGGATAAAGGGGCTTGCCGTCAGCGCCCTTGAACGGAGGCGTGAACATGTCATGGCCAAACCAATACCCGAACATGTGACCGCGCTGGTCGCTGGCAAAAAAGTGGGCCAGCCCCGAGTAGAGCGGCATGGTCAGGAAAAGTCCCAAAGTGATTAGGACGGGTCCACGGTTCTGGTATGCAATCAAGGCGAGGATGAAAGCAACCGGAACAATCACCAGGACCAGGTTGCCAAAAAGGGGCAAGCCCAGCTGGTTTTTGGCAAATGCCAGGCCGATGTAATGCGGCAGTTCAGAAAATCCGATCACTCCCGCGGGCCCCCCAAACAAGTGGCCGGTAGCCGTCCACAGGGATACCACGCCCAGGATGGCCGCCACCACGCCCCCGATGATTCCCCACAACCGGAACCCTGCATAGTGGGTGGCCATGAATGTGGCGGTCAGCGCCAGCCCGTATCCAATCAGGGCGGCGACAATGGTGTGTGAGTTACAGAAAAACACTTTGACCAGGTCGGAAGCGGCGCGATCCGGGGTGGGATTGAGCAGGATGACCAGCAGCACGCCCAGGCAGAAGTAAATGGCGCTCAAGCCCACAATCCAGGCACGTTCCCGCTTTTGCATCTTGCGGAAAAACACAAAGGGAATCAGGGCAAGGAACATGTAAACCCACGTAAACTCGTCGGCGACGCCGGTCACGAGCATGCCCAATTGGCTGACGAACCGACCCGATTCGGTGACGAGATTCGTCGGGTTGGGTTGTTCGTACTGGCCGCGGCTTAGCGCGTGCCAGAAACCTTCAATGGTCCGCGGATACCCCCACTGCATGGGGGGATTGGTCATGCCGGAAACAGGTTCGTACAGGTAAAACGCCGCCCCGAGCAGCCACAGCGCGCCCAGGATCAGCACCGGCAACCATTCGGTCAGCAGCCCTTTGGTCCGAATTGTCAGCCAAATACAGCCGAGCAGCGAAGCGATGCCGATGACGTTGAACAGGAAAAACAGGCCTGGCTTGTCCTCAATATTCTGAAACACGTGATGCCCGGTCAAAGGGGGAATGAGGTAATAGACCAGGAAAAGAATGAAATCGGCCAGAAACACGTCGCGTCCGAGCCGTTCGTTTGCAGCGGCGATGGCAATCTGCACGCCGATGCCGGCGACGATCAAACTCTGGTGCGTTGTGAAGCAAATTCCGAAAACGAACAGCGCCCAATATAAATACCGGTACTGGTGCGGCGCGTAGAACCAACGCATCAAGCAAAGCAAGACGATCAGAAACCATGGCACGCTCGAAACGGCAATGCGGTTGACCGCCACCGACTCGCGCCACATGAATCCGTCCAACCCGAGCAGTAACCCGGCGACGCATCCGCACACCATGCAAATGGCGTTCTCCCATTTGCCGGTCATTCCTTTGAATTCTTCGATGCTCTCGATCAGCATGCTGCTGCCGCGCGATACCATCAGGCTCAGAAGACCGCACGCCAGCGCGCCGAGAAATCCCTCCGCCAGCGCCACACGCCAGGCGGGATTTCCCCACGGCACGAGCACCGTCCAGAGCCAGCTGTAGATAGTCCAAACCGGGTAGCCCGGCGGGTGGGGAATGCCGGCATACATCGAGCCTGTGACCAATTCGCCGGAGTCTTCCAGGGTTAACTCCGGGGCCAGAGTCAGGAAGTAAACCACCCAAATAATCCCAAAAGTGATGAGCAAGGTGAACCAATCGATCCGCCTGAAGAGCGGAGCCACGGAAAGAGGCTGCGGCGCGACCGCAGGAGAAGCTGGCGGCCTGGTTCCCTTTTGCCCCGAACGGCTTTCGCGCTCGGGCGTCTTCATTTGTGCCATACGTGAATTACCTAATAGTACTAAAGAGACACCATACCCGGCATCATTTGTCTAACGCCAGCCGTTTTTTTACTGCTGGACCTAACACCTATTAACGTCAGGGCATTGGTTTCGAGGTTTCGAGCAGGCGAGGACGCTTCAGGCCGGAGAGCCAGGTTTCAGGCAGGCGGCCGGACGGCAGACGCTTCCAACTTGATATAATTGAGGACAACCGGGGCCAGGATCATGCCCGGCAGACCCATAAGCCGTTCGCCGATGAGCAACGCAAGCAGCGTCAGCCACAACGGATTGTGAATCCGCCAGCCGACAATTTTGCTGTTCAGAAAGTATTCGAGCTTGTGAATCACGACGAGAAAAATCAGGGCCGCCAACGCCATTTTGGGCGAAACCGTGAAGCCGATGCCAACGATAATCGTGTTGCTGACGAGGTTGCCAATGACCGGAATCAGCCCGCACAAAAAACTGACCCCAATGATAACGACACCGTAAGGCAAGTGCACCGCCAACACGAATATCGCGGTCAAAAGCGTGTTGATTGCGGAAATGATCACCTGCGCGCCCATGATGGTTTCAAAGCTCTGGTACAAGATTGCAAACCGGTCGGAAATCGCCGCGCAATACCGGGTATATAAATTGTCGCGCGAAACCGCCGTCCCGGTTTCAAAACGCGGATTCAAAAACAAGCTGACTGCCACGATCGACCCAACCAGGAGAAACAAGATGTGGCTCCCCGCGCCCTGGGCGAAGCGGGCAAAGCTGCCGAGGTACTTCACCTGGCTTTTAACCGTGTCAAAGGCAACGTCCTTGAGGCTGTCGTAGTCGGTGAAAGGAAGCTGAATTCCGTAATGTTGCGCGGTGTCGATCATCGAAGGAATGGCTTTGTCGGCAATCTCGGGCAACGCATGAGCAGTCTGGTGCACGAAGTATCCCAGCGCGTAAACCACCGCAAGGAA
>DATGLT010000195.1:0-23413 GCA_035294005.1 Verrucomicrobiia bacterium
AAGACAGAAAATCCTGAATCGGCGCAACTGGTGACGATGAAGTTCTTTGCGGGAATGACGAACCAGGAAGTTGCTGAGGCCCTCGGAGTCACGGAGCGAACGGTCGAACGACGGTGGGCTTTCGCCAAAGCCTGGCTCCTGCGCACCATCCAGGAAGCGCGCTGAATTGGGCTTGTGTCGGGTTTATTCAATTTCTGGCGCGTTAAATCTTAGGACGAGTTCATGGATCCGAATTCGCAACGCGAACAGTCCCTTTTTGAGGCCGCGCTGGATTATGCCGATCTGGCGGAGCGCCGGGCGTTTCTCGACGGGGCCTGTGGCACTGACAAAGCCCTGCGCGAACGAATCGAGCAGTTGTTGGGGCTTTCGAAGAGCGCCGATGACTTTTTCACTGGATGCGCCCCTGCCCTGGAAGAGGCAGCCGCAAACGCCAATCCTGTCGAGATTCCCTCAGCGGCTCGATCCGCGCTGGAACCGGAGCCCCTCGAAAGCGGCCGAATCGGTCCCTATAAACTTCTCGAAAAGCTCGGGGAAGGAGGTTGCGGGGTGGTTTACATGGCAGAGCAGGAGGAGCCGGTGCGCCGGCGAGTGGCGCTCAAGCTCATCAAGGTCGGCATGGATACCAGGAGCGTCGTGGCGCGCTTCGAGGCCGAAGGGCAGGCCCTGGCCCTGATGGAGCATCCGAATATCGCGAAAGTCTTCGATGCCGGGGCGACCGACTCCGGACGGCCGTACCTGGTCATGGAACTGGTGCGCGGCATTCCCATCACGGAATACTGCGACCAGCACCAACTCTCCACGCAGGACCGGCTCGGTTTATTCATTAAAGTTTGCTGGGCTATCCAGCACGCCCACCAAAAGGGCATCATTCACCGCGACCTGAAGCCCTCGAACATCCTGGTCACGGTCAACGACGGAGTGGCGGTGCCGAAGGTCATAGATTTTGGAATTGCCAAGGCCATTTCGTTCAAGCTGACGGACAAGACCCTCTTCACCCAATTTCAAGCCCTGGTCGGCACCCCCGCGTACCTGAGTCCGGAACAAGCGGACATGAGCAGCGTGGATATCGATACCCGCAGCGACATCTACTCCCTTGGAGTCTTGCTTTACGAGTTGCTGGTCGGGCAGACGCCTTTTGATCCGAAGGAGGCCCTGAGGGATGGACTTGACGCGCTGCGCAAGACCATTCGTGAAAAAGAAGCGGTCAAGCCGTCCACCCGGCTCAAGACCATGTCTGCCGTGGAACAGACCACCATGGCGCAGAGGCGTCGCACGGAGGGGCCGAAGCTAATACACCAACTCCGAGGCGACCTGGACTGGATCGTAATGAAGTGCCTCGAGAAGGACCGGGCGCGCCGTTACGAGACGGCGAACGGATTGGCCATGGACGTTCAGAGGCACTTAACGAACGAGCCGGTCCTTGCGCGGCCACCCAGCCGACGGTACCGGCTACAGAAGCTTGTGTGCAGGAATCGCTTGGTTTTCCTCTCTGGAGCCGCAGTGGCTGCCGCTTTGCTCCTGGGCGCCATTGTTTCCACCGTGCTTTGGCGTTCGGAGACACGGCTGAGGAAGGAAGCGCAATTGCGGGAAAAGGGGTCACGGCTTGCCCTGTTGGTGGCAGACCGCCGCTTTGAGGAAGCCGATAAGCTGCTGGCCGAATTGCCGCTGGACAAGCCTTCTCCCGCACTGGCCGCCGTGTTTCGCGGGTTAGGTGACTGGCACGCCTTAAAGGGCCGATGGCCCCAGTCCGCAGAGCGGTTCGCGTCTCTCGTCAAGGTGGACCAACTCGACGATCCTGAGCTGCTGTCCTCGGATTCACGGAGGCTGGCGGCAGCCTTGCTCAGGGCGGGAGACCTTCCTGGTTACGAGCGGTCCCGCCAAACTGCCGTGCTCAGCTCAACTCCAACAAACCTCGCGTCGCAATACTGGACCGTCAAAGTGGCCCTGGTGTTGCCGCCTGATCCGAACTTGCTGCAGTCCCTGATTTTGCCCGCAGAGATAGTAGATAAGAGATTTCCGACCCCGGAGGAGATGCGCCCATCTCCGCCTCATGGGCCGCAATGGTCGGAGGCGCTTGCTCTACTCGAATTTCGGCGGGGCCGGTTTTCCGAAGCATTAAATTGGTGTTATCGCTGCGAGAGTTACCCTATCCATAGCGGCTCCAGGCTCGCCACCACATCCGCTATCAAGGCGATGTCAAACTGGCGCTTGGGCCAATACCAGACTGCGGTGCAGGATTGGACGCAAGCGCATGAATTGATTCAGGCCAAATCGGAGCAAGGGCTGGATTTAGGGAGCACTTCACCCGCGTTATTTCCAGGCATCATGCAACCGGAAGAGCTTGAAAGCGCCTGGTACGATTGGGAGATTGCAGGCCTCCTCCTGAGCGAGTGCAATGATCTGCTGGCCGAGAGCGATCACTCTTTGGACACGCTCGCCAGCCCTAAGCCGCAGGACCCCGCTGTGTTTCGCGCGCTGGGCGAGTGGCGCGAGATGAGGGGAGAATGGGAGCTGGCTCGCAAGCGCTTCGAGTACCTTCGGCAGCTTCAACAACCTCCCGAGGCTGCTTCCTCCGTGGATTATTATGACTCCGCCATGACCTTGCTGAAGCTGGGGGACGAAGGAGGCTTCTTGCGGTTGCGCGATGAAGCATTTCGGAGGTTCAGAGGAACGGCCGATGAAGCCACCGCGCAAAATTGCCTCAAGATAGGCTCGCTCCGACCTCTTGATGGAAACTCCGCGACGAATCTCGATCCCTTCGTGCAGATTCTGAACCGTGCCCTGGCAAGCGCCGGCCCAATAAAGAAAGGGACCGCCACGCCTTCCTCGTGGAATTTGATGTTGCTCGGCCTGCTGGAATACAGACGGGGCCATTACCCCGAAGCGTTGGACTTGGCTCAGAGCAGCCTTGACACCTCCGCTTACATCGCGCTGCCGACTGCAACGGACAGGGTTATCCGGGCCATGTCCTTCTACAAGCTGGGCAACGAGGCGGCTGCTCGCGCAGAGCTTGGCCGAGCCAGAAGCCTTGTTCAGAGCGGACTCAATATTGGTTTCGACAGATGGTACTGGCGTGAGTGGCTTTTCGTTCGCCTGCTGCTCCAGGAGGCGGATGGCTTGGGCAAATCTCCATGAAATGAACGAGATCCTGCAACTTCTTGCCAGGCATGGACCCGCAGTCCTGTTTACCGCGGTCCTGGTCGAGCAGTTGGGCGTTCCGGTGCCAGCTACCCCCTGGTTATTGGGGGCTGGCGCCCTGACTGCGGCAGGTCAAATCCCTTGGGCTGCATCGCTGGGCGCCGGCGTTCTAGGATCGCTCATGGCGGACGGAGTTTGGTTCTACTTGGGGCGTTCCCGTGGCTATCGGGTCCTGGGCTTGCTCTGCCGCATATCGATGGAACCCGATTCCTGTGTTCGCAAAACCCAGAACGTTTTCGCGCGCTATGGCATGCAGGGTATCGTGCTGGCAAAATTCATTCCCGGCTTGAGCACCCTGGCCCCGCCGTTGGCGGGCACTTCGGGCGTGAGCGCGGCCCGGTTCCTGGCCCTGGATGGTTTGGCTTCGGTGTTGTATGTCAGTGGCTTCATCGGGCTGGGCGTTCTATTCAGCCGTCAGTTGGAGCAATTGCTGGCGGCCCTCTCTAGCCTGGGCGGCCGTGCGTTGGCCGTCCTGGTTGGGGCATTGGCGCTCTACCTTGGCTATAAATACATCCAACGGCGTAGGCTGTTAACCGAGCTAAAGATGGCGCGCATCACCGCGGACGAGTTACAGGCAAAGCTCGAAGCGGGAGCGGCCCCGGTCATTCTCGATGTGCGTTCCCGACCGGAACTTGAACAGGAGCCGAGACTGATCCGCGGTGCGATGCACATCACCTTGGATGAACTGGAGGCGAAGCACCTGGAAATCCCGGTGGATCGCGATATTGTCCTCTACTGTTCCTGTCCGAACGAGGCGAGCGCCGCCTACGCGGCGTTGCTGCTGCGCAAGAAAGGCATCCAGCACGTCAGGCCCTTGCTAGGCGGGATTGATGCCTGGCGGCAGCGCGATTACCCAATGGATACGCCGGTGAGTGGAACCATGCTACGTGCCACTGGCAGGCCCGAGTTGGAAAAAGCCAGTTGAGGCGATTACTTTTTCGGACTTTGGGGGTGGGGTGCAGTTCTGGAGTTTGAATCGACCAGACAGCACAATCAACGTGTGCAGGGGATCGTTCACGTGGAAGCCGTTGCTCCCCTCTGACTTGGTCGGACCTTCCCGAACCCGCCCACCCTTTGTTCAAAGTGCTCCGCTCGCCAGAGCGGTGAAAGAATGGTTTTGGAGGAAAACATCTTCCTTGAGAAGGAACTAACCTGGAACGCTCCCGTCAGTGATACCCCGCGAGCCTGACCGAAAGGCCCTGCCCGTCACTCTGGATCTGGGCCAACTCTTCAGCAGATCGATCGCTCACAACATGTCGGCTTTTAGAACTCCCTGGCGCGCTACTCAAGTGAACTCACTCATGAGTGGGTCGCCGGGGTCTGCGGCATTATGCCGGAAAAGCATGGCAGCGCAAAGAACACGGTATTGGGCGCAGGAAGGGACCGAAGTGAAGATGGCGTAGCTGATTGAGAGAACTGAGTTTGAAAGAAACAACAAAACAAAAGCACGAAGAAACGAAAGGAAACGATATGAAAAACATCCTGCTCATCGAAAGCAGTCCGCGAGGAAGCGATTCCTACTCGCATCAAGCCGCCCGTTCCATCGTGAACGACTTGCTCCAGCGCCATCCCAATTCCCGGGTGGTGATCCGGGACCTGGGCAAAAACCCGCCGCCGCACGTTGGCCAAGTGTTCATCTCCGGGATGTATGCCCCGGCGGAAAAACGCACGCCAGACCAGGCCGAGGCGCTGGCATTGTCCGATGCGCTGATTGATGAGATATCCGCCGCCGACACGATTGTCATTGCGGTGCCCATGCACAATTTTGCCCCGCCATCAACCCTGAAGGCGTGGATTGATCATGTGGTCCGTGCCGGCCGGACTTTCTCTTATGGACCCAACGGACCGCAAGGATTCCTCAAGGACAAGCACGCTATCGTCGTGCTTGCCAGTGGGGGGGTCTATTCGAACGAACATATGAAGCCGTTCGACTTCACAGAGCCGTATTTGCGCACGGTCCTTGGATTCATCGGAATCACCGATGTTGACATGGTCCGGGTGGAAGGTGTGGCCAATAGCGCGATTGGGCCGGAGAAGGCGCTGGCGGCGGCAGGGGCGCAATCCAAACAGATTTTAGCTCAGGTCGCCTGACACGTGAGCCAGCAAATGATCGGAACAACAAACAAAACAAACGAAAAAACTACTATGAAAATCGCAACCATCATCACCCGCGGTTTGCTCGGGCTGATCTTCGTCGTGTTCGGCGCAAACATGTTTTTGCACTTCATACCGATGCCTCCCCCGCCGGAAGGCCCAGCGCGGGATTTTATGACAGCGCTCTTCGTCAGCCATTACCTGTATGTGGTCGGCGCGTTGCAGGTCGCCGGCGGACTCCTGCTGCTCCTGGGGCGCCGGGTACCGCTGGGACTGACTCTCCTTGGGCCGGTCATCGTGAACATTCTTTGCTTCCACGTTTTGATGGCACCGGCGGGTTTGCCAATGGCGACGGTGGTAACCGTGCTCTCGCTGTTTCTCCTCTGGCGTTATCGTGAAAACTTCGCGGGTCTGATGAAGGCCACTCACAAACCGGCGGACTCTCAGCGTCAGGGGGTCACGGCGAGAGCCGCAGTCGTCAATTCATGATTCATCGAACATCTACGGAGGCTAAGATGAATCCCCCAAACGCAGAATTACAGATTCGTATATACGGCGTGGATGGTTCGCTAAGCGTATTCACGCAGGACGATCCCGCGCAAGTGCAACGAATCATTCAGAACGTTCAACGGCCGGATTTCTTCCGACAAGACAGAATCACCATCGCGGCGAGGCACTCGGTGACCACGATGGTCGTGGGCAGAATTGCGCGTATTGACCTGGCGGGTAAAGGGGTCCCGACCTGGCAGCCGCCCTCTAAATTCGCGGCCGGTCTCCGGGACATCGTGGAAGTGACCGAGCAGGAGTTTCTATATCAGGCTGAGGTTCGGGATTTGAATCACGTGGAGCGACGCCGGCAACACCACCAGCCCGGCCAAACGCAACTGGGATTCGTGGATATCCAGCTGGTCGGCGAGCATCACATTTATCTCCGCTTCACCCTGGAGGCGCTATTGCCGGCGGAGCGGTTGCAGCGGGTTCGTTCCCTTTTGACTTTGCCGGCTTTGTCGTTCCGATTGGCGAGCGGCGGGTTCGGCATTGCCAATCTTACCAACGCCCTGAAGTTCACCGGTAAACCCGGGCCGCCTGAGGTCCCAGCCGATGCCTGGTCGGCTGACGAAGAGGATGGCGAACATCATGATCCTTTGACCCGCCACCTGGAACCACGGAGTGAAGTCGTATGAGCGCGGCGACTCAAGCGGATAAACGGGAAGCGAAGAGCCACACCACCGGAGAAGACCCACCTGTTCCTGAAATCGAAACGGTGCCCGGGCCCGAGCATCAACGGGCGTTGGAACCCGGGATGGGCGGGCAGTACCGCGGGGGCCGAAACGGCGACTCGCCTTTGGCCGAAGGCCCAAGACAGAGAAGCGCAGTGCGTTATCTCCTGCTGGGAATCGCCATCGTGGCCGCAGTGGCAACGGTAGCGGTCTATTACGTAAAATCCATCGCCCCTTTTGAATCCACCGATGACGCTTTCATCGAGGGGCACGTAACCCAGATTGCGCCACAGGTGGCGGGCCGGGTGGAGCGCGTCCCGGTGAACGATAACCAGTTCGTGAATGCGGGGGACGTGCTCGTGCAAATCGAACCCAGCGATTACGAAGCCAAACTCGAGCAGGAGCGGGCCAACCTCGCTTCGGCACAGAGCCGCTTGGGCCAGACCAAAGCTCAACTGCTCGCAGACCAGGCTAGAGTCGAGCAAGAAAAGGCCAACCTCGCTGCCGCGCAGGCGGAGGCCACCCGTGCGGAGGCCGATTCGAGGCGCTATGAAGCGGTCGGGACGGCTGGCGTTTCTCAAAGCCAATTGGACTTGGCCGCAACGCAAGCGCGGTCCGCGGAAGCAACTTTGACGGCCGCGCGCAACCGCGAACTGGCGGCCGAAGCCCAAGCCACGCTGGATCAGGCAAATATCCAAACCGCCGCAGCCGAAGTTAAAAGCAGTGAGGCGGCGGTGCGGCAGGCGGAACTGAACCTGTCCTACACGCAGGTCAAAGCGCACGAGTCGGGTTATGTCACGCGCAGGACCGTGGAAGCCGGATCTTACGTCCAGCCTGGTCAAGCCCTGCTGGCCATCGTGCCGCGTCCAGTATGGGTCGTTGCCAATTTCAAGGAGACGCAGTTGCGCCACATGCGGCCCGGTCAACCGGTCACCGTGGCTGTCGATGCTTATCCCCACCTCAAACTCACCGGCCACGTGGACAGCATTCAAAACGGTTCCGGCGCGCGGTTCAGCCTATTCCCGCCGGAAAATGCCACGGGCAACTACGTCAAAGTCGTTCAACGCGTGCCCGTCAAAATCGCGCTGGATGACGCGGCGCGCACTGGAGTCGTGCTCGGCCCGGGAATGTCCGTCGAGCCCAAAGTCCGGGTGAAGTAATGCCTGGAAAATTTGGGGGTTGAAAGCCGTGAACAACGAAACTTCCATCAAAGTGAATCCCTGGCTGATCGCCGCTGCGGTGGTCTTGCCCACGTTTATGGAAGTGCTCGATTCCACGATCGTGAGCGTGGCACTGCCCCACATCGCCGGCAATCTTTCCGCGTCGAGTTCGGAAGCGACGTGGGTGCAGACGAGTTACCTGATTTCAAATGCCGTGGTGCTGCCGGCCAGCGCCTGGTTTTCCTCCTTCTTTGGACGCAAACGTTTTTTCATGGCTTGTATTGGCCTGTTTGCCATCGCTTCCTTTTTCTGCGGCATCGCCGGCTCGCTCGGCATTCTGGTCGTCGCGCGGGTGTTCCAAGGCGCAAGCGGCGGAGCCCTGCAGCCGCTCTCCCAAGCCATTCTTCTGGAATCCTTCCCCCCGGATAAGCGAGGCCAAGGCATGGCGGTATGGGGTCTGGGAGTTGTAGTCGCCCCCGTGCTCGGCCCGTTAGTGGGCGGCTGGGTCACCGACCATTACTCCTGGCGCTGGCTCTTCTTCATCAACCTTCCGGTCGGGCTGCTCGCGCTGTGGATGATTCAACAGTTCATCGCCGACCCGGCTTACCTCCACAACAGCAAACCCGGCCGGATCGATGCCATTGGTTTTGGGCTGCTGAGCCTCTGGTTGGGCACGATGCAAACTGTGCTCGACAAGGGACAGGAAGTTGACTGGTTCTCGGCCAACTGGATTTGCTGGTTCACCGTCATCTCGGTGGTGGCGCTCATCGCTTTTGTGATTTGGGAACTCCGGGCGCAGTCCCCCATCGTTAACCTGCGCGTGTTCGGGAATCGCAATTTCCTGTTCGGCACCGTGCTCGCCACCCTGTTCGGCGTGATTATATACAGCCCGCTCACGCTGCTGCCCCTGTTTGTTCAGAATCTGCTCGGGTACCCCGCCTTCCAAAGCGGCCTGGCCCAGAGTCCGCGGGGCCTTGGTTTGCTATTGGTAATGCCCGTGGTCGGGGTTTTGAGCAGCAAGCTGGACAACCGCAAATTGCTCGTTGCGGGAATGCTTCTGTCGGGCGTGTCCACCCTGATGCTAGGCAACATCAATTTAGGAGTGGGCAAGGGCAGTTTTGTATTGGCAAACCTGGTCCAGGGGGCGGGCATGGCCATCACGTTCGTGCCGCTGGCCACCACGACTATGGGTCTATTGCGCAACGACCAGATGGGTAATGCCACCGGGCTGTTCAACCTGATGCGCAATCTGGGTGGCAGTATCGGGATTTCGCTGGCCACCACGACGATTGCCCGGGCAGCCCAGGTGCATCAGGCGGTGCTGATCGCGCATGTGACTCCGTTTGATCCCGCCTTCCAATCCGCGCTTCAAGGGCAGCAGGCCGCCCTTGCGCTCAAGGTCGGGGTCGCCCAGGCGCAAGTCATGGCCCCTGCCGGTGTCTACAACGCTCTGTTGCTCCAATCGAGTTTGCTTTCCTACGTGGACGCCTTCCGCTGGATGGCGCTGGTGTCCTTCGTTTCCATTTTCGTCGCGCTTGGCCTCAAACGTGTCTCCGCTGCCAAGGGAGCAGTCGCTGTCCATTGAAACCCCGTGTATGAAAACCATCCATCTTAAAACCGTATCGAGTCTTGGACTGGTCCACCTCTTTCTCGCGGGCTGCGCCGTCGGCCCCGATTACCACCAACCGAAGGTCTCCTCGCCGTCTCAATGGAGCACGCCACTCGCCAGCGGTGAAACGAATACAGCAATCGCGACCACCGAGTGGTGGACGACCTTCCGAGACCCTGAGTTGGACTCCCTCATTAACCGGGCGGTTCGCTCAAACCTCGACCTGAGAGTCGCCCAAGCGCGGGTGCGCGAGGCTCGCGCCCAATTTGGCATTGCTGCCGCCGACCTGTGGCCCACCATGACCGGGTCCGGGTCGTACTCCCGCCAGCGCCAGTCCAAGAACCAACCCGTACTTGGTGCGCTCCCGCTTCCGCCGAGCGTGCCTTTCGAGAACAATGTCTATCAAGCCGGCTTCGATGCGTCTTGGGAAATCGATGTTTTTGGCGGCAAGCGCCGCGCCAAGGAAGCCGCCGGGGCTCAGGCGTCAGCGGCCGAATTTAGCCGGCGCGACGTCCTCATCACTCTGTTGGGAGATGTGGCGGACAGTTACGTTGATCTGCGTGGCTATCAAGGGCGGTTGGCGATTGCGCATGAGAACATTGCCGCCCAGGAAAAGACCCTGGCCATCACGCGTGACCGATTTGCCAACGGACTCTCCAGCGACCTCGATGTGCAACAGGCCTCTACCGTCCTGGCCACCACCCGGGCCGACGTTCCGACGCTGGAAGCCTCGATCCAGACCGCGATACACCGCTTGGGAGTGCTGCTGGGTCAAGAGCCCGGAACATTGCGGGCCGAATTGACTTCAGCATCACCGATCCCAGTGCAGCCTCCAATAGTGCCCGTCGGGCTGCCTTCGGAATTGCTGTTGCGCCGGCCTGATATTCGTCAGGCCGAACGTCAGCTTGCCGCCGCGACGGCCAACATCGGCGTGGCTAAGGCAGATCTCTTTCCCAAATTCTCCATCACTGGCAATGCGGGGTATCTGAGCGTCAGCGCCAGCCATTGGTTCACCGCCGATAGCCAGTCCTGGTCAATCGGACCAACGATGCAATGGCGTATCTTCGATGCCGGGCGCATTCGCTCGAATATCAAAGTGCAAAACGCGCGCGAGGAACAGGCCCTGGCTACCTACGAAAAAACCGTGCTGACGGCCTTCGAGGAGGTGGAGAACGGCCTGGTGGCGTATGCGAAAGAGCAGGTGCGGCGGGGTTCCTTGCAGGATGCGGTTGTCTCGAGCCAGAAATCCTTGGAGACAGCGAACAAGCTCTACGCGAATGGTTTGGCGGACTTTCTCCGCGTGTTGGATGCCGAGCGCTCACTTTACCAGGCGCAGGATGCCCTGGTCCAAAGCGACCGCACGATCTCCATCAATCTCATCTCTCTCTACAAGTCGCTGGGCGGGGGATGGGAAACGATGGAATCGGGACCTGCTGGCAGCGTGGCGTCAACCGAACCCGGCCAGCAAATTCAATGAAGGGGTCTGAATTGTGTTTCCGCTGACTCTCACAACCATCGCTTTGGTGATCCTGCTCTATGGCGCCGCCTGGCATGACGAACCCGCGCGGCCGACTGTCATCGAGCGGCGCCCCCGCCCCACGCCGAAGCGGCCCCTGGTGCGCCAAGTGAGATTACTTCGTCGGGTTATGCGGAAAAGATACGGCAGTCCCAGGTACACTGTAGCGGGCCTGGCCAAGCATGAGGGGGATATGATCTCGAGTGACCACACCGTAATCACGAAAACAATTAAGAACCACAAAGAATATGAAAACAATGGCATTTCAAAAGTTGTCCGAGCCGGAAGCGTTCCGACTTCCCGATGAAACGCATATCAGCCGCGTGCATTTGCGCACACTCGACCTGCGCCGCGCTCTGGATTTTTACCAGCGGGTGATTGGATTCAAAGTCCTCGAGCGCAGCAAGGATGAGGCGTCGCTTTCGGCAACCGAAAGCCCGCCTGGCTTCCTCGCTTTCACGGAGGACCGGAATGCCGCTCCACGCCGGCCCCGCACGACCGGGCTCTACCATTTCGCGATTCGCTATCCGACGCGGCGCGACCTGGCCAACGCACTTCGGCGAATAATAGCGGCTGACCATCCCATCGACGGCGGGTCCGATCACGACTTTGGCTACTCTATTTACCTGCAGGACCTGGATGGAAACGGCGTAGAACTCTATTTCGACCTCCCGCGCTCCGAATGGCCGATTCGCAACGGCCTCATCGTTGTTCACAAAAACGAACCGCTGGACTTGGACAACCTTCTGGGGGTGGCGGCTTCCGACTCCATCCCGGGGCACGCAGCTGCCGGCACAGACATCGGCCATCTCAACCTGCACGTCGCTGATCTAGCCGAGGGAGAAAAATTCTTCCGCGACTTTCTTGGCCTTGAGATCACTGCACACCTCGGACCCAACGGCCGGTTCTTGGCGGCGGGCGGCTATCATCATCATGTCGCGATCAACACGTGGGCCGGGAAAACCCCCGCGCCCGAAAACTCCGTCGGGCTGATCTCGTATCGATTTGCGGTGCCTGACGTGCGAGTCCTGTCGGAGCTGAGAGATCGGGCTGACCGCTTCGGCTACGAAGCGCAAATGGCTGGCGATGTTTTGCAGATCCGTGACCCCAATGGCCATTGGCTAGAAGTGGAGACCGCGGAAAACTCGAAGCCGGTGGGGCCTTGATGTCGAGAGGAATTAGCCACGCCCAGATCCTTCGCAGGGAAATAGGATTAGCTTCGGTGGAAACGCCCCGCTCGGCATGAACACTGGTTCACGAAGCCCTCAGCTTGGAAACCGTTTTCGAAACCTTTCGTAGAAGTTCGCAAAACTTCTCGCCAGCGGGCGTGAGGTCCCCGTGTTTGGCACGAGCAATCCCGACCGATATGCTTTCGGTTACTCCGGTTAGCGGGCGGTATTGCAAGCGCTTTCCTGTGACAAGCTTGAGCACTGGCATGGTGAGCGTGATTCCGCGTTGAGCCTCAATTGCCGTTACCACCGAGCTGCCGCTATCGCATTCCTGGGCAATTCGAGGTTTGAGGCCCGAAGGCCTGAACATGCGTTCCAGAAGGGCGTGAGCGTCTGGATAATCTTTGCGACTCAGAGTAATCAGTGGTTCCGCCGCAACCTTTTCGAACGGGATCGCCTTCAATCGCGCCAGGGGATGGCCTGGAGCCAAGACGGCGCAAATGGGATAACTTCGGAGCGGTTCAAATTCCACATCAGGGTAGTGTTCACCGATCACCCACGGCGTAACCGCCAGGTGCAAAGTACCACTGCGCAACCCATCCACGATTTCACCACCCGACATGTCATGCAGCAATACTTTGACGCCCGGCACGGCCTTTTGAAACGCCGCCAGGGCCGGGGGAAGTAGCTCTATGGTCGGTGAGGGGGAGTAACCAATGTGCAACTCGCCGTATTCGCCTCTAGCCAGCGCGCGGACCTTGTTCACCGACTCGTCTGCCCGCTTGAGCAGGTCTCGAACCTCCTCCAAAAACAGCTTCCCCTCGGCGGTGAGCGTCACGCCCCTTGGGCTGCGCTTTAGCAAGTCCACCCCGATTTCCTCCTCCAGGTCCTGTACCTGCCGGCTGAGCGCGGGTTGTGCGACCCGCAAGCTTCTGGCCGCCTTTGTGAAGTTCGAAGCCTCCGCCACGGCCAAGAAATATCTGAGATGCCGCAATTCCATTGCTGTTTCACTATTGCCAAAAACGATTGCCTGACCTGGCCCCAATTGTCCCCTTCGCAACTGTTCGGAGTATTTCGCAAAACTTTTCTCCCGCCGGAGTGACGTCCCCGCTTTTCGCGCGCGCAATGCCTACCGGAAAAGCTTCGCGCGCGTCGGCCAACGGCCGATAGACAACGCGTTTGCCGCTCACGTGTTTAAAAGGCGAGATCGCCAACGCGATACCACGGCCGGTCTCCACGGCAGTGATGAGGGAACTGAATGTGTCGCACTCCGCAACAACGCGGGGCTTGATACCAAGGGGAGCGAACATCCGGTCGAGCATTTGGTGATACGCTGGTGTGCCCCTGAAACGAAGGGCGATGAGTGGTTCGGCGGCAGCCTTTTCAAGCGAAATGGATTTGAGTCGAGCTAGCCGATGTTCGCGCGGGAGCGCCACCCAAAACGGATACGTTAGCAACACTTCAAATTCGATTCCCTCGTGCGACGCCCCTGGAGCCCTGGGCGCAACCGCCAATTCCAGTGTGCCGTTCTGCAGCCCTTCGATGATTTCGTGTCGTGACAGGTCGTGAAGCACTACATTGACACGCGGAAATTCCTTTTGAAAAGCGGCCAGCGCCGGCGGCAGGATTTCCACTGTGGGCGCGGCAGCGTAGCCGACGTGCAATTCTCCGACTTGGCCTCGCGTCAGCGCGCGAACTTTTTCGACGGATTCTTCGGTCTGCTTCAAGATTTTGCGGATCTCCTGCAGGAAGAGCTTCCCCTCGGCTGTAAGCTTAACACCACGCCGGCTCCGCTTGAGCAGGTCCACGCCGATTTCATCCTCCAAATCCTGCACTTGTCGGCTTAACGCCGGCTGAGCGATGCGCAGTTGAGCCGCAGCTTTGGTGAAGCTCAATGCATCACCCACAGCCAGAAAATACCTGAAATGCCGCAGTTCCATCGCCGCCCAAGATATGCCTGAAAGGCATGACTCTGCAACAAACAAGGTCTTAGAAGGATGAACGGAACGGGGGGAAGATGTTCACGTGATTGAGAGAACTCAATCGGAAACAAAGTCGAACATATGACAGACATCTTAAGTTCCACAGTTCTGACGCAGGCGGTCTTCGGTCTGAACGACGATGCTTTCATGATGTTCATGGTCGTCTTTATCCTTCTGGCTTGGAGCATCTGCGTGGGCCTGGCGGTGCTCTTCCGAGGAAACACAGTCAACCGCGCTGTCCCAGAATCAGCTAAAGCATCCCAAGAAGTTGGGGGCTTGAGAGCCGTTGAGGTCGACCCGGAAAACGCCGCCATCGGCTCCGCTGTCGGATGCGAGCGGCTCCGCATGCCCGAAGAGGGCAACGGCACCTTCACCCAAACAACAAAGGAGTTTTCGGCCGTTGAGCATAAGACGTTGCCATCTGCCGACACCCTGGTTCCCTGATTTTCAGCAAATAGCATGGCTCAAGAACTCGTGGACACATTCAAACAGGCGCTTGAAGCGAGCATTTTAAACTGAGGACTAAAGCTTATGAATGGCAAAGATAAAACACCCGAGACTCGAGAGCGGCTCCTGGAGGCCGCGGGGGAAGTGTTCGCCGAATGCGGGTTCCGCGCGGCGACTATTCGCGGAATCTGCGAAGGAGCCAACGTGAACAACGCGGCCGTGAACTACCATTTCGGCGAAAAGGAGGAGCTTTATAAAGCAGTCTTCGATTACGCCAGGAGTTACGCGCCACGCTTCCATGAGCCAGAGCTTTCTACCGTCTCGGCGGAGCAGCAGCTCTACTCGTTCGTTCATACCGCCTTGGCACGATTCTTCGATCAGGGCCGCCCGGCTTGGTTTGGGAAGCTGATCGCCCAGGAAATGATCGAGCCGACCGTTATGCTCGACCTCCTCGTAAAAAAACAGATTCGCCCTAACGCGGAGCGGTTGAAATCAATTGTTGGCCGGTTAGTTGGCCGAGAGGTGGATGAAGAAACTCTCTGGCTGTGCGTGTTCAGCGTCGTGGCGCAATGGCTGTTCTACTTTCACTGTCGCCAGATGGTGGCGCGCCTCAATCCCGACCGGAAGTTCGGTCCAGCGGAGATCCAGCAACTTGCCGCGCATATCACCAAATTCTCAATAACCGCATTGAAAGGCTGGAAGGAAAGCCCTGTCGGGTTTGACAACCTTCCGGCGCGTTACCAACTAGAACGACCATAAGTAGTTCGCTTAGAGACTATGAACTTCATCGCTTTGAAGATGCTAATCGGCGACCGGGCCAAGTACCTCGGGATTCTGATGGGGCTAACCTTTGCCTCGCTGCTGCTGACGCAACAGGCCGGGATTTTCGTCGGTCTGATGAGCCGCACCTTTGGGTTCCTGACCGACACCTCTCTTCCCTCCATTTGGGTCATGGACGAAAAAGTCCAGTTTGTGGATGACGTCAAACCGCTCCGGGATACCGATTTGGACCGTGTCCGAAGCGTGGAAGGCATTGAATGGGCCGTGCCGCTGTATAAGGGATTACTCCAGGCGAGGCTCGACAACGGCAACTTTCAGTCGTGCAACCTCATCGGCCTGGACGACGCCACGCTTATCGGCGGCCCACCGATCATGGTCCAGGGAACACTCGCGGATTTGCGCCGTAGCGACGGCGTGATTGTAGACGAAGTGGGCGCCTCCGGCAAACTAGCCAAAGTGCTGCCCGGCGGTCGTCGTGTGCCGCTTCAGGTTGGCGACACGATGGAGTTGAACGATCATCGCGCCGTCGTTGTGGGCATTTGCCGCACCACGCGCACGTTTCAATCTCAGCCGATGGTTTACACGACCTACTCGCGCGCCACGATCTTTGCCCCCCGGCAGCGCAAGCTGCTCTCCTTTGTTTTGGCTAAATCCAAAGCGGGTGAGAATTCCCAGGTCGTGTGTGATCGCATTCGAGCAAAGACCGGGTTGGCCGCTTACACCCATAAGCAATTCGTTCAACTTACGCTGAATTACTTCATGAAGAACACCGGCATTCCCATCAACTTCGGCATGTCGGTTGTGCTCGGGTTCATCATCGGCACGGCGATCGCGGGCCAAACCTTCTATAATTTCACGCTCGATAACCTGCGCTATTTCGGAACGCTAAAAGCCATGGGAGCGGGGAATGGCAAGCTGCTGGGCATGATTGTTCTCCAGGCCCTCACGGTCGGAGCGATTGGTTACGGACTTGGCGTCGGAGCGGCCTGCCTCTTTGGAGCCGCTTCAAACCACAGCGAGCTGGCGTTCCTTTTGCCGTGGCAAGTCCTGGCGCTGACTGCTGGAGCGGTGTTGCTGATTTGTGTCGGCTCGGCCCTGGCAAGCATTTGGAAAGTCATGAGGCTTGAGCCCGCAATCGTGTTTCGGAGCTAATTGATCATGCGCGCTTTTGAGGAGTTGAATATGAACGAAACAGAAAAGAACGGTGTCGCCGTCAAATGCACCGGGCTCCGAAAGATCTTCGGGGAAGGCACAGCGGCGGTCCAGGCGTTGCGCGGGGTAGATCTGGATGTGCGGCCGGGTGAATTGATGATGCTGGTCGGACCCTCCGGCTGTGGGAAGACAACGCTTATATCGATCATCGCCGGCATCCTGGATCAGTCCGAGGGCGAGTGCGTGGTCTTTGGCCACAATTTCCGCGCAGCAAGGCAAAGTGAAAAGACTCGCTACCGGGGCGAGAACATCGGTTTTGTTTTCCAGGCCTACAATCTCATCCCAACTTTGACCGCAGCCGAGAATGTGGCTGTGCCGTTGCTCGTTCAGGGCGAAAGCCGCCGCAAGGCAACGGAGCGCGCGCGCGAGGTCCTCCGCCAGGTGAACTTCGACGACCGCATGATGGGCGCAATGCCCAGCCAACTTTCCGGCGGCCAGCAGCAGCGCGTCGCCATCGCTCGCGCGCTGGTGCACCAGCCGAAACTGGTCGTCTGCGACGAGCCGACCAGCGCGCTGGACCATGAAACGGGGCAGACCATCATGGAGTTGCTCCGCAAAGTGGCCCTGCAAGATGGGCGCGCGCTCATTGTTGTTACGCATGATGCGCGCATTTTTGGATTTGCCGACCGCATTGCCAAAATGGATGACGGTCACATCGAGCGAGTCGTCAACTCGCCGGCAGAACTTAACGGCACTCGAAAGTAATGAAAGGAAACCAAAATGATCCGTAAATATGTCATTCCAATCCTGGCTGTGGTCGGCATCGGCTTCGGCGTCGCCACGGTAGTTCAGGGAAACAAAGTTATTCCACCCGCACCACCCGTCGCAGAACCCGCCCAAGCGCCGTATCAAACGTTTGTCGCGGGGTCCGGAATCGTCGAGGCGAGCACGGAAAACATCGCCATCGGCACCGACATCGCCGGGTTGGTTTCAAAAATCTACGTCCAGATCGGCAGCCGGGTGAAGGCCGGGGACCCGCTCTTTACCATTGACGACCGCGCCACGCGGGCGCAATTGGCGCAGCAGCAGGCGGCCCTGCAGGTCGCGGAGGCGACCGTCGATCAAGCCACCAACCAGCTTGCCCTGGCACAAAGCCTGACCGATCGCCGCGCCTTGAGCGTGCAGGAAGTCACCACTCGCCGTGACGCGGTGGCTGTGGCCGTGGCGAAACTGGCGCAATCGCGAGCCGATCTTCAAGCGACACAAACTAACCTGGAGCGGTTGACCGTGCGCGCGCCGGTGGACGGCCAGGTCTTGCAACTCAAGGTTCACCTGGGCGAGTTCGCGCAGACCGGTGTTCTTGCCCAGGCTTTGATCTTGCTTGGCCGCGTCGATCCGCTCTGCGTCCGCGTAGACGTCGACGAGAACGATGCCTGGCGCGTGAAACCCGGGTCCCCTGCAGAGGGATCCTTGCGCGGCAACCGGGAGATCAGACGCCGCTCAAATTTGTTCGCTTCGAGCCCTTCGTGATTCCGAAAACCTCGCTCACGGGGGACACCACTGAACGGGTGGACACTCGTGTGCTTCAGGTCATTTACAGTTTCGAGCGCGGTGAGCTTCCCATCTACGTTGGACAGCAAATGGATGTCTTCATTGAAGCGCCAGCGCCATCCGGAATCCTCACCACAACCAACTCTCCGGGGGCAATTGCTCGCAATGAAAGGGCCAGCAAATGAATACACGAAATTCGAGCGCACTCTTAGCAGGCATCTTAACTCTCCTCAGCGGTTGCGCAGTCGGCCCCAATTACCATCCTCCTCAAACGGCCGCGCCGGCTAATTGGAGCGAGCCGCTCCTCGGCGGAACCACGAACAGCAACGCGCAAGTGGTCGAATGGTGGAAGACTTTCAACGATCCCGAACTGGATTCGCTCATCCAACGCGCGGTGAAGGCCAATTATGACCTGCGCCTGGCCTTGGGCCGTTTGCATGAGTCCCGGGCAACGCGTGCCGGAGCGGTGGCGGATTTCGGGCCGACCATTGGCACCTCCGTTGGATATACCAGGGAGAGGCTCTCGAAGAACAACCAGCAGTTCAGTTTTCCGGGTCAGAAACTGGATTACGACAATTTTGATACGCACTTCGATGCGACGTGGGAAATCGACATCTTTGGCGGCAAACGCCGCACGTTGGAAGCGGACACCGCTAACCTGGCTGCCAGCCGGGAAGACCTCCGCGATGTGCTTATGACAGTGCTGGGTGATGTCGCGCGAAACTACATGGAGGTGCGCGGAAACCAGCAGCGACTTGTCATTGCACGCAACAATATTAAGGCACAAACCGAGTCCATTGAACTTACCCAAGCGCGTTTTAAGGCGGGCCTTACAAGCGAATTGGATGTGAAACAAGCCCAAGCGCTCCTGGCCACGACGGAGGCTACTGTGCCAACGTTTGAGACCGCCATGAAGCAGGCGATTCATGCACTCGGCGTACTGCTGGGGGAAGAGCCTGGCGCGCTGGTGGCTGAACTTTACCGCGATGAGCCGATTCCTACGACTCCGCCGACCGTTCCGGTCGGCTTGCCTTCAGAATTGCTCCGACGCCGGCCGGACGTGCGACGAGCAGAGCGGCAACTCGCGGCCGCCACTGCCGGCATCGGCGTCCAGACGGCTGAGCTGTTTCCGAAATTGTCCCTGGGCGGCACGGCAGGCCTACAGAGCCTGAGCGCGAGCGATTGGTTCACGGGAGGCAGCAAGTATTGGTCGGCGGGTCCAACAGTGACTTGGCGTATCCTGGATTTCGCTCGCATTCGCGCCCAGATCAAAATCGCCACCGCTCAGCAAGAACAGGCGGTCGCCACCTATGAAAAGACGGTGCTGACCTCCTTTCAGGATGTGGAAAACGCGCTCGTCGCCTACACCAACGAGCAGACGCGCTGGAAAGCCTTGAACGACTCGGTGGTCGCCAATCGCCGCGCGCTGGAAATTTCGAACGAACTCTACACCACCGGCAACGGCGATTTCCTGAACGTGTTGGATTCCGAGCGTTCTCTCTTTGGCGCCGAAGACCAATTGGTGGACAGCCAGCGGCTCGTAAGCGAGAACTTGGTCACCCTGTATAAGGCCCTCGGAGGCGGGTGGGAAACCTTTCAGTTGGCCAAGAACGAAACACAAAAGAAAGCAATGTGACGATGACAGCCGAAGTAATCCGCACGCGGGTACTCCGGTTTGTTTTCGACCTGATACCACCGGTCGAGCACCTCGCCCACCTCGATCGTCTGGCCTTCCAAAGTGAACCGGCGCGGCTTTTCGTCCGCTTTGGCGCCGGCGTAACATTCGACTTCAATCTGCGTCAGGCGCATGAGAGAAAAAGTTCGGGACCTCACCCTTGGACAAAACGTGCAAATGCGTTCGCTCGTCCTTCTCGGTTGACGATTCAAACATCCGGAAGAAATGCTCGCTCTCCTCAGCAGCCTTCCCCGTCGCCACCACCAGCCGGAAACGGTTGAATTTGCGTTCATCCCTGGCCCGTTTGCCTTCGGCGACCACTTCGGCTAAATGCCGAGCAAGTCTCGGCAGAGGTTCCGAAGTAACCACAATGAGCAACCGGCCCCCGATGCGCAGTTCACAATCGGCTGGGCAGGCTTTGACGGCAGAACTGCCGTGCTGAATTTCAATGTGCCGGAAAACTTCATCCGGACAGTCGCACCCGATGACCTCGCGAACAAACTTGGTCACCGCCTGCACATTTGGGACTGATGCTTTGCCCATGCAGTTAATAACGCACAAACGCGCCGACATGTCCCGGGCGTTTTCGCGGCTTGAGAGCAGCACGGCCCGGGTGTAAACGTCCTGTATGCCATTGCTGAAACTCGAAACAACGGTTCCTCTGCCGGACGAGAAGGGAAAACCACTACTAGCTGCGCTCTCGAAGGCCGTGGCCGGAGCCACCGGCAAACCGGAACAGTATGTGATGGTCACTGTTACCCAGTCGACCATGTTGATGTCCGGCAAAGCCGGAGACGCCGCTTTCGTGGATGTCCGCGGGATAGGCGGACTGAATGGTGAAACCAATCGCAAGCTTTCCCAGCAGATCTGCAAATTGCTGAAAGATTCCCTAGGGATTGCCCCCGACCGGGTTTACCTCAATTTCACGGAGGTTGAAGCAGGGAACTGGGGCTGGAACGGCAGCACCTTCGGGTGACCCGGAATGGACCTCCCGGACGAGAAAGGCACGTACATGCTGATTGCGTGGGTGCCTCAGATGAAGCGGATTGCAATTGGCCAACTGGGGAAATTTGACATCGTGCCCGGGTTTTATGCTTACGTCGGAAGTGCTTTCGGAGCCAGCGGGCTTTGTGCGCGCATCGGCCATCATCTGGAATCAACTGCCGCTCCGCACTGGCATATAGATTACTTGCTTCAGGTGGCTGAACCCGTAGAGGTGTGGTACACGATCGCCGGCCAAAAACTCGAGCACCAGTGGGCCGAGCTTCTGGAGCAGGCTCCGCAGTTTCGAGTTCCGATTCCCCGTTTTGGCTCCTCCGATTACCACCGCAGCCGTTTAAGCCACCTATTTTATTCCAAGCGCCGGCCTGCCTTTGCATGGTTTCGACAACAGCTCGTGGAGCGATTTGAAGACGTCCGTGCGGAACAATGTCTGCTGACGGTTGAGGCGATCAGGAGGACCACAGCATGAACTGGTTCCATCGGCGAGTGTGTCGCTCCGGACCGTGGCGGCGTCGCGTTGAGCAGCAGTTACTCCCTTGGGTTTTGCAAGGAGTCGAACTCGGGGACGATGTGCTGGAAATCGGCCCGGGACCGGGCATTACCACCGACCTGTTGCGTGGCAGGACACGGCGGCCGACGGCCCTGGAAGTGGACGCGGCCGCGGCGGCCGAGCTGGAGGAGCGACTGAGCGGCCTCGGCGTGCGCATCGTCCACGGTGACGGGGCGGCAATGCCGTTCGCGGACGGCTCGTTCTCTGGCGTGGTATCGCTCACGATGCTACACCACGTCCCGACGGTCGCGTTGCAGGACAGGCTTCTAAGTGAAGCGTGGCGCGTGCTGCGCTCCGGTGGTGTCTTCGCTGGCTTCGACGGCGTTGGTTCTCCCCTGTTCCGGATGATCCACCTTGGCGACACCTACAGTCCCGTTGCGCCAAACACCATGGGACGACGACTGGAGGCAGCCGGCTTCGCAAGTGTGGTCGTCGAGCGGGCGAGGGCGCGGTTCCGGTTTCGTGCGACCCGCAAGTAGATCGCGAAAATGCGAATGGCTCTCGTCAGAGCCCCTCTGCTCCCAAGTTCAGAGCAGTTTTTCGACGTTCTCTGGTGGTCGGCCCAGCACAGCCTGATCCCCGCGCACAACGATTGGCCTTTGGATCAGATCAGGATGTTTAGCCATCAGAGCCATCAATTCCTTATCCGAAAATTCCCTTTTAGCGAGGCCCAACTCCTTCGCGATCGGTTCGTCTTTGCGGAGGATGTCGCGCGCAGTCAGGCCCAGTTTTTTTAACAAACCACGCAAGTGTGCTTCCGTCAAAGGCGTTTCAAAGTAGTTGATGGCTTCGAAATCCGCACCGCGTTCCTTCAAAATCCGCAAAGTCATCCGGCACTTGGTGCACGTTGGTTTCTGGTAAACCGTCAATTTCTTCTTCATAGTTGTCCCTCCTACCGCAAGTCCCCAGAGCTGTCCACCGCTGCCTTACAAAACAGTAATTCCGTTGTAACGATGTTTTGCCGAGCCAGGGCGTCGAATTGGTAGTGAATATGAAAAAGACTATTGCAATTCTGGCCCTTGCTGCAGTGGGAATCACCGCTGCAAATGCCGGGGTTCGTTTCGGAATCAACTTTGGAATCCCGGTTCCTGCACCGGTCGTCGTAGCACCGTCCCCAGTTTGTGTGCAACCATCCATGCCGGCGCCGATTGTCGAGACCGTGCCTGTATGCCCTACGCCCGGTTACGTTTGGGTCGGAGGCAACTGGGGATGGTGTGATAACCATTGGGTATGGACACGTGGGCACTGGGGCGCGCCCGCTCACTGGGACCGCGATGCTCGCTGGGGTCATGACGGCCATTGGGACCGAGGGCTCCGTGCCGAACGCCACGAGGGCTTTCATGGCGGATACCATGGAGAGCATGGACGCCGGTAGTCCTTAAACTCCAACAAATCTTTACAGCCGCCCTTCGGGGCGGCTTTGCGTTATACCATCATTGGGTCATGCTGTCGGCGGCGTTGACGATTTTTCACCAAGCCGTAAGCGTTTTAGAGTATTCGTCTCCTCCCAATGCGAAACCAAGATGTCCCTGGCTTTATTGAGCCAGTCGCGATCGGCTGCCAATTCCAAAATGTAAGCGGAAATGAACAGACGTGCCTTGCGGGGCCTCCGTCGTTTTCCGGCCGGCACCAGATGGCCGTTCGCAATCAAAATCTTTCCTTGATGCTCAAGAAGCCCAAACAGCCAACAGGCCTCAAGCAGTGAGATCAAGCCGGGGTAGCGCGGGAGCGATAGGAAATTTCGTTGCTCGTTGCTCATCGACTATGTTTACAGTGGAGGTTGATTATTCGTCGGCCCCGGCCTGAATGACCCATCAAATTTGGAATTGCGGCGGAAGGCCCTCATCGCCAGGTCGCATTCAACCGGGTCGAATCGTACAGCGCGCCCGATTTTGTAAACCGGCAAGACACGGTCCTCAACCAGGTACGCGATAGCCCGAATCGAGAGGTGATATCTATTGGCTATCTGTTTGGCTGTTTTCCAGGATTGTCTCTTCATGCGTTAGGCCTCATGCCGATGGTTCCGAGGCGCTTTAGCCGTGAGAAGCCTTGGGTATTCAGCTTTGATATTTTCCTGCGAGATACTCTTCAACGGCTTCTCGAGTGTAACGTATTCGGCGACGGTTGAATCGAATCTCCTTCAACCGGCCGGCGCGTACGTCCCTTGCAACCGTGTGCGCGCACACTTTCGCCATTCGCGCAACCTCGTCCCTCGTGTACAGCACGTCCTTTAATGATTTAGGCAGAGGATTCAGGATGGGCCTGCTCATTGCACGTAGTGCTGCTGAACGGCCGAGAAGTTCAAAGT